>CAVACW010000031.1:0-24962 GCA_963587345.1 uncultured Oscillospiraceae bacterium | reverse complement strand
GTCTTGTCGGAACTGCCGTCGTTTACAAAGACGAGTTCAGTTTCGACCAGTACCCCCCCCCGCGATTACATTTGATTTGTCGCTAAAAAAGCGATGGCACTTCGATTTGTCAAATGTACGGGCGACATCCTGCAGTATCGTGACCACCTTTTCGATGCGCTTGATCGATTCGGGCAGAACCTGCTCTTCGTTGTAGCAGGGGATGACGATGGAAAGAAGCATGGAAATGCAGGGTTGAAACAGAAGAAAAGTAACAGTTTAAGCCAGCTGTTTCGGATTTGAAAGGGATTCGCGCGGCAAAGCATGGACGCGGGGGATATTGCGTTCAGTGCGCAAGCCAGTGCTCAACTTCGTAGCGGGCGGCAGGATTGACGAGGGTTACGGCGGATGCGTTCAGATCGAAGTGGAGGTAGCCGAAGTACACGAAGAGCGTCAGGGCAACGTCGGTGGAGCGCAGTCCCGTGAGTCGGTTGAGAAAGGCGTTGGGGTTGATGCGGAGCTTCTCGCCCGCAAGCAGTGCGTGAAGCTTTATTTCGAGCCCTTCGGGACGCTCCAGAAGAAACGTAGCGATAGGGACAGGGCTTGCGTCGGCACGGCGCTGAAAGAATCGTTCGACGAGTCCCGGCATGAAGGTGGAGTATTCGCAGAAGTTGTTGAGCGGCGAGGCGCCTATTTTGGGAATTGGCAGCACGCCAGCAAGAAAAGCGCCGGCGACTGAGGTGTTGAGGCCGCACTTGAAGAGGCGAAGCAGCGTGCGCAGGTAGGCGAGGTGCCCTTCGGTATTGGCGGGCATCAGCAGAAACGGTGCGTCCCAGTCGTCGATGATGACGTAAAAGCGGCGGCGGGTGTGGCAGGTGACGGCGTCCAGTTCGCTGCGAAGGTCGCTGCCGCGGCTGAATTCGATGGAGAAGGCTTGACGAAGCTCAGTGCCGATGGCTTCGGTCAGTGATGAAAGAAAGTCACTGCCGCACTGGGTGACAAAATCTGCGGTGTTCCAGCGGAGCACGTCAAATCGCCCCCGGTGGATGCCGTACGGTTGCGGCTCCAGCAGTCGGCAGTGGAAGTCCTCTGTGGCGCCGAGGTTGTCGGGCAGGGCAATGCGGCGGTTGTCAAAGAATCGATGGGCGCGCTCGTTGGCGGAGTAGTAGGCAGCCAGCATGTCGCACGCCGTCGTTTTGCCAGAACGAGGCGAAAAGGCGACGCAGGTGAGACTCATCGACGACTCCATGACGCTGTCGGTGTAGACCATCAGTTCGGAAGTGTCGTCAAAAGGCTTTGTGGCAAAAGAAGTCAGAAAGTCGGATGAGTCCGGGTTGAGATAGATGCCCACGGCAGGCTCCCAAAAAGACAGTGCAGCAAAACGAACATTATAAGATCGCAATATACTGGTTTTGGGCAATAAAAAACGCACCGCGGAGCAATGCGGTGCGTTTTTTGGGAACTTGAATGACGCAGGGTGCAGACGTTCAGCTGAGGGACGGAAGGTCTGCGGCGACCATCAAGCTCGTGAGCTCAGCTCAACAATTAAGCCATCGCCTTGATAGCGGCAGACAGACGGCTCTTGTGACGAGCAGCGGCGTTGGCGTGCAGGACACCCTTGCCAGCCATGGAGTCGACCACGCACTGGGCAGCCTTGAAGGCTTCCTGAGCGGCGGCCTTGTCGCCGGCGAGGATCAACTTGCGCACCTTCTTGATGGCGGTGCGGTACTGGCTGCGCTGGGCAGAGAGGTGCTGGTTGCGGGCAACCGCCTGACGGGCGCGCTTGCGAGCTTGTTTGGTATTGGCCATTTATGCTTCCTGAAAACAATGAATTGCCTGATGAACTTACCAGGCACACACGTAGCAAAAACCGGTGTGCGCCACGAGAACATCATTTGGCCGTGGGCTCGGCCGGTTGGTTAAAATCACGTTTCTTTTCCGAGTCGTTCCTTCCCGCCCTCAGGGCTGAATCGGAAGGGGGCGTCTCTGAAAAGCCCCGCATTATATCTAAAAACCTTGATTTGATAAAGCGCCGAAGCCGTTGTTTTTTCGGCGCTAAAGAAAGAAGCCTCTCCTATGTCTCTACTGCGTTCGGCGGCCGTCGTGTCGGCGATGACTTTGCTCTCCCGCGTGACGGGGTTGGTGCGCGACATGTTGATTGCGCGCTATTTCGGCGTGACGGGGGCGACGGACGCCTTTTACGTCGCCTTTCGTATTCCGAACCTTTTGAGGCGTCTCTTTGCGGAAGGCGCTTTTTCTCAGGCCTTTCTGCCGATGCTCTCCGACGTGAAGGAGAAGGAAAGTCCTGAGCGCACGAAGGAATTCATTTCGCACGTGTTTTCGCTCCTTGCGGGGGCGGTCTTTCTTACGAGCGTTGCGGGCGTCATCTTTGCGCCTGCTGTCATCTGGGTGATTGCGACGGGCTTTGCGGAGCACCCCGAAACGTTCGATTTGGCGGTGGCGCTGACGCGCTTCATGTTCCCGTACATCATCTTCATGAGCCTCGTGGCGTTTGCGGCGGCGGTGTTGAACACCTGGAAGCACTTCGCGGTGCCCGCCTTCACGCCGGTGCTTTTGAACGTGAGCTTCATCGTCTGCATTCTGGCGATCACGCCCTTTCTCGCTGAGCCCGTCTGGGCGCTTGCAATCGCCGTGATCGGGGGAGGCGTGCTGCAGCTCGGAACGCAGCTCGTCGCCTTGAAGCGTCTGGGCGTCTTCCCGAAGCTCACGTCGCCCGCGGCGGCGGTGAAGGACGGCAAGGTGCGCCAGACCTTGAAGCTGATGCTTCCGGCCGTGGTGGGGGTGTCGGTTGCGCCCTTGTCCATTCTTATCAATACGAACATTGCGTCTCGGCTTTCAAACGGCGCCGTGACGTGGCTTTCCTACGCCGATCGTTTGATGGAATTCCCGACCGCGATGCTGGGCGTCGCGCTGGGGACGGTGCTGCTGCCGAGCCTTGCGTCCGCCTTCAACCGCGGGGAGCTCGAGCGCTACAACGGACTTTTGGACCGCGGGCTGCGTCTCGTGGTGCTCTTTGCCGTGCCGGCGGCGGTGGGCTTGTGGTTCTGCGCGGAGCTTTTAGCGGCAGTGCTTTTTCAGGGCCGAAACTTCACGTCGGGCGACGTGATGCAGACCGCGATCGCGATCGAAGGCTACGCGGCGGGGCTTTTGGGCTTGATCGGCATCAAGATCATCGCGCCCGCCTTCTACGCCAGAAAGGACATCAAGACGCCGGTGAAGGCGGCGATTGCGTCCGTGATTTTCGTTCAGGCTTGCAACCTTGTCACCGTGCCGCAGTTTGCGCACGCGGGGCTTGCGCTTTCGGTGGCGCTCGGGGCGTGCTTCAATGCGCTCACGCTCCTCACCGTTCTTTTGAAGCGCAGCTGGTACCGGCCTCTTGCGGGCTGGATCCTCTATTTCGTGCGCACGATCGTCGCTGCGGCGGCGATGGGGGCTGTCCTCTGGGTCATCAACGCGCAGTTTGACTGGGCGGCCATGCAGTCCCTTTGGGGGAGGCGCCTACTCCTTGCGGCGGGGGTCATCGCCGCAGCTGCTGTGACATACTTTGCCGTCATGGCGGTCGCCGGCTGGCGCGCGCAGGAGCTGCGCTCGGCGGTGGCGGAGCGACGTCGCCGATAATCAACCACTCGTTTAGCCATGCCTCTCGAACTTACCGAAGAACAGCGCGTGCGGCTTCATATCGTGCGCGCGGACATTAGCACTTTGAAGACCGATGCGGTGGTGAACGCCGCAAACGCCGACTTTTCTCCCGCAGGAAGCGTTGATCAGGCGATTCATGAAAAGGCGGGGACGGCGCTTCGCACAGCCTGCCGCCAGTTCGTGGGCGAGTACGGACGTTGCTTTGCGGGCGGGGCAGAGATCACGCCCGCTTTCCGTTTGCCGGCGCGCTACGTCATTCACGCCGTGGGTCCCGTCTGGTGCGGGGGCGGTGAAGGGGAGGCGGCGCTTCTTGCTCGCGCTTACGCGCGCTGCATGGAGACGGCTCGCATTCGCGGCTTGCAATCCATTGCCTTTCCCTGCGTTTCGACGGGCCTCTACGGCTATCCCAAGCGCGAGGCGGCGACGGTGGCGCTCGTGGTCGTGAACGAATGTCTGGCAGGGGGCTCCACCCTGAAGGACATCGTCTTCTGTGTCTATGACGACGAGAATCAGGCGGCCTACGAGGAATTGATCGGCAAAAAGACGGAGGATGCCGGCCGCTGGCAGGCTTCGGTCTGACTTTTGCGCGGGTAGAGAACGCCGCCTTGGATTTGCTTTTTGCGAATCGGGCGGCGTTTTTTCTTGGGTGTGTCAAATTCATGCGAAAATGCGGGACATAGGATGGAGCGCTATGTTTGAATTTTTGAAACGCCGAAAGAAGGCTTCGCACAAGATTGACGCCGGCCGCTGGGCCGCCGCGGTTTTTGCCGTGGAGCGCGGCGACGGCGAGCCGTTGGAAAACTTGCTGAACGAACTGCCGCCGGGCCCGGAAGGAAAGGAATTGACCCCGAAGGTGCTCTCAAGCTTGAAGGGTGAAGACGTCGTCCTCATCGTGGGGCACGGCACGGTGGGAAGCGAACCCATCACGGATTTCCTTTTGAAGGACGGCCGAATCTTCGTCACGCGCGACGGCTACGACAACGCCCGCGAGAAGACGAAGGTGCAGGACGTGGCGGCGGGGGCGAAGCTCGGCATCGATTCCGACATCCGCACGATGAAGGGTAATGCTGACTGGGTGAAGTTTCTCGTGGAGGCGGGCGGCACGGTGTGGATTCGCCGGGAGCTTTGCGACCGCACGCCGGTGAAGGAGCTCCTTCACGCCTATCGCATTGCGCGCTACGAGGACTCGATGCGGTCGTTGGCGGAAACGAGTCCTGAGGCCGTGGATCCGCAGGTGTTGGAGCGCGCCCGCACGAAGGACGCCGTTTTTCTCATCGGCAATCCGCACGCCTTTCTCTGCCATGTGGCGGACTACCTTTGGAACTACGGGCTCGAGGACGAGTTTCAGGCGGCTTGAGAAGCGGCGGCGGAGGCGTTGGAGCAGTTTCTGGTTTGAGTGCAGACAGTGGTAAAAAAGCCCGGAAGGATGTCGCGTCCTTTCGGGCTGTTTGACGAAGAGGGCCGCGTCAATCAGCAGATGCGGGGCAGGGGATCGGAGTTGAGCCAGTCCACGAGACGATGCCCTCCGAGGAGGGTCTGCATGCGCACTTCCGTGGGATGCGCCGACGTCACGCGGCCTACGCAGGCGGCGTCGCGCCCCTTGGCGTTGGCGCGAATGATCTCAAGCGCCTCGTCCTTCACGGCCTCTTCCACGATGACGATGAGCTTTCCCTCGTTGGCGACGTAGAGGGGATCAAGCCCAAGAAATTCGCAGCCCGACTGCACGGCTTCTTTTATTGGAATCGCTGCTTCGTCCAATTCAATGCCGACCTGAGACTGCGAGGCGATCTCGTTCAAGGTGGTGGCAAGCCCCCCGCGCGTCGGATCTCGGAGGACGTGCACGCGGGTGCCGAGTGTTTCAACGAGTGCGGAGGTGATGTCCGAGAGCGGCGCGCAGTCGCTTTCCAAGTCGTTGCCGAAGGTGAGGCCCTCGCGTTTGGAAAGTATCGTGAGACCGTGGTCGCCCATCGTGCCCGTGACGAGCACGGCGTCGCCGGGCTTGGCGTTCTGACCGCTGATGTAGACGTCGGGATAGGCTTCGCCGATGCCCGTCGTTGCGATGTAGATGCCGTCGCCGTGCCCGCGCTCCACGACCTTCGTGTCGCCCGTGACAATCAGCACGCCCGCTTCCTTTGCGGTCGCCGCCATGGAGTCCACGACGGTCTTGAGCGTAGCAAGCGGCAGGCCTTCTTCGAGGAT
Organism: uncultured Oscillospiraceae bacterium; assembly: GCA_963587345.1. GTDB lineage: Bacteria > Pseudomonadota > Gammaproteobacteria > Burkholderiales > Burkholderiaceae_F > Duodenibacillus. The sequence goes on along the minus strand of CAVACW010000031.1, from coordinate 19,124 downwards.
GAAGGACGCGGTGAGGTAGAGGGGCTTGGCGCCGCAGACCGCGACGTCGTTTACGGTGCCCGAAACAGCGAGGCGCCCGATGTCGCCCCCGGGGAAGATCAAGGGATTCACGACGTGGCCGTCGCAGGCCGTCACCAGACGGCCCTTCACCGCAGGCATCAGCGCGCCGTCGTGGCCCTGCTCAAGGTATTCGTTCTTGAAGGCCGAAGCGAAGACTTCGCTGATCAGCTGCGCCGTGGCGCGGCCGCCGGCGCCAAAGGGCATGTCCACAAAGCCCTTCTTGAGGTCGAGCGGGCGGATGTAGTTGGGTTTTGCTGCCATGGTGGGCACCTCTTAGGAAAGACGACGCTGTTCGTAGGAATAGAAGGCGGCGCAGGCGCCTTCGCTGGAGACCATGCAGGCGCCGATTGGATGAATCGGCGTGCACACCGTGCCAAAGGCGCGGCAGTCGCGCGGCTCCTTTTCGCCACGCAGGATGGCGCCGCATTCGCAGGCCTTGTTTTCGGGGACGACGCGCTCTTTGAGTCCGAACTTCTTTTCGGCGTCAAAGCGCTCGTATTGGGGCGAGAGCGCCAAGGCGCTTTCAGGGACAAGACCCAGGCCCCGCCACGCAAACGTCGTGCGCTTTGTGAAGACTTCCTTTACCAAGGCAATGGCGGTGGTGTTCCCTTCGGGCGAGACGCCGCGCGTGAATTCGTTTTCGACTTCAGCTGCGCCCCGGTTCACCTGACGCACGAGCATCAGAATTGTCATCAGCATGTCCAGGGGCTCGAAGCCGCAAATCACGACCGGGATGTGATGGTGCTCGGTGAAGTGGCGGTAGGGCGCTTCGCCGATGATGGTGGAGACGTGCGCGGGCCCCACGAGACCGTCGAGATGAATCTTCCCCAGAAGGATGTGCTCCATCGCGGCGGGTGTCAGGACGTGCGAGCAGACGACGGAGAAGTTCGCGAGATTCTGCGCGGCCGCAGCCTTCACGGCAACGGCTGTCGGTGGCGTCGTTGTTTCAAAGCCGATCGCAAAGAAGACCACCTCGCGCTCAGGGCTGGCTTTCGCAAGCGCTACGGCGTCCATGGGGGAGTAGACCATGCGAACGTCCGCGCCCTGGGCCTTGGCTTTAAAAAGCGTCATGCCGCCCGAAGCCGGAACGCGCATCAGGTCAGCGTAGGTGCAGAGCGTTACCTGAGGATTTTTAACGAGCTCGAGCGCCGTGTCGATGCGGCCGATGGGAAGCACGCACACGGGGCAGCCCGGGCCGTGGATCATCTTCACGTTGGCGGGCAGAAGTTCGGAAAGGCCCCAGCGTGCGAGGACGTGCGTGTGGCCGCCGCAGAACTCCATGAAGCGGTAGGAGCGATTGGGGTCGGCTTCCGCGGCGATTTGCCGGGCAATGCCTGAGGCCTTCTCGCGGTCGCGGTATTCGGTGACGTACTGCATCAGGCCTCCTTCGCGGCGTTGGCGACGGCGTCCATCGCGGCAAGCGTTTCCTGCGCCTTGCGGGCGTCAATCTTTTGCAGGGCAAAGCCCACGTGGACGATCACCCAGTCGCCAGGGGCGACGTCGGGCGTGAGGGAGACGTCAATGGTTTTGGTGATGCCGCCGGTAAGCGCGAGAGCGCTCGTGCCGTCGACGGACTGAATCTGAGCGGGAACCGCAAGACACATGGTCAGACTCCTTGATGAATCATTCGCGCCCGGGCAACGAGCGCTTCCCCGAAGCTCACGGCGCCGTCGCCGGGCGGGAGCGCTTCAGGAAGGTAAACCGCGTGGCCGAGCAAGGCAAGCTGCGAAGGAATTTGCTGGGCGAGCGTTCGGTTGAGAAACGAGCCGCCCGCAAGGCACACCGGGGCGTCGTCCGTGATGAGGTCGTGCGCCCAGAGGGCGAGCCCTTCGGCGACCGTCGCTTGAAAGTCGGCGGCGCACTGGCTGGCGTCGAAAGTGTCGGAGAGGCGCTCTCGGATGAGGTGCGCAAAAAGGGGGGCAAAGTCGAGAACGCCCTGATCGACGGACCAGGCGCCGTCGATCACGCGCCCTGCGCGGCCGAAGGCGGCGCTTTCAAGCCGCACTGCCGCATAGGCTTCGTCCTTCATGACTTCCACGAGGCCCAGCACGGCAGAGGCCGCATCAAAAAGACGCCCAAGGCTCGTAGTGCGCCCCGAAAGCCGGGGGCTTCGGATCACTTCGCGGAGGGGAAGTCCCTTGAAGGCGGGCCAGAGCGTTTCGATGACGTCGTCGCGGCCGGCCGCAAGGCACATTGCCGCCCCCATGCGGCGGGGCTCGCGCGCCGCCTTGTCAAAGCCCGGCAGCGGCATTTCCTTCAAGTGCCCGACGCGACGGAAGGTGCCGTCAGGGAGAACGAGCAGAAGCTCTCCGCCCCAGGCGGCGCCGTCTTCTCCCAGCCCCGTGCCGTCCATCGCGAGCCCCCAGACGGGCTTTTCCGCGAGGCCGTGCTCGCCTGCTACCGCCGCAATGTGCGCGTGGTGGTGCTGCACGGAAAAAAGGGGAATGGCGCGAGAGCGAGCCATGCGCTCGGCTCCGTGCGTCGAGAAGAAGTCCGGGTGCGCGTCGCAGGCGACGGCTTCGGGCGCCACTTCCAAAATGTCGAGGAAATGATCGGCGGACGTGACGAGGGCGTCGCAGGCGGCGGCGTTGTCCGTGTCGCCGATGTGTTCGGTGAGAAAGGCTTCTTGCCCTCGCGTGACGCAGGCCGTGGTCTTCAAGTAGGGACCCCAGGCGAGAACGTCCGGCCCTTCGGGGATGGCAAGCGAAAGCGGCGTGAAGCCTCGGGCGCGGCGCACGCAGCGCACGACGCCCGCCATATCGCGCACGACGGAGTCGTCGCAGCGCGCCACGATCGGGCGGTTGTTCATGAGAAAGACGTCGGCGATGCCCGCAAGACGCGCGAGCGCCTCGCCGTTGTCGATCACAAGCGGCTCGCCCCCAGGGTTGGCGCTCGTCATCACGAAGACGGGGCCGCAGGCTGTTTCGGGAATGCCCCCGTCGGGGCGTCCCAGTGCTTCAAAAAAGAGCAGCAGGTGCACCGGCGTGTAGGGGAGCATCAGGCCGATTTCAACGTATTGGGGCGCAACCGACGGGGCGAGGCGCGACGCACACTCGGGCGTTTGGGGGGCGAGTACGATGGGGCGCGCGGGCGACGAGAGGGACGCAAGCCCCGCTTCGGAAAACTGAGCGAGCGCCTGAGCGGCCGTGGCGTTGGCGCACATCACGGCGAAGGCTTTTTCGCTGCGGTTTTTGCGGCGACGCAGTTGGGCGACCGCCCTTTCGTTTTCGGCGTCGCACACGAGGTGAAAGCCCCCGAGGCCCTTTACGGCCGCAATGCCGCCTGCGCGGATGATGCGCAGCGTCTCGGCGATGGGATCGCCCGCAAGTTCGCGGCCTTGGGGATCGGTGAGAAAGAGCCGGGGGCCGCACACGGGGCAGGCGTTGGGCTGCGCGTGAAAGCGCCGGTCCGCGGGGTTCTCGTACTCCTTGCGGCAGGCGGGGCACATCGCAAAAGTGCCCATGCTCGTTTGCGCTCGATCGTAGGGAATGTGCCGCGTGATCGTAAAGCGAGGACCGCAGTGCGTGCAGTTCGTGAAGGCGTAGCGGTAGCGGCGGTTCGTCGTGGTGAAGATGTCCTTCGTGCACGCGGGGCACGTGGCGGCGTCGGGCGTCACCATCGTGCGGGCGCGGCCCGCGCGGCTTTCCGTGATGAGGAAGTCGGTGTCGCCTCGGGGGGCTTCGGCCCCTAGAGACTCCACGACGTCGATGCGCGCCAAGGGCGCGTGCTGCGCCACGTCCTGCCTCAGCGTCGGCTCAAACGAGCGGACGGCGGCCTCCTCCCCTTCGACGACGGCGACGACGCCCTCGGCGTCATTGAAGACGAAGCCCGTCAAGGCAAGGCGTTTTGCGGTGTGCCAGACCGTGGGGCGGAACCCCACGCCTTGCACGAGGCCGCGGATGCGAAACGTTTCCCGAATGCGCATGATGGGGGCCTTTTAAAGGGACGCCACCGTGAGCTGGGCCTTGAGCCACTCGCACCAGGCGGCCATGCCGTCGCCCGTTGCGGCCGAAAGCCGCAGCACGGTGATTTTCGGATTTACCTTGCGGGCGTTGGCTTCGCAGCGGTCGAGGTCGAACTTCACGTAGGGGGCGAGGTCCGTTTTGTTGATGATCATGAGGTCCGCCGCCGCAAACATGTCCGGGTACTTCAAGGGCTTGTCGTCGCCTTCGGTGACGGAGATCACGGCCACCTTGTGGGCTTCGCCCAAGTCAAATTCCGCCGGGCAGACGAGGTTGCCGACGTTTTCGATGAAGACCACGGACTTCGCGTCGGGCTTGAGTTCCCCCAAGGCCAGCAGCACCTGACGGGCTTCGAGGTGGCAGCCGCGGCCGGTGTTGATCTGGATCGCGCGGGCGCCTGCGGTGCGGATGCGCGCCGCGTCGTTGTCCGTCTGCAGGTCCCCTTCGATGACGCCCATCAGCACGTCCTTCATGGCCGCGTGGCGCACGGTGGCGGAAAGAAGCTCTGTTTTTCCGGAGCCGGGCGAGCTCACGAGGTTCAGGGCGAGAATGTGGTTCTTGCGAAAGTAAGTGCGCACGAGCGCGGCGTCCGCGTTGTTGCGAGCGAGGATGTCCTCCTCCACCGTCACGGTGCGCGAGGCGCCGTGTTCATGCTCGTGATGGTGGTCATGATCATGAGTGTGCGTGACGATGTTGCCGTGTTCGTCAACATGGGTGTGCGTGTGTTCGTAGTGGCCGCAGCCGCAGGTGGTGCACATGGTGGTTGCCTTTGAAGTAAGTGATTCAGTGTTAGTCGGGAATCTCGAAGTCGAGCACTTTCAATTCGTGGCCTGCGACGGGGGTGAGGTGCCAGCCGCCGCAGTCGGGGCAGGCGTCGCCGTGGCGGTGCAGGGGCACGGTCTTGGCGCAGTCCATGCACCAGGCTTCGCCCGCGGGGCGCTCGATCACGAGTCGGGATCCTTTGAGAAGCCCCTCGCGGGTGACGGATGCCCAGGCAAATTGCAGGGCGTCGCAGTCCACGCCCGCCAGTTCGCCCACGGCGACGCGCACGGAAAGAACGCGGGAGACGGCTTCAGCGGTTGCGGTTTTGGCAACCGCTTCAACAATGCCTTCGGCGAGCGAGACTTCATGCATGGGGAAATTCCGTTTCAGTGGGCGCGGCGTCCGTGACGTCAAACGCGTAGGGAATGCAGGCGTCAAGTCCCGTCGTCACCCATCGGGCCTTGTCGCGGAATTCGTCCGCGGTTTCCGCGGGGAGGGCGGCAAGCAGCGCTTCGCAGGGGCCGCCTGGCGCAAAGTTCCACTCGGTGGGAGCGACGATCGTGACGTGTTTGGCGTGCGCGCCGTCTTTTGCAAGGCGCACGCGGTGAATGAGAAGGCCGCGCGCGCATTCCACGAGCGCCGTGCCTTCGCGCTCGCCGGTGTGCGAAGCGCGCACCCAGGGGCGCGTGGCGGGGGCGGTCACAAGCGCAATGAGTTCGGTCAGGCGCGCCGCAAAGAGCGTTCTCACCGAGTGGCCGTAGCGCTCGCGCACGGCGCGGATCAAGGGGCGGTCCGACTCGCGCACAAAGGCGCCCGTCATGCGCGGGGCGCCAGGGGCGGCGGGCGCCATGGCGTCAAAGGCCGGGGCGTCCAGCCAGTGAGCAGCGACTTCGGGTGTCTCAGGCGACAAGGCGGGTGCGGCAAAGCGCTCCGCGGTGAGATCGGCGGCCCAGAGCTTTGCAAAGAGCCGGGAGGCGATCGTCTGGCCGTGTGTCATCCACGCGGCGAGATCGGGAAGTGACTGCGTGGCGGAGAAGTGATCGAGCGGCCCGCCCGTCACAAAGGCGGCGACGGCGTCACGGATTGCGTCTGCCAGTGGACGAAAGTCGGGCTTCTCGACGGCAAACGTGCGCATGGCCGTGAGCCTCAAGGCGCCGAGCCGCTTCAAGTCAGAAGCGGGCGGCAGTCCCAGCGCTTTCGGTGCGTCAAAGGCGAGAAAACGCAGGTGCTCCGCGGCGGCTTCAAGCTTCACGCGCTCGGAGAAAAGCGGCGCGGGTGTCTCGCTCGCGGCGGCGACGGCGGCAAGCCAGGCGGCGCGGTGCGCTTCGGGGCAGAGCGAGTAGACGGACGTCAAAAGCGTCACGGGCGCCGAGGTGTGCATGTCCATGCCTGTGAGGGCGCGAGCGACCGCGGCGCGGCGCGTGGAGCGAACGGCGACGTCAAAGCGCGCTTCGTCCGGCCGCTTTCTCGCGCGAATCTGAACGGTGCCTTCTGTGAAGGTCATGAGGCCTCCTTCACGACGCGCGTGAAAAGACCGCGGCGCGAGACGGGCGCCGAGAGTCGGCTTGCCTGAGGCGCTTTCGCGGGCTTTTCGGCTTCGTCCGCCGCCTTTGTTGTCATGAGGTCAAGGCACGTTTTGGCGAACGCGTCCGCTGCCGCCTGATCCGCAAAGTCGTGCACGGGGCTCTTCAGGGAGCACATGAGGTACTGGCCGAGAATGCAGTCCTTCACCGAGAGGAAGGTGAAGGCGCCGCCCGCCAACTTCAAGTCCACGGTGACCCCGGCCGGAAGCGATTTCCAGTGATTGCGGTCGCCGCACGCCAAAACGGCCTGCACGGACCAGGGCGTCACGACGGCGCCGATCCAGTGGCAGCCGGTGCGCTTGAAGGGCAGCACGCGCACCGCAAGGTGCGGCGAGACGATGGGGAGCCCCTTCATGCGACGCTGCAGGACTTCTTCAAAGCCGGCGGCAAAGAAGGGCGCGGGGTCCGCAGCAAAGACGCGAAGCCGCCCTTCCTCGGGCTTGAAGTCGCTTCGGGGGACTGCGGGATGCGCCTTTTCGTAGGCTTCGGCCGCCTTTCCCTGATTCCAGGGGCGCGGGGCTCGAATGAGCGTCACGGGACGTTCTTCCATCATTCGTTCTCTCCATGCTGCAGGTCGTCGTCCGCGACTAAAAAGGTGTCGCGCGCCGCGCCGCAATGCGGGCAGCACCACCAGTCGGGGAGTTGAGCAAAGGGCGTTCCCGGCAGCGTTTCATTTTCCGGACACCCTTCCTCGGGGTCGTACACGTACCAGCAGACTTTGCACTGCATGACGGGATTGCCGGAAAGGCGCTCGCGGCGGCGCTCTTTTAGAAGCCGCTCGACGGTGGCGGAATCTGCAAACTGGCTCATGGCATTTATCCCAAAACGCCGCGCTTTATGTCGCTTTCAATCCATTCGATCGTGTCGTCGAGCTTTTTCAGGCTCTCGGGCCAGTCGTCGCTGCCTGCGGGCACCTCTGGCGGAATGAGCGCTACGGTGAGCGCATCCATGAGGGGCTTGCCGGCGTTGTTGAGAATGCGGGTGCGCCACAGCCCCTTGACGCGCGTGGAGTCGATGCGGGTTTTGGCAAAGCCCGAAATGTCGACGGCGGTCTTGCCCGTGCCAAGGGATGCCAGAACGTAGTTCACGTCCGCAGGCGACAATGGCTGGTGCAGCAGGTCGATCTGCCGCACGGCCGTTTCCGGAATGACGGAGAGGTCAGCTTCCTTCAGAGTCTCCCGCAGCTCCGCAATGAGGGCCTGCGCGGCAAAGAGCCCTTCGGGCTTTTTGGCGGGCTCGGTGATGTCGTCGTCCCCCTGATTGATGGCGGCGGTGACGGAGCGGGGAAGGCGCCCGGCTACAAGTGACGTCTGCCGTCCGATCATCATCTTCCAGAGACCGGGAATTTCGGTTTCTTCGGCGCTTGCTTCGCCCGCAAAGAGGCTGATCTTCACTTCGCCGCGCCCCAGCGTCTGAAAGAGAAACTGCTTGGCGCCCGAAGAGAGCGTCACAAGATCGTCCACCCAGTGGACGTCGCCTGCGGCGCTGCCGTCGGCGACGGCGGTCCGGGCGTTTTTCAAAAGCTTCAGCACCTGGCGGGCGGCTTCCTTTTCTTCGGCGGGCGTGAGCCCGGTGACGGTCTTGACGGCGGTCTTTGCGACTTCAGCGGAATTCATGATGAGTCTCTTCAAAGAAAATTAGAGGGCGGCGATGGGGATGGACTTCTTTGCTTTGGCGGGGGCCGTGAGAATCTTCACGAGCTCCGTCTGGTAGTCCTCCCAGGTCTTGAGGCCTTCAATGGCGCCGATCAGGTCGCCGTAGAGAAAGACCGCGACGGCGGGGAGCTTGCGAAGGCCAAGGCTCGCAGCGACGGCACGTCCTTCGGCGGGATCCGTGAAGCCCGCGGCGGACAAGGCGTCTTCAAAGGAGGCAAAGAGCTCCGGGGCGATCGCCGCCATGTCAAGCGTCTCTTTGTACATCACGGGGTCGTCCGCAAGGCAGAGGACGGCGAGGCCGTCGGTTGCGCGGAAAGCGGCGACGTTTTCCTTGTTGATGCGCGCTGCGCCGCCTTCCTTCCACACCCGGCAAAAGAGCGGGTGAGTGTTGACGTCGATCTTGACGAGTTCGGCGGTGGGAGCGTTGAGTTTCACAGCCATGGCATTTCCTTGGGGGTTTTGCGTATGTCGCTATTCTCTGAAGATATAGCGTTGACGTAAATAAGTCCGTAGGGGAGGGTGCCCTAAACCGGCGTGGACCAAGGAATTAAGCCCTTGAGCCGTTCGGACTAGTTCTTTTGGCGCCCGGTGCCGACGGTTGTTTTGGGAGGATTGATACGGGAAATTTGCGTGCTCAAAAAATAAGCACGTGAGCAAGCAACTGAAAGCACGGGGCTTTTTCGGAGCAGACGGGGAATGTCCACAGAAATGGTGGATAAGGTGAATGTCGCAGAAGGGCTTTGATGTGATGCTGATAATTATTGATTTTATTGGGAAAACAGATTTCCGTATCAAGGCGGGAAAAACGACCGGCAGCTGTTCTCTGCGGAGGCGGCCGGTAAAATCGCCGCTTCGACTTTTGGAACCAGGAAAAAGACATGCCGGAAGACTTCGTCCCCTCCGTGGCGCCGCTTTACGCGGACGATTCGCTTGGAATCGTCATGAAGTCGCCGCGGCTTCTTGTGCACCGCAGCGAGGTGTCGCCTCGCGAGGAGGCATACGCGCTTCAAATGGCGCGCGACCTCTTCGGACGCCGCGTCTACGCCGTGCATCGACTGGATCGCGGCACCTCGGGCGTTCTGGTCTTTGCCTTTGATTCGGCGACGGCGGCGGCCATGGGCGAAGCCTGGGCGGCGGGCGCTGTGCGTAAGCGCTATGCGCTCATCGCTCGCGGCTGGATCGAGGCGCCCCTCAGAATTGCGCATCCCTTGACGCCCGTGAAGGACGCGTACCTGCGCATGCAGAAGACGGAGGCGCAGGACGCGCAGACGTTGCTCGCCCCCTGGGGGAAAAGCGTCATCCCCGTCGAATTCGGGGACTTCCCTTCGATTCGCGTCACTTTGGCGGGCGCCGAGCCTGTGACGGGACGGCGGCATCAAATCCGTCGGCATCTGAAATTCATCGGGCATCCGATTCTGGGAGACGCTACCTACGGGAAAGGCCCCTTGAACCGGACGGCCGCCGCTTGGTGGGGGACGGACCGGCTGATGCTCCATTGCGCTCGGATGGCGTTTCCGCATCCGGTGACGGGCGCTGTGGTGGACGTGGCGGCGCCCCCTGACGCAGAAATGGCTCGAGCGCTTTCGGCGCTGGGATTGGAAGCCGCCTACAATGCCGCCGCAGCGGCGCCCTGGCAGGAGGCGTCGGCAGTGGTGCAAACAATTCAATAAAGGAAGAGACGATGACGGACAGCGTGGCAACGGAACTTGATTTGGCGGGCGTCAAGGTGCGCTACGCCGAAGTGAAGGCCCGGCTCGAAGCCGAAACGCGGCGCTGGGGCGCCTGGACGGAGCTCTTGGCGGTCTCGAAGACGTTCCCCGCCGAGGCGGTGCTTGCGGTCGCCGAGTGCGGCCAGCGGGACTTTGGCGAAAACTACGCGCAGGAAGGCTGCGACAAGGTGGACTGGTTCCGGGCGAACCATCCGGAGATGCGCCTCACGTGGCATTTCATCGGGCCGCTCCAAGCGAACAAGACGAGGATGGTCGCCGAGCACTTTGACTGGGTGGAGAGCATTGATCGCGTGAAGATTGCGCGGCGATTGAACGATCAGCGTCCGATGACGATGGACAAGCTGAACGTTCTCATTGAAGTCAACATTGACGGCGAGGAAACGAAAAGCGGCGTGAAGCCCGAGGAGCTTGGCGGAGTGCTGGCGGCGGTGTCGGGCATGCGCAACCTGCGGCTGCGAGGCCTCATGGCGATTCCGGCGCCTGCGGCGACGCATGACGCAAAAATGGCGCCGCTTGAGAGAATGCGCGGTCTCTTCGACCGTTATGCTGAGCGCTACGGCTTTGACATTTTGTCCATGGGCATGAGCGCTGACATGGCCGAAGCCGTGGAGGCCGGGGCGACGCAGGTCCGCGTGGGCAGCGCCATCTTCGGCGCCCGTCACTACCCGGCCAAAGCAGAGTAGTTCAATGCGGCACCTGCGCCGCCAAGTGCGGCGGCAGGCGGCCGGTGTTTTCAAGAATGTCAGCAAAGGCGGCGTCCACGTCGGGCGCCTCGCCCGCCATGGCGGCGTCCACGCAGGTGAGCGCCGCTTCAATTTTGTGCGCTTCGTCTTCGTCAATGGGACGCAGGATGTCGTCGCGGAAGACGAGCACCCAGTCGCCGGGCGTGAGTTCGCCGATGAGCGAGGCGTCAGCGCGAACGGCGCGGCCCGGACGCTCGCAGTGCGCGAACGTCCCTTCGACGGCGGTGACTTTCATGGGAACGGCGATGCACATGGCGCGTCTCCTAGGCTGCCGGCGTTGCAAAGCGAGGGTCGCCCTCGCGGCACGCTTCGGCTTCTGACGGACGTCCGCCTTCATAGCGGGCTTCGGAAAGGCTGTCCGTCGTCAAGGGCGCCACGACGGCGCCTTCGGGACGGCGATGAAGGTCATAGCCCCAGCGGCGAATTTCTTCTTCCGCCGCCTTCATCGCGGGATCGAGCTGCGCGCGAACCGCTTCGGAGAGCGACCCGCCGTAGTCTTCGAGAATTTCAGGCTGCACCCCGATCACGGTGACGCGTTCGGGAGCCTTGCCCAATAGCGCCGCGGCGGTGAGAACATCATTCACGCCCGCCTGATGCGGCGAAATCTTGGTGGAGGACCAGACGGCGAAGTCGCCGTCGCGCAGCACCCGGAGGGTGCCGGGGACGGCTTTCAAGTCCGCACAGTCAAAGATAAGAAGGTCCTTCGTGTTGGAGAACGACTCGAGAAGCCAGAGCCCGAGCGTGCCGCCGTCCAGAACTTGCGTTCTTTCGGGCGGCTCGAACGTCTCATGAAAATGCTCGACGCAGCGAACCCCGAAGCCCTCATCGGCCCAAAGCAGGTTGCCCACGCCGATCACGGTGAGATCGTAGTTGCGCTGGTCGGACATTTTCGTTTCTCCTTATTCCTTGAACATGCGAAGACCGGTGGTCATCGAGCTGATGGTGGTGGCGCCGCCCATCACGTCTTCTCTAAAGGACATGTACATGTGCGCAATCGAGAAGATGATGAAGACGTACATCAGCGCGTGGTGCACGGTGCGCACCGCCTGGGCGTCGCCCGCGACGGAGAACACCCAGCCGAACCAGCTCATCCAGCCCGTGTCCCAGCCCCAGGTCTGCGCGTAAAGCGCAAAGCCCGTGACGATGATGACGACGCTGCCTAGCGTGAACATGAAGAACATCGCGCACTGAGCAAGGGGATTGTGCCCCGCGTACTCCGGCGAATGGCTTCGCAGAAACAGGTAGTACTTCACCTGTTCAAAGAGCATCTTCCACCACTTCCAGCTCCACAGGGGCGGCGTGATGATCATGCGCGAGTAGCAGTTCCCGACGATGCCCCAGTAGAGGCGGCCGATGAAGAGCACCGTGAAGATCATGCCGGCGATGAAGTGCGTGGCGCGGATGTAGCTCATGTCGTACGTGACCCACGTGTCCCCCAGGTTGGAGACAAGCGGGGCGCCGATCAGAAAGCCCGTCGCGATCATCACGAACATGCAAAGCGCCATCACCCAGTGCCAGATTCGCACCGGAGCTTCCCAGACGTAAAGGGGGTGAGTCCCCGCCGATACGTCGACTTCGTAGGTGACAGGATCAATTTTCATATGCTGTCCTCCTTAGCGGACGGTCACCGCAGCGAGTTCCTCTCCTTCGGGCGAGAAGACGTGCGACGCGCAGGCAAGGCACGGGTCGAAGCTGTGGATCGTGCGGATGATTTCCAAGGGACGCTTCGGATCCGCGAGCTTCGTGCCGATCAGGGCGCTTTCATAGGCGCCGTGATTGCCTTCGTTGTCGCGCGGCGAGGCGTTCCACGTCGTCGGAACGACCGCCTGCCAGTTGGCGAGCTTGCCGTTTTCGATGACGCAGTAGTGCGCGAGGGCGCCGCGGGGCGCTTCGCAAAGGCCCACGCCGCGGCAGGACTTGGGCCAAGTCTTGGGCTCCCACAGATCCATGTTCGCCGCGGCTTCGTCGCCCGCCTTGATGTTGGCGACAAGATCGTCCACGTACTTCACCATGAGGTTCGCGGTGAAGCCGCATTCGAGCGCGCGGGCGGCATGGCGGCCGAGCGTTGAGAAGACGGCTTCCAAGGGAAGGTTCATTTCCTTCAGAAGGGCTTCCGCGGGCTCCTTGTACTGCGGCATGTTCTTCACATAGCCCATTACGAGGCGAGCAAGCGGCCCCACTTCCATCATGTGGCCCTTCCAGCGCGGGCTCTTCACCCAGGAGTACTTGCCGTCGGCGCCGAGCCACGAGAACTTCGTGGGCTTGCCGTCCGAGCCCTTCGGGAACTCGAAGGCGTGCTCCGTGACGCCGTCCCACGGATGCAGGCCCTTGGCGCCGTTGGCGTACTTGTACCAGGAGTGGTCGACGAATTCCTGAATTTCCTGCGGATCGCGCGGATCAACGGGGTGCACTTCGGTGAGCTTGCCGTCGATGATGGCGCCCGCGGGCATGAGCAGGGACTTCTCGCTCCAGTCGTTGGCGATTTCGGGGAAGTCGCCGAAGCAGAGGAGGTTCTTGGAAGAAATGCCGCCGCCGATCTTGAACCATTCGGGGTAGAAGGAGGCGATCGCCTTGATGTCGGGCAGGTAAACGTTGTTCACCATGTCCACGGCTTCCTTGGCGATGTCGCGCATGTAGTTCATGGTGACTTCATTCACCATGACGCCTGCGGCGCCCGTGTCGTGCATGTTGATGGGGCATGCCACGCCGCCCACGAGGTAGTTCGGGTGCGGGTTCTTGCCGCCCAGAATCGTGTGGACCTTGATGATTTCCTTCTGGAAGTCAAGGACTTCGAGGTAGTGCGTCACCGCAAGAAGGTTCACAGCGGGCGGAAGCTTCATCGCAGGATGGCCCCAGTAGCCGTTCTTGAAGATCCCGAGCTGGCCCGAGGCCACGAACTTCTTCAAGCGGTTCTGCACGTCGCGGAAGTAGCCGGCGGAAGACTTCGGATGGTTCGGGCTGATCTTTTCCTGCAGAGCCGACGTTTCGCGGGGATCGGCGTTCAAGGCGCTCACCACGTCCACCCAGTCGAGGGCGGAGAGCTGGTAGAAGTGCACCAGATGGTCCTGCGTGTAGAGGGTCGCGTTCATCAGGTTGCGGATGATGTTCGCGTTCTTCGGAATGGCGATGCCGATCGCGTCTTCGACGGCGCGGACGGCCGCCAGGGCGTGAATGCCGGTGCAGACGCCGCAGATGCGTTCTACGAACGCCCAGGCGTCGCGCGGATCGCGCCCCTTCAGAATGACTTCAAGGCCGCGCCACATGGTGCCGGTGCTCTGGGCGTCGGTGATGATGTTGCTGCTGTCGATCTCTGCCTGAACGCGCAGATGGCCTTCAATGCGGGTGACGGGGTCAACGACGACCCGGCGGGTGTTCTGTTCGCTCATTATTCGGCTCCCAAATCCTTGTTGTTTTTCTTGGCGCGCGCCTGGCTCACCGCCGAGAGCGCGGCATGCGCAGCGGCGGCGACGCCCACGACGGCGACCGTCGCCATGCCGACCTTGTCCACCGTGGCTTCCACGCCGCCAAAGAGAGGCGGCAGGATGTCGGGCTCATGGGCGTAGAAGCTGCCCTTGTCAAAGAAGTTGTTTTCCGAGCAGCCGATGCAGCCGTGGCCGGACTGAACGGGCCAGGAGAGGCCTTCGTTCCAGCGAATGGTGGAGCAGGCGTTGTACGTGGTCGGGCCCTTGCAGCCCACCTTGTAGAGGCAGTAGCCAAGCTTGGCGCCAATGTCGTCGAACTTCTCGACGAACTGGCCGGCTTCGAAGTGGGCGCGCCGATAGCACTTGTCGTGAATGCGCTGGCCGTAGAACATCTTCGGGCGGCCGAGACGATCCAAGGGGGGGAGCCGATCGTACGTGAGGATGTACGTGATGACGCCCGTCATGACTTCAGGAATCGGGGGGCAGCCCGGCACCAAGACGACGGGCTTGTCGGTGATGACGTCCGTGATCGGCACGGACTTCGTGGGATTGGGCTTGGCGGCCTGCACGCAGCCCCAGGCGGCGCAGGAGCCCCAGCCGATCACGGCCTTGGCGTCCTTGCAGACGTGCTTGATCTTTTCCAAGAAGGTTTCGCCGCCCGGAATGCAGAACGTGCCGTCGTTGCCGAGCGGGATGTTGCCTTCCACGGCGACAATGTAGTTTCCCTTGTACTTTTCGATCGTGTCGGCGAGGGCTTCTTCCGCCTGGTCGCCTGCGGCGGCCATGATGGTGTCATCGTAGTCAAGGCTCACCATGCTGAGGACGAGGTCCTTTGCGAGCGGATGGTAGGAGCGGATGAAAGATTCCGTGCAGCAGGTGCATTCCAGACCGTGCAGCCACACGATCGGGGTGCGGGGCTTCGTCTGAAGCGCTTCCGCGATGTCCTTCGCGCCGGCATTCCCGAGCCCGAGGCTCGCTGCGGTGAGCGAGCAGAACTGCAGGAAGCTGCGGCGGCTCACGCCCTGACGGCGCAGCGCCTGATATTGAGTTTCCATGGTTTTCCTCCTGACCGGCATGGCGTCTGGGTTTTGGCTGCCTTGACTGCCTGTCGGAATTGGGGTTGCTAAGAGGGGGAACTCCTGCGGTTGGGCAAGAAAAGCCCCTCGGCAGAAATCCTTACTGGGCTATTCTATTTTTGCCCAACGCTTGCGCCTATTGGCCGGAGGTACTGAAAGGAGGGGGAAAAGAAAGGCAAAGGTAGGAGGTGTTTTCGGAAGAATTAGACCGAAAGGAGTAGGTCTAACTAATCGCGGCGTCGCGCACAGAAGGAACGCCGGCGGACGGGGGTGTCGGTTTGGTGCTGCGGCCGTCGATTGCTGGTGAGGCCGTGCAGGAAGAAAACTTTCTTCGAAAGATCAACACGGTGATGCTCAGGCGAAAGCAGGTGAAGGAGGAAGCTCGACGTTCGACAGTGTGGAAAATTTGCCACACTTGGTGCTTCAAAATCATAAAAATAAAGAAAAATTTGTCCCCCCCCCCGCGGGGTTGAAAATCACGGCTCAACTGGGACTTTTCGTCCTGAATTTTT
The DNA here is from genome assembly GCA_963587345.1 of uncultured Oscillospiraceae bacterium. Lineage (GTDB taxonomy): Bacteria > Pseudomonadota > Gammaproteobacteria > Burkholderiales > Burkholderiaceae_F > Duodenibacillus. The sequence continues at coordinate 3,619 of CAVACW010000031.1, read as the reverse complement.
ATAGAGCCGCCAATGAAGGAACCGAAAGACGATACGTTGTACGTGGTGATGCCCACCTACAACGAAGAAGCCAATATCGAAACTGTTGTCGAGAAGTGGTACGGCGTAGTCGAAAGCGCCGGCGAGGCATCCCGCCTGGTGGTCGCCGACAGCGGCAGCACGGATTGCACGCACGTGATTCTGGAATCCCTGCAAGTTCGGTATCCGAAGCTTGTCATCCTTGCTGACACGATTCGCTACCATGGACCGAAGGTCATTGCTCTTTACAACTACGCCATCGAGCAGAAGGCGGACTTCGTCTTTCAGACGGACTCTGACGACCAGACGAATCCTGCGGAGTTTCCCGACTTCTGGGCTGACCGTCATCAGTTCGACGGCATCTTCGGCTACCGCCGCGTGCGCGGCGACGGTGAGATTCGCGCCGGCGTGGAAAAAGTGGTCTGTCTCTTGCTTCGCCTCTTCTTCTCGGTGAAGGTGCCGGACGCGAATGCGCCGTTCCGTCTTCTGAACTGTGAAGTGCTGAAGAAGTACATGGGGCGGTTCCGCGAGGACTACAACCTCCCCAACATCATGGTGACGGCGTTCTTTGCCTTTTACGGAGAGCGCACGGATTTCCGCGAGATCACCTTCAAGCCCCGCACTGCGGGCGTCAACAGCGTCAACTTGAAGCGCATCTTCATGATCGGCGTGAAGGCGCTTTCGGACTTTGCCCAATTCCGCCGCGGGATGAAGCGGCAATGAAGGCACTCTGGAACTTCGCGCTCTTTGAGTTTCGCCGCCACACCGGCGTGGTGCTTTATCTGGTGTTTGGCGGCCTCACGACGCTTGTCAACATCGTGGCCTATTGGGCGTGCTCGCGCGTGCTGGAGCTTGAAACCATCACGGGCACCGTCATCGCCTGGGTGCTCGCGGTGCTCTTTGCCTATCTCACCAATCGCACCTGGGTTTTCGGCAGCTATGCGCATGGCATCGGACAGATTCTTCTGGAAGCCTTTGCATTCTTTTCCTGCCGCCTGACGACGGGGCTCGCCGACCTCGGAATGATGTGGCTCTTTGTCGTCGTGCTCGAGTTCAATGACCTTGCTATCAAAGTAATCGCCAACGTCATGGTGATCGTCATGAACTACCTCGCGAGCAAATTCATCATTTTCAGAAAGTCCCTCAAGAAACCTACCGAGACAGAAAAGGAGCCCGCATGAAACCATACGATTTTCTGGTCGTCGGCGCCGGCTTGTTTGGCGCCGTTTTTGCGCAAGTCGTGCGTCAGAAGGGAAGGCGCTGCCTTGTCGTCGACGCCCGATCTCACGTGGCCGGCAACATCTATACGGAAGACGTGGAGGGAATTGCGGTTCATCGCTATGGCGCGCACATCTTTCACACGAATGATGATGCGGTTTGGCAGTACGTCACGCAGTTCGCCGAGTTCAACAACTTCGTGAATTCGCCGGTCGCGAGCTTTCAGGGAAAGCTCTACAACCTGCCCTTCAACATGAACACGTTCTACGCCATGTGGGGCGTGACGACGCCGTCGGAAGCCGCGGCGAAGATTGCGGAGCAGCGCAGAGCGGCCGGCATCACGGCGCCTCGCAATCTCGAAGAGCAGGCGATCAGTTTGGTGGGGGTGGACATCTACGAGCGCCTTATCAAGGGGTACACGGAGAAGCAGTGGGGTCGTTCCTGCAAGGAGCTGCCGGCGTCCATTATTAAGCGGTTGCCGGTGCGGCTGCGCTTTGATAACAACTACTTCAACGCCAAGCATCAGGGCATCCCGACGGAGGGCTACACGAAGCTTGTGGAGCGCCTTCTGGAAGGCACGGACGTGCGGCTCAACACGGACTACTTTGAAAACAAAGCAGAGCTTGATGCGCTGGCGGGGCATGTGATCTTCACGGGGGCGATTGATCGCTACTTCGACTATTGCTATGGGGCGCTCGAATACCGCCGAGTTCGGTTTGAGACTGAAGTGCTCGACACGGACAACTATCAGGGCGTCGCTGTGGTGAACTACACCGAGCGAGAAGTGCCGTACACCCGCATCATTGAACACAAGCATTTTGTCTTTGGCGAGCAGTCGAAGACTGTCATCAGTCGTGAGTATCCGGCGGAATGGAAGATGGGGGAGGATCCGTACTACCCGATCAATGACGATAAGAACCAGTCGTTGTATCGCCAGTACAAGGAAAAGGCTGCGTGCTTGAAGAATGTGACTTTCGGAGGACGGTTGGGGGCGTACAAGTATTACGACATGGATAAGGTGGTTTGTGAGGCTATCTCACTGACTGATAATATTTTTTGATTTATTGTTTATTTGTTGTTTTATGGTTTGTTAGTGATGAATAGAAAGGTTGTATATTTTATTGCTGCTTTCTTTGCTATAGTTGTGGTATTCGGGGGGGGGTATAAATATAAAAAGAGCAATGACTTGAAGTTAATGCAATCTCATAGTTTTGATTTTCCGTCTGAGAATAATGGCTGGGTAAAAGTTGGACATAGGCCTGTCTTTGGTGATAAAGCAACAAAATCTGTATTTGATCCGTTTGTTTATGTGGAGAATGATTTATTGAATATGGTTGTGTCTGAGAGGAAAACTTTCGGAATTGTAAAAGTAGTATCAGATGATGGAGAGAATTGGAGTTCTCCTGTAGTTTTGCTTGAGCCAGTAAAGAATACTTGGGAGCATCTTGTTAATCGTGCTTCGGTTGTTAAAAAAGACGGAATTTATTACATGTGGTACACGGGGCAGTCTCCATCAGTGTCAAAAATTGGTTTGGCTACAAGCAGAGATGGCGTCAACTATATGAGATATGGTGGAAACCCAGTGCTTGTACCTACAAAAGATGCTGAAGGTGTCTCTGTTATGAATCCGCACGTGTTGTGGAACGAGGGGAAAGGTATTTGGCAAATGTGGTATGCCGCTGGTGAGAATTATGAACCAGATGTGATATTTTATGCTGAAAGTATTGATGGTGTTAGTTGGAATAAAAGTGAAAAGGCTGTACTGACTCGAGATGATTCCCGTCTTTGGGAGACTGCAAAAATTGGTGGCTGCTATGTAAATCTTTTAACGGATGGTACATATGAGATGTTCTATATTGGTTACCAAAATGTTCATGTTGCGCGAATTTGTTATGCCACTTCGAGGGATGGAATCAATTGGGAACGAAGGAGTGATAATCTTTTGCTTTCGCCGTCAAGAAATTCTTGGGATTCTGATGCCGTGTACAAACCTTCGGTAATTTGGTTTAAAAATAAAATAATGATGTTTTACAATGGAAGGAAGGCTGGTGATGAGTACATTGGTCTTGCTTTAAGGAAATAAACTATTTTTATTTTATGAGCTTTTATGCTGTGATATTTGAAAATTAATGAGTGCAATTGGTTTGATTTACTTGACGATCTGATTGTATTTAAAGATAATCTTAGATCATAATTGATGTTTTTTTGGTTGTTTATAAACGATTTTTAGTGACAGATGAAAAAAAATGAAAATAAATGCTAAATCTATGATGCTGCTCATTCTTTTTGGGGTAGCATCGTTCTGCTTTCTAATTCAAAGTCCAAATCATCCATGGCTCTATAGGGATGTTGGTACTGACTCTGGCGTTTTTCAGACAGTGGC
>CAVACW010000030.1:0-25029 GCA_963587345.1 uncultured Oscillospiraceae bacterium | reverse complement strand
CGAACGTGGCTCCTCCGACTCGTGATGGTAGATTTGGGAGCTTTCGAACTAACGGTGCGCGGACCGGTGTCTCGCTACATCCTGATGGAGAAGGTTCGAGGCGGCGGCCGCTCGTATCCGGTGTCGGTGCGCAACGGGGAGTGGGAGTATGCGTCCTACACGCCGCAGAAAGCGCTCATCACGGAGGATCCTGTGACGCGCTGTCTGGCTTGTCACAAGAGTGCGGCGGATACGGAGTATCTCTTTGGCTACGACAAACTGAAGGCGGTTCAGCTGCCGGCCGTCCGGTAGTCAAGGACGGCGTAGATCGCATCGCAAGCTTGAGGGACGCCGCAGTCACGATGGAGTTGATCTAATCGTGATGATCGTCATTCAAACGTCACCTGCAGTCCTCGACAGGCGGCGTATTCAATGCGGTACTCCACGGTTTTGGCGGAGAACGTCCGCGACGTACGACGAAGCCGGAAAAAGGGCCCGTGGATGTTTCGCTCCGGCGGCGCGTAGTCGGGGAGGCGGTCTACGACGTCCAGGCGATCCGAGGTGTCGCAGATCACGACGCCGCAGGCGGCTTCGTAGATGCCGTAGAGGCTCAGCTCGGACTGGTACGACTCCGGCGTGAGCTTTTGAAAGAGCGCTTCCGGCAGCCAGCAGGAGTCCACCCCTTCGCCGCGGCCGTCCGAGGGGCCGGCGTTGGTGCAGTACATGTCGCGCACGACGTGGATCACCCGGTCGCCCGGCATGAGTCCCAGGACGTCGGCGATGTGCCCGGGCGCGGGCACGTGTTCAAAGCAGATGATCTTTCCGCGAAAGTGCGCTATGCGGCCGTCGGAAAACTGGTAGCGCTGAAAGCGGTTCCAGAAGCCGCTTCCCGCGTAGGTTTTGACGAAGGTGCCCGCCCCTTGCTTTTTCACGAGGCGTCCGCGGTCCGACAAGAGGTCGAGCGCCTTGCGCACGGTGCCGACGCTCACGCCCAGTTGCGCCGCAAGCGTGGTTTCGCTGGGGATGGCCTCCGAGAGAGACCAGCGCCCGGCGGCGATTTCATTTTCCACGTGCTGGGCGACCTGCAGGTAGAGGGGGAGGCGTTGCAGTTGAATGGGGGTGGGCATGGCGTCAAGTCCTATAGCAGACAGAGGAGTTGTTCACATTTTACAGACAGTCTCCGCTTAAAGTAGCGAACTTCAAGTCGGCCGTCGGGCCGGCTTTGTACGCAAAAGAACAGGAGACAAACGTGTCGGAACTTGCAAGCTACGCAACGGAGGCGGTGGCTGTTCGCCGTGATCTGCATCGCCGTCCCGAAGAAGGGTGGACGGAATTTGAGACGACCTATCGCATCGTGACAGCATTGGAAAAGATGGGCTACGCCGTGCGCTGCGGCATCGAGGCGATCGAGCCCTCGGCTGTTCTGGGGCGAAATCCCAAGCTCGTTGCGGAAGGCGAAGCCCGGGCGCAGGCGCACGGCGTGCCGGCCGCCTTTTTGGAGCGCCTCGGCCACTACACGGGCGCTGTGGTGGAATTGGACACGGGGCGTCCCGGGCCGGTGACGGTTTTTCGATTTGACATCGACTGCGTGCTCGTTACCGAATCGGCGGACCCCGGGCACCTTCCCGTGAAGGAGGGCTTTGCGTCTGAGCGCCCAGGATTCATGCATGCCTGCGGCCACGACGGCCATGCGGCGTCGGGCCTCGCGCTCGCGCACTGGCTCAAAGATCACCAGGACGAATTGAAGGGGCGCATTCGCCTTCTTTTTCAGCCCGCCGAAGAAGGCACCCGGGGTTCGGGCTCCATGGCTGCCAAGGGCTGGGTGGATGACGCCGACTGGTTCTTTGCGGGACACGCCGGCAGCGAATGCAAGCTGGGCGAAGTGGGCGTCATTCGCCATGGCTTTCTCGCTACGGCAAAGATCGACATTCATTTCAAGGGCACGGCGTCGCACGCAGGCGCCAAGCCTGAAGCGGGCCGCAGCGCCTTGTCCGCAGCCGCAGCCTGCACGCTGATGCTGGAAGGCATTCCCCGTCACTCGGGCGGCGCAACGCGCGTTGCCGTTGGGACCATGACGGCGGGCGAGGGGCGCAACGTGACGCCTGCGCACGCTGACATGCAGATTGAAGTTCGCGGCGAAACGGGCGCCGTGAACGACTGGATGGTGGAGCGCGTGAAGTCCATTGTGAAGGGCGTTTCCGAAAGCTACGAAGTGACGGGGGCGGCGGAGATCGTCGGTCAGGCGACGACCGTGGACTCCACGCCCGAAGCGGTGGACGTGGTGACGAGGGCGGCGGAAGCCCTCAACCTGCCGTGTCTGCTCATTGACCACACAGGGGCGAGCGAAGACTGCTCCATCCTCATCCGCCAGGCGCAGGCCAAGGGCGCGAAGGCGGCCTTTTTCCTCTGGGGCTGCAACCACCGCGGCCACCATCGTCCCGACTTTGACATTCAGGACACCGAATCCCTCCCCGCGGCAATCGCGATGCTCACGACGATCGTCCGCACCACAAACGGCAACTAAAAAGGAACAGGAGACTCCTCTATGAGCTGGACTATTTGGATGGCTGTGGCGGTCGTTGTCGCCACGGTATGGGCGCTCGTGAAGCGCTTTGAAACGCGGCTCGTGCTGCTTGTTGCGGGCCTTGTGATGGCGCTTTTGTCGGGCGACCCGATGGCGGCCTTCCGGCAGTTCGACAAGTCGATGACGAACCCCAACCTCATCATCGCGATCTGCTCGGCGCTGGGCTTTGCGGGCGTCGTCACCGTCACGAAGTGCGATGTGCATCTCGTGGCGCTTCTGATGAAGCCCCTCAAGAAACTGGGCATCTTTCTTTTGCCTGCCTGCATGGTGGTGACGGGCATTGTGGCGGTGGCGCTTCCTTCCACGGCGGGCTGCGTGGCGGCCGTGGGCCCCACGATGATTCCTCTGATGCTGCGCGCGGGCTTCAAGCCGGCGGCTGCGGGCGCTGCGGTGGTGGCGGCCATCATGCCGGCGTTCTTGAACCCTGGCGTTTCGCACAACGTCTTCATCGCCAAGATCTCCAATATGGAGGTGATGGACTTTTTGGCGCAGTTTGCGCCCTATACGGTCGCCATGTCGGCCCTCATTGTCGTGGGGCTCTTCATCGTCTGCCTTCTTTACGGCGACTACCAGAAAGGGGGCGCTGCTGAAGCCGAGGAAGCGACCACGGCATCGAACCTTCCTGAACATCCCAACTTCTTCTACGCCCTCGCGCCGCTTGTGCCGGTGATCATCCTCGTGGCGGTCTCGATGACAGCGCCGCAGTTGAAGCTCTCGGTCGCGACCGCCATGCTTCTGGGCATGATCTACGCCGTCGCCGTCACTCGCACGGCGCCCGAGAAGGCAACGAAGGAATTCTTCAACGGCATGGGCTCGGGCTACGCCAAGATTCTGGGCATCATCATCGCGGCGGGCGTCTTCGCTGCCGGCCTTCGCGCCGCAGGCGTGATCGACGTTTTCGTGAAGTTCCTCACGAGCGCCAACGATGTGGCAAAGCTTGGAGGCTCCGTCGGCCCCTTCCTTCTGGGCGTCTTGACGGGGTCGGGCGACGCTGCGGCCTTCGCGTTCAATGAAGCGGTGACGCCGCATGCGGCGGAATTCGGCCTCACGCCGGAGCACCTCGGGTACCTCGCGGCGTTCGCAGCGGGGCTCGGCCGTCAGGCCTCGCCCCTTTGCGGCGGCCTCATTCTGGCGGCGGGCCTTGCGAACGCGAGCCCCGTGGAGCTCGCCAAGCGTACGGTCCCTGTGATGGTGGTGGCGCTCGTCGTGCTCTACATCCTGATGTAATTTGGAAGGCGGACGGATTGAGAGGTCGCCCGCCTTGAACTCTGAACGAATTGACCCTTTGAAAAGGAGAACTGCTGTGGCTGACATTGCAAAGTATGTGGACGAAACCGTGGCGTTGCGCCGCGCGATTCACCAGCGTCCGGAAGAAGGCTGGACGGAGTTTGAAACGACGTATCGCGTCGTGACGACGCTGGAAAAGCTGGGCTACGCCGTACAGTGCGGGCGTGAAGTGATCGAGCCCTCCGCGGTGCTGGGGCGCTCGGAGGCGCTCGTGGAAAAGGCTCAGGCGCGTGCGCTCGCCCACGGCGTGCCGCAGGCATTTCTGGATCGCCTGCAGGGCTACCCGGGCGCCGTGGCTGTCCTTGACACCGGCCGCCCCGGTCCCGTCACGGCGTTTCGCTTTGACATGGACTGCGTGCTTGTCACCGAGTCGACGGATCCTTCGCACGTTCCTGCAAAGGAAGGCTTTGCTTCTGAAATTCCGGGTTGCATGCACGCCTGCGGCCACGACTCCCATACCGCTTCGGGGCTGGGCTTTGCGCACTGGCTCAAGGATCACAAGGGCGAGCTCTGCGGCCGCGTGAAGCTAATCTTTCAGCCGGCGGAGGAAGGCACTCGCGGCGCGGGCGCCATGGCGGCGGCAGGCGTCGTGGACGACGCTGACTGGTTCTTCGGCGCCCATGTGGGCGTTTCCTGCAAGTCGGGCGAAATCGGCATCATCCGTCACGGGTTCCTTGCCACTGCGAAGATTGACATCGCCTTTGAAGGCACGCCCTCTCACGCCGGGTCAGACCCCGAAAAGGGCCGCAGCGCGCTTGTGGCCGCCGCAGCCTGCACGATGATGCTTCAGGGCATTCCTCGTCATTCGGGCGGCGACAGCCGCGTCGCGATCGGCACCCTGCACGCGGGCGAAGGCCGCAACGTCACGCCCTCGCACGCCAAGATGCAGATCGAGGTGCGCGGCGAAACGGGTGAAGTGAACGATTGGATGGTCGATCGCGTCGCCTCCATCGTGAAGGGCGCGGCGGAAGCCTACGAAGTGAAGGGCTCCTGGGTGAAGGCGGGCGAAGCCACCACCATGAATTCCGATCCGGAGGCTTGCGCTGTGATTGAAAAGGCCGCGAAGGACGAAGGGCTCGTTCTGAAGGTCTACGACAAGATGGGCGGCAGCGAAGACTGCTCGCTTCTGTTGCGCCGCGCGCAGCAAAAGGGCGCAAAGTGCGGGTTCTTCTTCTGGGGCTGTGATCATCACGGCCACCATCGCCCGGACTTTGAGATTCAGGACACGCTGAATCTCCCTCGTGCGCTGGCGGTTCTCGCGGACATCGCTTCTGAAGTGAACGGCGTGAAGTAGCCCGTGAGCTGAGTGGCGAAAGGCGGCCTTCGCAAGTGGGTGAAGGCCGCCTTTTTGACACTTGGGAGACGAAAAAATCCAGACTCAGCGGCAGCCAAATCGGGACTTGAAGGCTATTGGATCGGAATCACTTCTTCCAGAAGCCCTTGCGCAGCACCACGCGGTAGCCGTCCGGGTCTTCGTAGCAGGCGCTCGCGCCGTCGTCGTAGAGCTCGGGCACCGGCACCTGAGAGAAGCCCGCGTCAAAGAGGGCTTTGAGGCGCGCTTCCCAGTGAGCGGCTTCCGGAATCGAGAAGACGAGGAAGTGGTTCACGGTGGAGGCGCGGGGCGCAGGCTCCGCGTCGCGCTTGGCGGCGATTTCGATCTGGTAGGGCCAGTCCTTGTGGCCGAAGATCACGCCGTCCCAACCCTGCTGTTCGGTGTAGCGGTCCAGAATGTCAAAGCCGAGACCGTCGCGGTAGAAGAAGACGGAGCGTTCGAGGTTGTCCGTCGGGTGCGAAACGCGCAGTTTGGGAGTGTTTTCCATTTTCTGCCTCAAGTGAATTTTTTGAAAACCGGCGCAGCAGGCGGGAAGACCCGCCGCGCAGGCGATGACTGATTATAGGCGAGGCGCCGCGGCGGTTGCGGAAGGCCGGCCATTTCCGCTTACAATCCGACGTCGACGTGCAAGCGACGTCGGAGAAGGGCGGCAGTCCCTTTTCTCGCGCTCTTTGGATTTGTGTGTTTCGGAAGAAAATCATGGCAGTGGCTAAGAAGAAAACGGCTCCCGCTTGGGCGGGCGACGCGCTCGTTGTGGGCGTTTATGACGATGGCGAAGGCGCGGTTCTGACGGACGGCGCCCGGGCGGCCGCGACGGACTGTCCGGTGCTCGCGCATCTCGTGGAGGACAAGGCCCTCAAGACGTCGGCGGGCGAAGTGACCGTGGTGCACTATCCGGAAAACATCGCCTACAAGCGCTTGATTGTCGCGGGGCTCGGCAAGGCCGAAAAGCTTACGGTGGATGTTGTGGGGAGAATCGTGAAGGCGGCGGTGAAGGCCGCGGACGCCGAGACGATCGACTTTGACACCTCGGACTGGGAGGTGGCGGACACGGACGAAGCCGACCTGATGCGCTACATCGCCCGCACGGCCTACGCCGCGGGCGCGAAGGATTCACGCTTAAAGAGCAAGCCCGCCGTCGGAAAGATGGTGAAGAGCGTCGGCTTTCCCTGGGGCGGCGAAGACGAGGCAGCGCAGGCGACGGCCGCAGCGCGCATTGAAAGCGAGGCGATCGCCTGGGCAAAGCGCCTGGCGGAGCTTCCTTCGAATGCGCTGACGCCCGAGATGCTTGCCGAAGAAGTGGAGCGCCTTGCGCAGGGCTCTCGCCGTTTGAAGGCCGTGGTATGGGACCTGGAAGACATCCGCGAAAAGATGGCGGGCCTTACGGCCGTGGGGTTTGGTTCGGACAATCTCCCCGTCTTCATCGAGCTCTCCTACAAGGGCGCTGGAAAGGAAAAGCCCTACGTGCTCGTGGGCAAGGGCGTCACCTTTGACGCGGGCGGCATTTCGTTGAAGCCCGCGCGCGGCATGGACGAAATGAAGTTCGACATGACGGGGGCGGCGGTGGTGCTTGCCGCCGTGAAGTACGCGGCCGACATGAAGCTTCCCATTAACGTGACAGCACTTGTTCCGGCGTGCGAAAACTTGCCTTCGGGCTGCGCCGTGAAGCCGGGTGACGTGATTCGCTACGCCAACGGAAAGACGGTGGAGGTCCTTAACACGGATGCCGAAGGGCGCCTTATTCTCGCTGACGGTCTCATCCGTGCGGCGGAATTGAATCCCGCGGCGGTGGTGGACGTGGCGACTTTGACGGGCGCCTGCATTGTGGCGCTCGGGGATGAATACTCGGGGCTCTTCACGGAGGACGCGGGGCTGAAGGATGACCTGATGTACGCGGCGGACGCGGCGGGCGATGCGGTGTGGCCGATGCCGGTTACTGACGCCTACCGCGCGAAGCTCAAGAGCAACACGGCTGATATCGCCAACATCGGGCCGGCAGGGAGCGCCGGCGCCTGCACGGCGGCGGCCTTCCTGTCCGAATTCGCGCCCGAGTGCCCGTGGGCGCACTTGGACGTCGCCGGCACCGCCAACACGCATCAGGGCGAAAAGACCGCGACCGGTCGGCCGCTTCCTCTGCTGATGGCTTGGCTCAACGTGTGCGCCAGCGGCCTGCCGCGCGTTGACGCGCCCGTCGCTTGCAAGAAGGCAGCCAAATGAAAAAGCTTTTTGCCGCCGCGGCAGCGGCGCTGGTTCTTGCGGGCTGCTCCAAGGGGGACGTGGCGGACGTGTCTCTGGGAATCTTCACCTTCAAGGACATTGAGGTGAATTCCTTTGTGGATCCGCTCGTGCCTGGCGTCACGTGCCACGTGGCGTCGATCAAGGCGCCGCTTTCCCTGACGGATCCCGCGGACTCCGCCGTGTCCTGCCGCCAGACGGGGGACATCACGCCGATCATGATCGAGCGCATTCGTCACGGGGGCGCGGGCGAGGTGGTCTTCTCGAAGTCGAAGTCCGTCTTTTTGCAGCGCCTCAAGATCCGCCGCATCTTTGACGCGGAGCACCAGACGCTCGTCTACCTCTCCTACGCCACGAAGGAGACGTCCGGAAGCTATCAGCACAGCATTTCCACGGTGCCCCTCTGGGGGACGTCGGCGTACGTGAAGCCCGCGGAGAAGCCGGCGACGGCTTCGGGAAGCTAAGGCCATGGATCAGATCGACTTTCACTTCGGCGTCGCCAACCGCACGGTCTACGTCTGCAAGCTCATCAAGAAGGTGCAGAAGATGGGGCTTTCGGTGTCGGTCTGGGGACGGGACGACATTCTTGTGAAGCGCTGCTACGACGACTTGTGGCGCTTTGAAGACCTGACCTTCATCGCGCACTGCTGGGTGGGCGATGCGCATCAGGGGGACTGCACGGTGTGGTTTGGAAAGGACCTCGCGAAGCTCCCCACGAGCGACGTGCTGGTGCTTCTCGATGAAGAGATGCCGCCCGACTGGAAAAATTCGCTTGCGCGCTTCAAGCGCGTCGTGGACATTGTGAGCACGCGAGAGAGTGAGCTCACAAACGCCCGCGCCCGCTATAGAATTTACCGCGCCGCCGGGATCCTCCCGAAGGCTTATGACAGGAGCAAATCTTGAACCCGACATTCAGTTCTCCGGTTCTCACGGAACGCTGCACCTACCGCTGGGAAGACCTGGAAAAGGCCGCTCAAGGCATCTACACCGACGAGCTCAAGGCCGAGCAGGAGAGGCTCCGCATGGATTTCGAAGCCCAGAAGGCGACGTCGGGGTTTGACGCCGTGGCAGCGGAGGGCTTCTTCAACGCCGCTCGCTCGGCGGCAGCAACGGCGTTTGCTGCTGAGCCCATGCCCGAAGCGGCGCCCGTGCAGAAGGCCTCGACAGGGTTTACGGTGCCTTTTAGAGACGAATCGGGCTTTCGCGTGAAAATGACGGAAGAGCGGCCCGCCGCCCGTCGCCCGTTTTTTGAGCCGCCGCGCGTCACCTTTCTGACGCGTCAGACGGCGATGGATTCGCAGTCCGTGCCGCCGCTAGTTGAAGCGGCGGCTCCGGTTCCGGCGACTGCCGCGCCCGCTTCAGCGTCCGTGGATCCTGCGTTGCTTGAAAGCGTGGCGCAGGAGACGGCCCGTGCGGTGACGGCGAATCTGCTCGCGCAGATTGACATCATCGTCGCCATGGCGCTCAAGACGGCGTCGGCGAAGGTGAAGAGCGATGTGGAAGCGGCCGTGTCGGTGGCGGCGCAGCAGGCCGTGCGCGAGGCACTTGCCAAGGTGTCGTTCTCGGCCTGACGTTGAATTCAGAAGGCAAAAGGCCCGGCCGGAGCAATCCGCCGGGCCTTTTTGTTAGACGAAAATCAGGCCTTGGCTGCTGCCTTGAGCGCAGCGACCGCGTCGCCGTAGCCCGAGGCGTTCTTCTTGCCAAAGACCGCGGACCCCGCGACGAAGATTTCTGCGCCCGCGTCGGCGCATGCCTTGATGGTTGCGGTGTTGACGCCGCCATCCACCTCGATCGGAATGCGACGGCCGGTGGCTTCAAAGTACGCGTCGCAGCGCGCCTTCACGGCCTTGATCTTTTCAACGACGGCGGGGATGAACTTCTGGCCGCCAAAGCCCGGGTTGACGCTCATAAGTAGGATCAGATCCACCTTGTCCATTTCGTAGTCAAGGTACGACAAAGGGGTGCCAGGATTGAAGACGAGGCCCGCCTTGCAGCCTGCGTCACGGATGGCGGACAAGGTGCGGTCAATGTGGCGGCTCGCTTCGCAGTGGAAGGTGATGATGTCGGCGCCAGCAGCGGCAAAGGGCGCAATGAGGCTGTCCACGGGCTCCACCATGAGGTGCACGTCCACGGGAAGCGTCGTGTGAGGGCGCAGCGCTTTCAAAACGAGCGGCCCCACGGTGAGGTTGGGGACGTAGTGATTGTCCATCACGTCGTAATGAATCCAGTCGGCGCCAGCGGTTTCAACGGCCTTCACTTCGTCGGCAAGAAAGGCAAAGTCGGCTGAGAGTAGCGACGGGGCGATGAAAACGTCACCCGTGGAAGGAAAGCGGGGGTTTGGCATGGAAATTCCTAAATAAACGAAAACCCGCCACATCTAAAAAGAGGGCGGGTTAAGGGATGAATTTGACTGTTATTCGTCGTCGTCCATGTCATCCGTGTCAGTCGCATCCGAGGTGCTCTTGCGGCGGATGCGCTTGTCTTCAGGGCGCATGCGATCAAGAAATTCGATCGGATAAAAGCCGCAGCGAACTTTGCCGCGGGAAGCGACCTGCGTCACGATGCCGTCGTGGGCGTCCTGCAGGCAGTCGGCGAACTTGTGATAGGCGTCGGTGGACGAGAAGACGCGGAAGTGCTCCTTCTCCTCTGCCTTTACGAGCGAACACGGCCCAAGAAGGGCCCAGTCACGGCCGTGGAACGTAATCATGACGGCATTGCCCTTGGCGGCCGTGCCGGCGTACATGGAAAAATTGTGTAGAACGACAGTAGATGTTGCTCGGATCATGGATGCTCTCTCCCGGTGCAATTCCGAATACCGCATAAACGATGTGTCGACCGCAGGGAACGAGCGGTTCGGTTCTCTTTACACATCGGAGGCGATTCTAATCGGAAAACAGGTCTTAGACAAAAGATCTTCACAAATCTTTGCAAACAAGTTTTTCAACTGTTGCTGAATCATAACGAATAGGGCGTCTTCCTTACAAGATAGTGCGTTGTCAGGTTGCCGGCTGTCAATAAAGCGCCGATTCAGGTGAAAATAACCTGCGCTGCGCCTTCCTTGCCGGAGCGGCGCTTGAGAAAATGAAAAACCTTCCGGCGGCCGGGCGACGATTTTTCGCTCGGGCTGCGACCGGAAACAACTCTAGAAGGCCGATCGTATGGCGATTATTGTTCACAAGTACGGCGGCACGTCCATGGGCAGCGTTGAGCGCATTAAGAACGTTGCCCGACGCGTCGCCAAATGGCACGATGCCGGCTACCAGATGGTGGTCGTCGTTTCTGCGATGAGCGGGGAGACGAACCGCTTGATCGGGCTCGCGAAGGAAATCATGCCGAATCCCGATCCCCGCGAGCTCGACGTGATTGCGAGCACGGGCGAGCAGGTGTCGATCGGGCTTCTCGCGATGGCCTTGAAGGCGCGCGGCGTTGACGCCGTGAGCTTCAACGGCTCGCAGGTGGCGGTTCACACCGACAGCGCCTACACGAAGGCGCGCATTGAATCGATTGACTCTGACCGGATCAAGAAGGAATTGGACGCTGGGCGCGTCGTGATCGTGGCGGGCTTTCAGGGAATTGACTCCCTTGGGAACGTGACGACTCTGGGGCGAGGCGGCTCGGACACGTCGGGCGTGGCGCTTGCGGTGGCGCTTCAAGCCGAGGAATGCCTCATCTTTACGGACGTGGACGGCGTCTACACGACGGACCCTCGCATTGAAAAGAAGGCGCGGCGCCTTGAAGCCATCAGCTTTGAAGAAATGCTGGAGCTCGCGAGCCTCGGCAGCAAGGTGCTGCAGATTCGCAGCGTGGAGTTTGCGGGCAAGTATCGCGTGCCCCTGCGAGTTCTTTCCAGTCTCACCGATCCCGACATTCCCGTCGTAGTTGAAGCCCAGAGCGGCACCCTGATTTCTTTTGAGGAAGATCCGAAAATGGAAAAAGCAGTTGTCAACGGCATTGCCTGCACGCGCGATGAAGCGCAGATCACGCTCCGCAAGGTGGCGAACAACCCGGGCATTGCTTCGAAGATTCTGGGGCCGGTGGCCTCGCACAACATCGACGTGGACATGATCGTTCAGAACATCGGCGTTGACTCCACCGACTTCACGTTCACGGTCCCCAAGGGCGACGTGGAGAAGACCGTGAAGGTCTTGGAGGGCGAAGTCGTTCCTCAGATCGGCACCTGCGAAATCCACACCGACAGCGACATCGCCAAAGTGAGCATCGTCGGCATCGGCATGCGCACCCATGCGGGCGTTGCAAAGACGATGTTTGAAACGCTGGCGAAGGAAAACATCAACATCCTCATGATCGGCACCTCGGAAATCAAGGTGTCTGTTGTGATCGAAGAGAAGTACATGGAGCTCGCGGTCCGCGCTCTGCACGCCGCGTTCCATCTGGATCAGGCGCCGGCCTAACAAGCTGACGTGCCAGAAAGCCGCCCGGTCTTCTTTGCAAATCGGCCGGGCGCATTTTCTTTAGGCAAGAAAAAACGTCGCCCGGGTTATCCGCGAGCGGCGTTTTTTTAGCAAACTGTGACGAGAGCTAGACCTTTACTTCGTCGTAAAGGCTGTCGATGTCGTCCGCAAAGCGCGAGCGCATCGGGCCGCGCTTTAACTTGAGCGTGGGCGTCATGAGGCCGTTTTCAATCGTCCAGGGCTCGAGGTAGAGCTTCACCTGACGCGGCACGGCGTAGTTGGGGAAGCCCGCGGCCGCCGCCTTCACGCGGCGAAGCACCGCCTGACGCGCGGCGCGCGTCTGCAGCGACGCCGGATCCTTGGGATCAAGCTTCAGTTCTTGGGCAAGGAGCTTCCACTGGTCGCTGTTTAAAACGACGAGCGCTGCGATGTAGGGGCGGTTTTCGCCCACGGCCATCGCCTGGCTCACGAGATGGTCGGTTTCAAGCGCCTGCTCCAAGTCGGCGGGCGGCACCTTTTCGCCGGTGCTCGTTACGATGATTTCCTTGATGCGGCCCTTGATGCGGATGTGGCCGTCGCTGAAGATGTCGGCCTGATCGCCCGTCTTCAACCACCCGTCTTCGGTGAAGACGGCCTTCGTGTCTGCCGGCCGGTTCCAGTAGCCGCTCATGAGGGAGGGCCCTCGCATCTGCAGCTCGTCGTTTTCGCCGATGCGCACTTCGATGTTGACGAGAGCCGGCCCCACCGTCTGCGGATGATTGTCACCCACCTTGTTCACCGACATGATGGGCGCCGTCTCCGTCATGCCATAGCCCTGGAGAATGTTGACGCCAAGCCCGAGGAACGTGCGGCTCACCTCGGGATTGAAGGCGGCGCCGCCCGAAATGAAGATGCGGGGACGACCGCCGAAGATGCTTCGGATGCCCGCGCCCACCTTCTTGTCTAAAAGAGGGCCGATCAAGGGATCAAAGAGCGAGAGAAGGCCGCCTTGAACGGGCAGGCCGTTTTCGCGGCAGAAGCGCCGGTAGCCCACGTCCACTGCCGTGTGAAAGAGCTTCTGGACAAAGGGAGACTTCTTGACGAGCGCGTCCTGAATCTTGTCGTAGATCTTCTCGTAGATGCGCGGCACGCTCATCATGATCGAGGGACGAATGACCTTCAGGTCATCCGCGAGAAGTCCGATGTTTCGATTGAAGCCGACGCGGTTGCCGCAGCCCATGGCGGTGTAGTAGGTCGTCGTGCGCTCAAAGGTGTGGGAGAGCGGCAGAAACGAGAACCACACGTCGTCAGGCTCGGGACAGAGGTTCTGCAGAACGCCGGTGACGTTGGCAAGAATGGCGCGGTGCGTGAGCATCACGCCCTTGGGCTTGCCGGTGGTGCCGGAGGTGTAGACGAGCGCGGCGAGATCCGTGGGTTCAGGGCCGGCGGGAAGTTCGCTCCCAACGCCTTCGGTGAGCCACGCGTCTAGGCCGATCACTCGGATGCCCGCGTCGTCGTGCGTTTCCACGGGGTCGCCCGTGATGACGACGGTTTTGAGCGTGGGATGCGCTTCCGTGTCGCGGATCGCCTCCCAGCGGTTCAAGCGCCCTGTGACGAGGATCTTGGCGCCGCTGTCATTGATGATGTAGCTTGAGGAGCCCGCGGTGTCCACGGCGTGCAGGGGGACGGGGACGAGGGCGTTGGAGAGCACCGACTGGTCAAAGAGAATGGCGTTGATGCCGTTTGGAAGCAGCATCGCGCAACGGTCGCCCTTCGTGAGGCCGGTTTGGGCGAGCGCATGGCGCCAGCGCGTCACCTCGTCGTGGGTCTCTTTCACGGTGTAGGTCTGCCAGACTTTTTCCGCAGGCTTCCAGAAGGTGAAGAGAGGAAGGTCGGCTCGCTTTTCAAGGTGGTGCGTGAGAAGTTCGGGAAGGACCCGCACCAGATCGAGTTCGCTGCGGCGCGCCTTGGCCGCATCAGATAGCTGGAAAGTCATTGTTTTCTTGTCTCTAATTGTCGTTTGCTGGGGCGGGGGCCGGCCGTGCGGGCCCCGCCGCGGACAGTGCCTATTTCAATCAATGTTCAGCATTCAGGCGCACTGTCCGATCATGTAGCGCGTACTCTAACGCAGAGCGCTTGATTTTGCGCTGTCAAGAGCCTGAAAATCATCCGAACGGATGAGTGGAAAAAGGCCGAGCAAAGGAACAAAAGGCACGCGAGTCCGGAATGCACTAAATTGGTGCACCACGAAGGTGGGCTTAGGGGTTAATACGCATCGTGTGTGTGGAATCGGAACAAAACGGGATTTGCCTCCCTGCTCTAGGGGTTAGTACGATGCCGACGTCTGCAAGAAAACCAACAATGCGGTATTGCTCCTCGGCAGAAAGAAATCGGCTCGGTCGCCGATTTTTTTCACGCACTGCAGACCCCAAACCAGTGCCGGCAGCGCCTTCGGACGTTGCCGGCATTCTTTTTACGGGCCTTGCGCGCCCGTCGTTCCTTCTTTCGCTGTTTTTCTCTCGGGCTCTTCGCGCCAGCGTTCTTCACCGTGCGCTGGCGGCTCGTGGGAATGCGCCACAGTCGTGCACTCACGGCGACGTTCCGCGACTTTGTTTTGAGCGGCGTGATCTCGGAGTGGAAGTGTTAACGTTTTTCCTTTACTTGACGGATATCAAGGAATATGTTTCCTTAAGCAGAACGGAATGTTTTGATGACACGAACAAAGATGCACCAATTAGGTGCATGATATAAGGCAAAGACTATGGTTTTGGCAAAACGCTGGCTTCGTTAAAATTCTCCGCTTCGTCGACTCCTTTTCACTCTTACCTCATCATGCCGACTCCGCTCCTTATCACCTCGTCCGCCAACGATCGCTGGAAGCGCTGGAAAAAGATTGCCGAAAGCCCGCGCGCGGCGAAGAAGCTCGGCATGACGCTCGCGGAAGGCTCGCATCTGGCGCAGGTGATTCTGGAAAAAGAGGCGCCAGCCGCTTCCGTGATTCTCCGGGAGCACGACGTGGCGCGCGAAGCCTTGGGGCTTGCGAAGGAACTGATTGAGCGACGCTCAGACGTGCGAGCCTACATTGTGTCGGACGCGCTCTACGACGCTGTGAGCTCCGTGGAGCATGGCTCGGGGCTCACGGTGGAGGTGGCGATTCCTGAAGCCGAGCGTCCGCACCGGGCGCTCGCTGAAGACGCGCTTTATTTGGATGGCGTGCAGGACGCGGGCAACGCCGGAACGCTCATTCGCACGGCGCTTGCGGCTGGCATCCGCTACATTGCGGCGGCGCCGGGATCGGCGGGCCTCTGGTCCCCCAAAGTACTCCGGGCCGGCATGGGAGCGCATTTTTCCGCCGTCATCTATGAGAACGTTTTGCCTGAGGAGCTCGACACACTCTTTGCCGGAAAAAGGCTCGCTGCCGACGCTCGCGGAGGCAGGGACCTCTTTCGTACGACGGGGTGGGAGAAGACGCCCACGGTGTGGATGATGGGCGCTGAAGGGCCGGGGCTTTCCGACCGGACGCTTGCGGTGGCGGACGCCCGTTATCTCATTCCAATTGAAGACGCCTGCGAGAGTCTCAACGTGGGCGCTGCGGCGGCGGTTTGCCTCTTTGAGCAGCGCCGGCGCCGGCTCATGACGGCAAACTGATGCTTTTTTGCAACAACCGCCGAAAAAAGCGGTGTAAACCCTTGCAGGACGGGGGCTGGAGCTTGCGCGGGACGCCGCGGAGGGTATACTGACTGAACCTTACCTTCATCTCACAGGAGATATACCCATGAATAAGGTTGAACTCGTTGCCGCCATCGCTGACAAGGCCGGCATTACCAAGGCTGACGCGGAACGTGCGCTCAATGCCTTCACGGAAACCGTGGAGGACACCTTGAAGAAGGGTGAACAGCTCGCGCTTGTCGGCTTCGGCACCTTCGGCGTTGTCGAACGCGCAGCCCGTGAAGGCCGCAATCCTGCGACCGGCAAGACGATCAAGATCCCTGCCAAGAAGGCCCCGAAGTTCACGGCCGGCAAGGCTCTGAAGGAAGCCGCGGAAAAGGCGAAGGTCAAGAAGGCGAAGAAGTAATCCGCCATCAAGGCACATAAAACGCAAAGAGGCCCGGGATGTTTTTCCGGGCCTCTTGCTGTCTGAGCTACAGGCTGAGCATGAAGGTTCCGCGGGCGTCGGCCTTCGGAACGTATTTTTTGTAGGCGTTCGCAAGCGATCGGGCGGGATCGATGTCCGCAAAGGCTTCCGGATAGCAAGCCTTTGCCATGAAGGCGGTGAAGTGCCAGTCGATGATGCTTCTGAGGCTTCCGTGGTCCACGGCGTAAATGCGGCGATTTCGAACGGCAGCGAGCTTCTCCCAGCCCGGGCGCGTCATGAAGGCGGCAAGGCGCTGGCGTGCGTCGGTTTCCTCCACCGTGAGGCCCATCAGCATCTGATCCGACGCGCCCTTTTGCCAGCGGCTGCCGCCGATGAAGATCACTTCGGGGTTGGAGGCCATGACGAATTCCCGCGTGAGCGCTCCCCAGGGGGCGGCATTGCGGGCGGCGATGTTCCCCGCCTTGATGCGCTCCAAAATCGCGCCCCAGAGCACGGTGCGGTTGTAGGAATTGCCGAATGTGCCCACGCCCTGACTGCCGAGCTCCATGTAGACGGGGCGGCCAAGCTGCTGAGCGGGGATCGCTGCAATGCGGCGGTCGACTTCGATGAGTCCTTCCGCCATGTCCCGCACCAGTGCCTCCGCACGGTCTTCCGTGCCCGTGAGGCGACCGATGAGGCGCGTGGAGAGTGCGTGGTTTTCAGCGGTCATGGCGTGGTAGTCCACGACAAGGACTGCGATGCCGGCGGACTCCAGAAGCGGAATGCGCTGCGAGTTGTCCTTGAATTTCCCGATGCTCAAAATGAGGACGTCGGGCTTCAAGGCAAGGATTTTCTCGGCGTCAATCAAGTTGTCGTGGTAGCCCCCGACGGAGGGGAGCGACTTGATTGCGGGAAAGGCGTCGGTGAAGACCTGATATTCCCCGATGCGGGCGGTCTCCCAGTGGTCCGCGGCCACGGCGACGGTGCGCGAGAGCGCCGCATCGCCCCCGACAGTGAGGTAGTTGGCAAGATAGTCGCCCGCGATGATGCGTTGCGGGGCGCGCTTCACGGTGACGCGGCGGCCCAGGACGTCTGTGACGTCAGCGGGCCAGCGAGGAAGGGCAAAAGCGGCGAGCGAGGGGGTTAAAAGCGCCGCGGCGGAGGCGGCAAGGAGCGTGCGGCGAGTAGTCATTCGGCGTGAGCTGTAAGGGCGAATTCGGTGATGAGGTCAAGCGTGTCAAGGCGCGTCTTTTCCAAAACGTCAAAGCGCACGGCGACGTAGCCCAGCTTTTCAAGGGCGCCCACGTCCCAAGCGGGGCGCTCGCGGGCGGTGAGGGGAAGTGATTTGGCAATCTCTTCCATGGGGCGCGTGTCCACGCCCTTCACGAAGCGGTTTTCGTGACCGTAGACGGGCTTTTCTTTTTCGTGCAGCGTCGCCCAGCGTTCGTCTGTGAGGTAGCGGTAGTGGTTGCCGTCCACGTAGTAGAGAACGCCGTCCGGCATCAGCACGCGCTGGATTTCCTTCAAGGCGGCTTCGGGATCGGGGAGGTTCCAGATCACGTAGCGCGAAACGACGGCGGCAAGGGTGTGGTCTTCAAACGGCAGGTGCGCGGCGTCGCCTTCGATGAATTCAACTTCGGCTTCGGGGGCGTATTTGCGATGGTTCGCCCGGGCGCGCTCGAGCATTTCGGGCGTGACGTCAAGCCCCGTGACGCGGCGTCCGGTTCGGGCGGCAAGCAGCGCAAAAAGCCCGGGGCCGCACCCCAAGTCGAGCACCGGCCCTTCGGGCGCCGCAGCGAGCGCTGTTTTGAGCCGCGCCGCCCAGACGGTGCCGCGGGGGCCGGCGAGCTCGTCCTCCGTGCGGTCGCTGTAGCCTTCAGCGCGCGTCGCCCAGTAGGCGGCGATTCGGTTGTCGGTGTCGGTCACTGGAAATCCTCCGGGTTGAGATCGTGAGAATGGTCGTTTTCGCCGGGCACGGCGATGGGGGCAAGGGGCTGCACTACAAGGAGCCCCGCCTGCGTCTTTTCGACGGCGGCTTTAACGTGCCATACGGCGGCGATGAGGTCGGGCGTGAGCACGTCCGACGGCGTGCCGAAGCGCTTGACGCGGCCTTCGGACAAAATGAGCAGGCGAGACGAAAAGCGCGCGGCGAGCGTCAAGTCGTGCGCCACGGTGATCACGACGGCGCCGGTGCGGCGGGCGTAGTCCTGCGCCGCCTGCATGACGATGAGCTGGTGTCGCAGGTCAAGGGCGCTCGTGGGTTCGTCCAAAAGGAGCAACCGGGGTTCGGAGACGAACGCCTGCGCCATGAAGACGAGCTGCTTCTGGCCGCCTGAGAGCTTTTGCACGGGGAGCGCTGCGAGCCGGCTGATGTTCATCGCGTGAAGCACCGCGTCCGTTCGGTCAAAGACTTCGTCCTTCACGTGCCAGGTGAGGCGGCGCTCGAGCCCCAGCATCACGGTTTCAAAGACGGAAAGGCGCGTCGTGACCTCCGCCAATTGCGGCAGATAGACGACGGAAGATGGGGAGAGCGCCGCACCATTTTCACGCAATGTTGCGAGGCCCGTGTGCGGCACGAGGCCTGCGAGCGCCTTCAAGAGGGTGGTCTTCCCTGCGGCGTTTTCCCCTACGACGGTGATGAGTTCTCCTGCGCTGGCGGAAAACGAGACGCCGTTTAAAACCGGGTGACGCCCGAAGCCCGCCGCGAGGTCTGCGACGTCGAGCTGGAGCGCTTCCTTCATCAGAGCCCCCCCTTCTTCTTGATGAGCAGCAGAAAGAGAAACGGCACGCCCACCAGCGACGTGACGATCCCCACAGGGAGGAGGCTTCCTGAAGAGAGCGCCTTCGCAATGAGTGATGAGGCGGAAAGAAGCGCTCCGCCCGTGAAGGCCGAGGCCGGGATGAGAAAACGCTGGTCGTCTCCTAAAAGCATTTTCGCGAGGTGCGGCGCCACGAGCCCCACGAAAGCGATGGTGCCGATGAAGCTCACAGCGGCGGCGATCAAAAGCGAGGCGGCGGCGAAGGCGGCGAGTCGAAGCTTGGCGACCGGTACGCCGAGGCTTCGGGCGCGCTCTTCGCCCATCGAAAGCGCGGTGAGCTGCCACACGACGGGGGCCATGAGAACGAGGGCTGCGGCGATCGCGGCTGCAGGGGCTGCGGCGGAAAGGCGCCCCGAACGCTCAAGGTTTCCGAAGGTCCAGCCGTTGATGAGCTGCGCGGTCTCGGGGCTAGCGAGGTAAACGAGCAGCTGCTCGAGTGCCATGAAGAAAAAATTCATGACAATCCCCGCGAGAATGAGGGCCGCAGGCGACATGGATCGGTGACGCGCCAGCTGCAGGATGGCGCCTGAAATGAGGAGCGCCGCCGCGAAGGCGGCTGTCATCGTGCCAAGCCAGAGTTCGCCTGCGACAGTCCAGCCGAAGGTGATTGCCAGGGCCGCGCCGAAGGAGGCGCCCGAGGTGATGCCGAGCGTTGTGGGGCTTGCAAGCGGATTGGCGGTGATCGTTTGAATGAAGAGTCCGGCCAAGGCAAGCGCTGCGCCCACGAGAAGCGCGGTGAGTGCCGTTGGGATGCGGATCTCTCGCACGATGAAGGCAGCGGGCGAATCGCCGCCCGAAAAGAGCGCCGAAAGAGCGTCCGCAAAGGGCAGCCCCGACGTGCCCGAAGTGACGTCCGCGATGAACAGCGCCAGAGCGGCGAGGCCTGCGGCGCCCGTGACGGCGAGGCGTACGGCGGCGCTGTGGCGGTAGTGGTGATGACAAGACATGAGAGAAAACGGTGCGTATGAAAAATTTTGAAAAGATCATACCGCCCGTTGCGGCATCCCTCAATGCCTTGAAGGAGCGTCTGTTTGCCTCTTTCTCGCAGAATGTGTTGTATTTTTCGACAATTCACTGATTACAAATGATAAAATAAGGTAATTGCATGGACGTAGTTCGGAGGTCCTAGACCGAGGGACGGGGCGTTTTCTCCGCCTTTCGATATACTCGCCCGTCGCAAAAAGCTGAACGAAGATTCAGGCTAAAAAGCGGCGTCTGTCATGGTCTGACTGGATGCTGAGGAGAAACAAGGGCGTGCGGCCTGCGCGCCTCGACCACGGTGTCGAATGACAAAGGACGTTTTCTTTACGCGCGCTGAGCTGGCGGCGCAGGAGGAGGCGGGGCGCGCCCGTCTGCTTCGAAACGGTAGGCTTTTCAACGCTCGGGTCTATCGGGTGGATCTTGCCGGGCGGGAATGGACGGTGAAGGATTTTGCGGACCGGCCGTTCTACGTGCGCGCTGTGGCGCGCCTTCTGCTACGGCATGAAGTCAAGGTTTTGAACCGTCTCGAGGGCATCCCTGGGATGTCGCCCGCGGCTTTTCGGGTGGACGGCGCCGCCATGGCGTCGGTGTTTTTGCCAGGCGAATCCCTGCAGAACGTGGAACGTGCCCGAATCACGGTGGAATTTTTAAGAGAGCTTGAGACGCTGGTGCGACACATGCATTTGGCGGGCGTCGTGCACCTTGACATCAGCAGCATGACGAACATCATCATGGATCCAGCGGGACGGCCTGGGATCATCGACTTTCAGTCGGCGGTCATCACGGACCATGTTCCGAGAGGGCTTGCGCGATGGCTTGAGGCGCTCGACCTGCGTGGCGTCATGAAGAAGTGGGCGGCCTTTCAGCCCGAGGCGATGGGCAGAGCCCGCCGCACGCTTTTGGAAAAAATGAATCGCCTCCGAAAGCTCTGGGTCTTCAAGGGGTATTTCGGCTTGAAGCGGCAAAGAGCGCCGCTTCCGTCCCCGCAATCCGCCCCATCACAAGGCAGTTGACGAGGGAGCCGCCGCTCAAGCGCTCCCGGCCGAAAATTCCGCCCACGGTTTCGCCAGCGGCGTAAAGCCGCGGCACGGGCGCGCCTGCCTTTGTGAGCACGCGGGCGCGCTCGTCCGTGCGAATGCCGTCCAAGGTTGTGTGCACGTAGATGGTTTCGCGCCCCCAGTAAAAGGGCGGCTTGTCAATCGTTTGCGCGAACTGCGTCTTCCCTGTCTTGAAGTCGATGCCGTCCAAAACCGCTTGGTTGTACTGCCGCAGCGTCTCCTTGAGCTTGGCGGACGGAATGCCCATGCCGTGCGCCATGGATTCGATGGTGTCGGACTTCTGCACAATGCGGTTGATGAGCTTCAAGCCAAGCGTCGCCCCTTTGAAGGACTTTGAGTCTGTCACGACCCAGCAGTGGCGGTCTGGAAGCGACAGGATCGCGTCCGTGATTTCGTTCCAGCGACGCGTTTCGTCAATGAATCGCTCGCCCTCGTCCGTGAGGTAGATGTCGGCGCCCGCGTAGTCAAGGAGTCGCCCGCCCCAGTAGGGCATCGTTTGCACGCGGCTTCCCGTCGTCACGTCGCCCCCAGCTTCCTGCGCAAGAGCCAAGCCGTCGCCGTCGGCGCCGTCCCAGACGTTGCCGTTGGGGTTCGCGGTGGTGTGAATGTCGATGGTGAGGCGATGGTCCGCGAGGCAGCGCAGCGGCACGTTGGCGGTGTAGCCGCCGGTGGCGATCACGACGGTGCGGGCGCGGTAGTTCACGCGGGGGCCGGCGGGTTCACGGGGGTCGCCGGTTGTGACGATCCAGAGGTCGGGCCCGGCGATGAGATGCAGCGCCCGGGTGTTCATCCGAACCGGGATGCCGAGGTCATGCACGGCGCCCGCGGCGGCGATGGTGTAGCTGCGGCCTGCGAGGTTGCCCGGCATCGAAAAGCACCGGGGATGAAGGCCCGAGGCCGCAGTGAACGGTTCGCCAAAGAAGACGCCGAGCGACTCAAGCCAGTCGAGCTCCTCGGCGGACCCACGGGCGATGGCTTCAAGGCGCTTTCTGTCGCCCGTGCCGCCGCCGGTTTCCAGTGCGTCCTTGACGAAAAGCTCGACGGAATCCTGAAAGCCGTCCGTTTCGTGCGAGCGCCAGGGCGCCACGGCGGCGATGGTGCCGCTTGAGTAAAGCGCGTGGCCGCCCACGAGCGGGCCTTTTTCCAAAACGAGAATGCGCTTGGCGCCCGCGCCCTGAGCGGCAACGGCTGCGCGAAGTCCGGAAATTCCCGCGCCGATCACGAGAACGTCCCAGACGTCGTCGGCTTGCGCTGCCAGGGCGGGCGTGATGCACGCCGCGGCGGCGGCCCCCAAAAGCGCCCGGCGGCTTGTCATGACTCGTCTCCTGCGAGCCCCGCGGATTCAAGCCACTTGTAGGCTTCAAGCGCCCCCTGCGCCTCGATCTTCGCAAAGGCGTTGCCGCGGTGCATTTTCACGGTGACGACGCCGATGCCGAGCGTGTCGGCGATGTCCTTGTTTGAGAGGCCCTTCGCAGCAAGCTTCAGGATCTCCTGCTCGCGCGGTGTGAGCGTTTCAAAAAGCGCGCGCTTCTTTTCGGCTTCCGTCGTCACTTGAAAGGCTTCCAGTGAGTGAGCGACCGCTTTCTTCACGGCTTCCACGAGCCGCATCGGGTCGTCGTTTTTCTCGATGAAGTCCACGGCGCCGTGCGTGAGCGTGCGCACCGCGGTCGTGACGTCGCCATGCCCCGTGAGAAAGATGACGGGAAGGCGGCAGCCGCGCTTTGCGAGCTCCTGATGCACTTCGAGTCCCGTCATGCCGGGCATGCGGATGTCGAGCACGAGGCAGCCCGGGCGGTTCAGATCGTCTTCGTCGAGAAACGCAACGGCGCTTCCCCAGTCCTTCAATTCAATCCCGAGCGTTCCGAGAAGAAAGGCCTGGCTTGCGCGGTAGTCGTCATCGTCGTCCACGAGCCGGATGAGCGGTCGGTTGATGGTCATGAGGGATTCTCCTTGGGGATGTCGTTGTTGTGAGTGAGCGCTTCCATCTCCACGACGGCGGAGACGCTGCCTTCAGCGGCGCGCTCAAATCGCAGGGAGGCGGCGTGGCTGTCGGCGATGCCGCGGCAGATGGTGAGTCCGAGGCCGAGTCCCCCATAGGCGGCGGGCGAAGCCTCGATGGCGGCGCTTTTGTTATTTAAGTGGGCGATCACTTCGCTTGAGGCGGGTTTGCCGTGGTTGGTGACTACGATCTTCCAGCGGTCTTCGGCCGTGGCAAAGAGCGTGCAGGTGATGAGGCCTTCGGGGAGCCCGTCTGTGGCAAGCGCATTGGCGGCGTTGCGCATCAGATTGAGAAAGAGGATTTCCAGTTCAAGCGCATTGCCGGTGACGAGGGCGGAGGGTGTTAGGGGCGAGTAGTTGACGCGCGGGCGCTTGCCTTCCGGGCGCTCTGCCATCAGGGCCGTGATGCTGCGGCGAATGATGGGGACGAGGTCGCAGGGCGCCTGCTGCGGCATGCTGCTCTTGGCGTAAGCTCGGACGCGAGCGATGATGCCCGCGATGCGGGAGGCCTCCTTGTCGATGGCGTTCGTGACTTTTTCAATGAGGCCAGCATCCGCCGGACGGCCTGAGGCGCCCTGCATCTTGAGCACGGCGGCATAGGAGCGGATGGCGCCCACCGGGGCGTTGATCTCGTGGGCGATCATGCCCGACATCTGCTGCACGAGGCTGCGGCGCTCAAAGACCGCCAGCTGCAGCCGCGACTGCGCCGCCTCCGCCTGAATGCGGTTTTTTTCTGCCATGGACTTCGTGAGCTGCGCGGTGCGGCGCCGCACGAGGCCGTGAAGCCGGAATTCGTTCAGAATGAGCAGCAGGAGCGCCGCGAACGCCGTGAGCGCCTCCGTGCGGTAGCGTTCAACGAGATTTTCAAAGCGGTTTTCCCGAAGGTAGCTGAAGGGGCCGACGGCAAGCGACTCAAAAAGCGACAGCACTTCGCCGTGCGGGACGTTCGTGAGCCACTGCACGCGGTTGCTTTCGGAAAGTTGCAGAATCGCAATCGTCATGTCGCGCACCTTCTCTTCGGTGGCGTAGCTCAGAGCAATGAGGCTCAGGTCGGGGTAAAGCGCCGTGGAGTGCCGGCACGCAAGCCCCTCGTCTTTTTGATTGATGACGCGCAGCAGGCTTGTATCCGCCAGTCCCCGCGCTTCGAGCGTTTCAAGAAGGCACGCCGGCAGAATGCCCGCGTCCGCCTTTCCTGCAAGAAGCGACGAGACGACGTCGGGGTAGGCGTTGTTGCGGTAGTCCACCGACTTGAAGAAATGCGTTTCGTCAAAGCCCGCCAACTGAATTTCCTTCAAGGCCGCGAGCCATCCGTCAATTGCGGTGGGTAGGCCCGTCGCCGCCCGCCGGTTTTTGAGATCCTCGAGCTTTTCGTACGGGCTGTCACTTCGCACGACGATCGCTGCACCTACGGAATGCGCGGCGTCCGAAGCTTCCGGTGTCTTTCGCGTCGCGATGCGCGAGAGGTTGAGGCGATAGGCGCGGGAGGCGACGGAGACGAAGTCGGCGGGAGCAAAAAGAAAGTCGGGCTTGGCGCTTGATAGGGATTGCAGGGGCTCGGCGGCGGTGATCGTGATCGTGTGAATGCGATAGTCTGGGAGCAGGTCTGCGACGTGGCGGATCGTTTGCCTGAGCGACAGGATGTCGTACGGGTTCACGAGCGTGTCCGCGATGGCAATCGAGATCACGGGGCGGGGGTCGTCCCGAAAAATTGGGACGCCCGGCACGAAGCGGCTTGCGGCGCTGTAGCCGTCCACTTTGTCGATGCCAGCGGCTGCGGACTTTGCGTTGAGGGACGCGAAGGCGGCAAGCGGCAGGGCAGCGAGGACGACAAGGAGCCGGCGAAGCATGGAGGGGAACAAAGGGAAACGCACAATGCAGAAATTGTATAAGGAGCGGAGAAGCGTTGGAAAGTCAGTTGTCACGTGGGGACTGATAGAATGGCCGGAAAGTCGTCTTTGAATAAATTCTAATTCGAATTTATTCTTCCAGCTCCCGCGTTGAGGCGTCTGGCGGAAGCAAACGGGCGGCGAGAATAAAGAAAGAAGACGAAGACAAACGGAGGAGAGGCAGGCGCCGCCTCATTCCGCCAAGACTCGACGGAGAAAGACCTTGGCCATCGAACTATTGCATCGCGCCCGGATGTTCTTCATGAATCTCCGGGACGTCAAGCTTTCGGACGATCAGCAGGAGTGCGTTCGCGCCGTGCTGTCTCTCAACCAGGCGGTGGGGGTTTAGCTAGCGAAACAAAAATCTTCCAAACTTGTCACGGTATTGGAAAACTTGGAAAAG
>CAVACW010000029.1:0-25533 GCA_963587345.1 uncultured Oscillospiraceae bacterium | reverse complement strand
AGCGCCTTCTTCACCACAAAGCACGCCTTTCCGCAAAAAGCGAGACCAAACGCCCAAGCCTTCGCGCAGCCGCTGCCTTCGAGCACTTCGGCGTAATGCTTTTCGTCCACCTGATCGAGCGCCATTTGCGCCGTCGCCTTCAAGGCCGCTCGATCCTGACAGCGCTTAAGCTCCATGACAACGCCGGTCTCGCCGTCAGAAGAAAGGAACACGAGATCCGCATAGCCGTCCCCCGCCTCGCCATTGGACTTGAAATTGTCGATCACGCTGCCCGCACACGCGCACAAGGACGCCATGAAGCCTTGATAGAAATTCTCCGCTGGCGAACGCGTCGCGGCATCCCGCACCGACACGTAGCCTCGCAGCAGAGGCTGCAGCACTTTGCGAACCGCCTCAGCGTCGCCCGCGAGCGCCGCCTTGGCAAAGTGGACGCCATGCGCCACAAAGCCGCCGTTTTCCATTGAAAAATGCGCCAGCACGCTTCGGCGAAACGTCTCGCGCACTTCCTCATTGGGAAGGCGCACCTTGAAGGCGAGCGGATTGTCCGGCAGGCGTTCGGCAATGGTGAGGTAACCCGTATAAAAAAGCACTGTCCAGAAGTCCGCGGGATGGTGGCAGGCGAGTTCACCATAGTTGAGCTTTTCGTTCACGGTGATGTCGATCGCTCCGCCATCCACGAGCGTCTGCATCTTGTCGGTGTCTTCGCCTGAGAGAAAGCCTAAGAATTCGTCGATGACATCGTTGCTGCTCGAATTGGCCCAGTAGTTGCGAGGCGCGTATTGAACCGGATCCTCGAAGCGTCGTGCTTCCGCGCAGAAATTGATGACGTTCCACGGGCAATAGATGTCGCTGCGATGAAAGCGGTAGCCGTCGTACCACGTTTTTACCTTCTCAAAGCAGGCTCCCAGCTGATAGTAGTCAAGAAGCGCCTTCACTTCGGCTTCCGTGAAGCCGATGGCTTCGCTCAACGCTTTGTCTTCCGAGCAGACGGTGTTGATGCCCGGGTTGTTGAGGCCCGTGAAGATGCTTTCCTTGCTCACGCGAAGGCATCCCGTGAGGACGGCTTTCAAAAGATAACTGTCGGTTGTTGGGGAAGGTTTCAACGCTTCCGAAAGGAAGCTGCGGATCACGTCCGCCATGTCTGTGTAGTAGCCGTGAGCGGCTGCCTTTGCCAGCGGCACGTCATATTCGTCGATGAGAAGGATGACTTTTCGACCATAGTGAGCCGCCACCATGGCCGAGAGCTCCTGCAAGAAAGTCTTCGTTATGTCTTGATTGTTCGGATCGCGCAGATAGTCCGGATCAATGTAGCGGGTGAGCAACGTTTTCTGTCGTTGCGTCAGCTTGGGACTCTCCAAGAGGAAGGCATGCTGGTCAGCGAGTGCACACAGCCGGTTGGCAAGGGCCTTGTAGGCCGATTCAAACGCGTTTCCGGAAACGTCCTTGAGCGACAAGCCGATGACAGGGTGCTGCCCCATCCAAGTCTGGCAGAAAGTCTTGTCCTCGAGAATCTTGAGCCCCGCAAAAAGCGAGGCGTTGGCGTCGCTGTTGCCAGGGTTGGCCGGGTCGATTTCCAGAAAGCGCTGCAGCGTGTCCATGAAAAGCGTCTTCCCGAAGCGCCGCGGACGCGTCATGAGCAACACTTGCGCGTCGTACTCCATCACCGCCTTGATGAACGGCGTCTTGTCAACGTAGTAGTTGTTGGCTGACCGCAAGTCGACAAAGGACTGCTGGCCCAAAGGAAGCGATTGCATAGCACGCACCCAAAAGTTCACTAGACTGATGTTATCACGAAATGCACTGTAACAAAACGAAATTATCCCCTATTTCCACAGATACGCCATCGGAAGCGCCCATTCGTTTTCCGCGTACTGCAAAACTTCCATGCCGCAGTACAGCAAGACGGTCTTGATTCGCCGTCCTTTGCCGTACTGTTCCCGGAACCAGCGAAGATGCTTGAAGTGCTCCGACTTGACGCCTTCGCTCGCCTTCACTTCAAAGCAGATCAAGTCGCCTTCCATGTTTTCCAGCAAAAAGTCGATTTCCCTACCTCGCGAATCGCGGTAATGGTAGATCTTCCAGTCTCGACCGATATCGGTGAGCGGCGCGAGCTGCTGATAGACCCAGGTTTCGACAAGGTTGCCGACCAGATCCGTCTTGTCCTTGTCTTCGAGCACAGCCAGCGGCTCTTTTGAACCGATGCCCGCCAAGTAGCTCATGAGGCCCGTGTCGCACAGAAGAAGCTTCGGCTTGGAGAGCACCTTGTCCGTCCCCCGCGGCATCCACGCCGGCACTTGATTGACAAGGTACATCGTTTCGAGCGCCGCCATGTACTGCATCAGCGTCGGGCGAGAAACGCCCAAAAGCGCCGCGACCTCCGTCATATTGATCGAACGACTGGAATGGATGGCGCTTAGCTGCAGCAGCTTGCGCAGAACATCCGGCTTCTTGAAGTCGGCGATTTCAAGAAAATCCTTCCTCACCAGAGCATTGACGTAGTCATCGTACCAGTAACGCCGGTGAATGCTCTCCGCCCGCAACGGCACAGGAAAGCCGCCCGCAATGGCCTTCTCAAGAATGACCGCCTTGTGGCACTCCTCAAATGCCACGGGCTCGCTAAAGTCGTTTTTCTCCAGCCTTTGCAAAAGGCGCGGCGGATTGCCCTGAATCTCGCCTTCCGTCAAAGGCCACAGCCGCACCTCCCCCAGTCGCCCGGCCAGCGATTCATGAACGGCCGGCATGGCCCGGCAGTCTGAGGAGCCCGACAGCAGAAACTGACAAAAGCCTTCTTTTTCATCAGCAAAGCGCTTGATCTCATGGAAAAGGTCCGGCACCTTCTGCACTTCGTCAATCACGATGCAAGGCTTGGCGCGGTAACGCAGCAAAAACATGCCGGGCGCTTCCGCCGCCTGCTGTTGCAGCGCGACGTTGTCCATGGACACATACGCCGCATCCGCCGGCATTGACGCTTTCATCAGCGTGGTTTTGCCACACTGCCGCACGCCGGCAAAGAGGATCGTCTTGAAGATGTCCTTGGCAATGGCGTACTCGCCTTCCGCCCAGCGCTTGATCAGTTCCATCGCTCCTTGCCTCCGTCTCGAGCACTGAAAAGGAAAAAACAAACGAAGATTTTGTCAAATTAAGACTGCAGGAAGTGTAAAGCAGGCCATGCAAAAAGTGTAAAGTGACAGCCTGTGATTTTGTAAAGCGCTCATACGGAAAAATGTAAAATACACGAGCAATCAACATTGATTTATGACAAATATCATCATTTCGTCACCCTCCAACAAAAACGCCGCCCGCCATCGTTCAGCACTCTCACTGAAAAGCGCCTTGACGCCCTGGCGGCGTGTTGCTCAAGAACGGCTCTTGCGAGCCTCGACGGCGAAGCGTTCCGGCGCTCGCTGCGCGCCCTGCCGCTCAAAATGCCGCCGAGACAAAACGCCGAGCATGATCAAACTGAGACCTTTTCCTTGTTCAATCGCAAATCTTTCTTTGAAAATCTCGCCTCCCAAGAGCGTCTCGCCTAAAATCCAAAGCATCTCGCGGTGTATCTGGAGGAAACGTACTTTTTAAGTGCGTCCAAACCACTTGCCGCGAAAAGACGAAAACAATTACAGCTCGCTGGCGCACTAAAAGAAAACACAGCGCCGGCCCCAAGGAAACCATGTCGAGTCCTACGAACAAGGAGTCGCTCGCCGCCTCCCAGCGCCTGCTTGACTACATCGCGGGCGGGCGTTCTGCGCCTGCCGCGGCGTCGGGCGGCGCCACCGCGCCTTCGGGCTCGCCGCAGGCGGCCGAGCCCGAAGCAGCCGCCGAAAGCGCCGGCCGCTTCTCGCGCCCCCTGAAGTCGATCTCGCAGTCTCTGTCACGCGACACGCGCTCCGTGATCGGCCTCACCTGCGACGCCGAGGGCGTCATGCTCTCGCGCACGCACCACCTCACGATGGGCGATCCCTATCTGGAGGGCGTGCGCTTTGCGCCCTATCCAGCGGGCACTGACGCCGCCGACCTGACGCAGCGCGTCGCGTGCGCCGTCGCCGCCTTGAAGGCCTTTGCGCCGGACTACAGCCGCTGCCGAATCGTGGCGGCGGTGAAGAAGTCGGACGTCTGCCTTCTCACGCTGCCCAACGTGAAGGAAGAGGAGCGCGACGCCGTAGCGCTTTTGAAGGCGGGGCAGCAGTCGAAGTTTGACGCCGCGGACGTCGTCTTTGACTATCGCGTGCGCGCGGGGGCGCCGAAGGGGAGCCCGGTGGAAGCGATCGGACTCGTGGCAAGCCGCCAGATGACGGAAGATCTCGTGGCGGCGTTTAAAAAGCTCGGCGTGACGCTTTCGGGCGTCGTGTCGCCGAAGCTTGCGCCGGCCATTCTTCTGACGCCGGGCTTTAGCCAGATCCCGTGGCGGCACTTCGCGTCACTTCACGTCTCAGACGACGTGAGCATCCTGTCGCTCTTTGCCAACGGCCGCCTCGTGCAGCAGCGCACCATCAACTTCGGCCGCTCGCTCTTTCTCTCAAAAGTGATGGAGCAGCTCGGGGCCGGCTCTCGCGAACTCACGACCGAAAGCGGCAAGGCAAGGCTGCTGCATGCCGCAAGCGCCCTGATGGCGAACCCCCAGCCCACGGAAGACGAGCGCAGCCTTCTGGCGGCGTCCCTGGGCGACGGCGTGCAGCGCATGGTGAGCTACCTTGCCCGCACGGTGAACTACTACCAGCGCGTTGAAAAGGGCCAAGCGTTGGAAGGCCTCTTGGTCACGGCAAGCCACGGCGTGGAGCAGGCGCTGCACGCCGAAGTCGAGCGGCAGCTGGGCCTTGCGAGCCAGCCCTTCGCCTTCACGGCGCCCCGGTCCCCGGCCGCGGACGCCAGCATCGTGGAAATCGTCAACCGCTTCAAGACCGCGACCCTCACGGACGCGATCGGCGTGGGCTTTTCTTTTGACGACCGCATTCCGAACTTGCTGGAACCCCCGGACATCCGACGCACCAACCGGCGCTTTGCGCTGGTGCGCCGCGGGCTCGCGATCGCCGTGGGCGCGGCGTCGGCCGTGCTCATGGCGGCCGGCCTTTACTTCGCCTGGGGCTGGATGTCGGCGCATGAAGAGGCGGCCTTGAAGGAAAAGCAGCTGGCGGCCTTGACGAAGCCCTTGACGCCCGGGATGTTGAAAAGCGAAACCGCCAAGCTCGCCAACCTCGAGCGCGAGGGGGCGGACCTCTTGAAGAAGCGCCGCTTTGCGGCCCTCATGGCGGAAATCGCCGCGATCAAGGGGGACGACATCTTCATCACCAACATGACCCTCACTGACGCTGCCGCCGAAGCCGCGCCCCGCGGCCGCGGCAATCGCAGCAAGAGCCTTGAAGCGGCGACGGGCCGGCGCGTCTTGACGATCTCCGCTGAGCTCTTTCAAACGCCGCAGGAGCGGGAGACCGCGCTCGCGCAGTTCTTGAACCGCCTTGAAACGAGCTTGAAGGACGCCGTCATCACCGTGCGTCGCGACGCGGCGGCGGGCTCCGGCTTCCCCGTCGTCATCCGCATGGAAGGGAGTTTCTGATGCAGGAAAAGCTCAATCAATTTTTCCGCACGATCCCCGTCGGAAAAGCGGTGCTGCTCGCCATTCTCTTTGTGTGCTCCGCGGCGTTTGCCGCCGGGTGCTGGTGGATGAAGACGTCCGCGGAAAAGGACGCCGCGCTTGCGCAGGACAAGCTCTCAGCGCAGCAGACGCTCGCGCTTCCCTACGCGCGGCTTCTGGAGCGCGAGCGCAGCCTCACGGCGCTTCTTGCGAAAACCCCGGCGCAGCCCTACCCCAAGGACATGGCGGGGCTGAACGCCGCGCTGCTGGCGGTCGCCAAAGACGCCGGCATCCCGGGGGCGCGCTTCGTGCCGGACGCGGTGTCCGTCGTTGGCAGCACCACCCTGCGCTTTACGGTGACCGCCGACGGCACGGCGGAAAATTTCCGCCAATTCCTCCTCGTCTTGTCGGACCAGGACTGGGTGACGGAAATGAACAGCGTGGACGTGAAGGCGGGCTCGCCGATGCACACGCTCACCGCGCGCTTTAAAGCAACCTGCCGTGAGTTCCAGCAAGGAAAGGGAGGCGCGAAATGAGTCCTCGTGAACAAAAGCTTCTGGCGCTCATTCTGATCGTCCTCGCCTACGCCGCCTGCGATTATTTCTATCGCGCGGCCTCGGGCTTTGAAAAGAGCGAAGGCCTCACCGCCCAGTCCGCGGAAGCGGCGGCCG
The DNA here is from genome assembly GCA_963587345.1 of uncultured Oscillospiraceae bacterium. GTDB lineage: Bacteria > Pseudomonadota > Gammaproteobacteria > Burkholderiales > Burkholderiaceae_F > Duodenibacillus. The sequence continues at coordinate 19,296 of CAVACW010000029.1, read as the reverse complement.
CCGTGTCTTCGATGACGGGGCAGCTCTCCGCCCTGCCGCTCTCAGAAGACGGCCGGCGCCTTCTGAAAATGGCCAACTCCCCCTTGACGGACGATCCGTTTGAAGCGCCTTCCGCGGGCATGAAGGCCTCCGCTGCCGCGGACCTCCCGCAGATGACGCTAAGCGGCATCCTTGCCATGGGCAGCGTCAAGATCGCCCTCATCGGCGGCGAGGAGTACGGCGTGGGCGACGTCCTCCCCGACACGAACGAAACCGTGAAGGCCATCGGCCGCGAAACCGTGACACTGGCGACGCCCGACGGCGCCACGCGCACCCTGAAGGTGGAGGACCTCGATCCCGACCTTTCGGACTTGTCGAATTTAACGAACCCGGCGCAGCCGGCTCAGAAATAAAGAAGGCTGCCAATACCATGATTCAGCTTTTTACGAAACCGGTTCTTCAGGCGACGCTCGCGGCGGCCGCCGCTTCGCTCCTTCTCTCGGGCTGCGCGACGCGCAATGCGAAGGACATTCCCAACGCCTTTGCCGAACACTGGCAGAAGGAGTCCGTTGACCGCCAGGGCTTCTCCCCTTCGGCGCAAGACCTGGCGCCCGAGCCTCGCATCCTCTTGAGGCAGTCGGACGCGGCGCTGCAAGGAAAGGAAAAGGCCCTGCCCACGAAGCCCATCACCCTGAAGCTGCAAAACGCTTCCGTTGAAACGGTGCTTCGCGCGATGGCCAACGGCGCCGGCATCAGCCTCATGATGGCCCCGGGCATCAAGGAGACGACGAGCATCAACGTGAAAAACGCCAAGTGGTCGGACGTGTTCCTGAGCATCCTGAACGCCAACGGCCTTGACTGGCACTGGCAGGGGAGCATCCTGCAGGTGGTCACTTTGGCGGAAAAGCAGCGGCTCACGGGCCTCATGACCTTAAACAACCAGTTGGCGGAAGCCTATCAGGCGGCCTCCCACACGGGGCCCCTGTCGGTTCAGGTCGTGAACGTCCGCTACTCAGACGCGAAGAGCTTGAAAGAGAGCCTCTCCAAATTCGTCACGCGCAACAAGGACGCCGTGATCGAAATCGACGAGCACAACAATGCGCTGATCCTTCAGGGAACGGCGATTGAACAAAAGCGCATGCTCGCCTTGATCGACCATCTGGACCGTCCGCGTCCGCAGGTGCTTTTAAAGGCCTACATCGTCGAAACGACGAAGGAGAAGGCTCGGGAGCTTGGCATGCAGTGGGGCGGCAAGTTCAGCCGCGGCCGGCACACGACGATCGGCGCTGGGGACCAGACGGCGACCACGAACGGCACCTCGCCCTCGAACTTCCGGCTTGACTACTCGTCGTTGGCCAACATCGGCACCAGCGGCGTCATCGGCCTCACGCACCAGAGCGGGCGCAACCTCTTGGAAGCGCAGTTGAGCATGATGGAAAGCGACGGGGTTTTGAACATTCTGTCGTCCCCCTCCATCACGACGTTGGACAACAAGATGGCCTACACGGAAAACGGCGAAAAGGTGCCGTACGTGAGCAAGGATTCCGACGGCGACAACGACGTGAAGTTTGAAGACGCGGTGCTGCGCCTGGAGATGACGCCGAACGTGATCGACGCCGCGAACTTGAAGCTCAAAATCCTCATCAAGAAGGACGAAGTGGACACGTCTCGGAGCGTGGACGGCAACCCCTACATCATCAAGAAGCAGACGGAGACGACGCTTTTGGCGAAATCCGGCGAAACCATCGTCATTTCGGGCCTCACCAAGGAAAAGGGCTCCGCGACCGACGCGGGCGTCCCGGGGTTGCGGGATCTGCCGGGCGGAAAGTACGTCTTTGGCGCCACGAACCGCACTTCTTCCATGGAAGAAGTGCTGATCTTCATCACGCCCGAGATTCTGCCCACGCGTGAAGCGAGCAACCGCGCCGCGCTTCCCCTGTCGCCCTCGCCCGACGTTCTGGCGGAGCCGCCGAGCCAGCATCGCCACTACGATCCCGAGCGCCGTCGTCTCGGCGTCGTGCGCCCCGCGTCGGCCGCTGCCGTTGAGGAGCCCGCGCCCGCTGTTGCACCAGCGGCTGCGCCAGCCGCGGCGGAAACAGCGCCCGCGCCGCGCTTTCGTCATCGCAGCCACTAAGGGGAGAACGTCATGCCGGACATCGCCGCCGCACCGCGCTTTAGCCGATCGCCCCGTCTGGGCGAACAGCTCGTCTTAAAGGGCGTCATTTCCGAAGAAGAGCTCAACAACGCCCTGGCCGCTTCAAAGGCCGCCGGGGAAAAGCTGGGCGAATACCTCGTGAGCCACGGAATCGTCCCGGAGGAGGAAATCCTCAAGGCGCTTTCCGTGCAACTCAACGTCCCGCTTTACGACCCGGACCAGTACCCGCTCGATCCCACCTTGAAGGACCTCCTTCCTCGGGACATCGCCCGAGAAAACCGCCTCGTCCCCATCACGTTTGACGGGGGCATTCTCTACTGCGCGCTTTTGGATCCCAACAACTTCCGCGCTTTGGACAACGTCGAAGAGTACTGCCACTGCCAGATGGAGCCCGTGCTCTGCACGAAGGCGGACTTCGTGCGCCTTTTCAGCGCAGTCTACGGCGAGTACAGCGCGTTTTCCGAAATGCTTGGGACGCTCGCGCAGGACAACGGCGGCGAAACGGCGGCGCGGGACGAAGAAGACTTGTCCGCCACCCGCGTGGACGACGTGCCGGTCATTCGTCTCGTGAACCTCATTCTCTCGGAAGGCGTGAAGGTCGGGGCCTCGGACATTCACATCAACCCCGAAAAGACCACGGTCAACGTGCGCTACCGCGTGGAGGGGATGCTCCGAAAAGCCTCTGAAGTGCCTTTGAAGCTGGCCGCTTCCGTCGTGTCCCGCATCAAGATCATGGGCAACATGGACATCTCGGAAACACGCCTCCCGCAGGACGGGCGCTTTACGATGAAGGTGGAGGGGCACGAAATCAACGTGCGCGTCTCCTCCATTCCCACGACCTATGGCGAAAACGTCGTGATGCGCCTCTTGGACATGAGCGCCAAGCGCGTCTACGAACTGCCGAAGCTCGGCATGTCCGCGGAAGACTACGCAACGATCACGGCGTGCGCCCGCAAGCCCTACGGCATGATTCTTTCCACGGGCCCCACGGGAAGCGGCAAAAGTTCGAGCCTCTACGCCATCATCAAGTTGGTGAACCGCGAGGACGTGAACATCATGACGCTCGAAGATCCGGTGGAGTACCGGATGGCGGGCGTGCGGCAGGTGCAGTTGAACGTCAAGGCCGGCATGACGTTTTCTTCGGGGCTGCGCGCCATTTTGCGCCAGGACCCGGACATTTTGATGGTGGGCGAAATTCGCGACCGCGAGACGGCGCAAATTGCGGTGCAGGCCGCTCTCACAGGCCACTTGGTGTTGTCCACGCTTCATACGAACGACGCCATCTCCGCCGTAAACCGCTTGGTTGACATGGGGGTGGAGCCCTACTTGGTGTCGTCCGTCTTGCTCTGCTCCTTTGCACAGCGCCTTGTGCGCTGCGTCTGCCCGCACTGTCGCACTCAATACCAGCCCGCGCCCGGCCTCTTGCAGGCCTTTGGCCTGACGCCAGCGGACGGGCCGTTTTATCACGGCGCGGGGTGTCCGCGCTGCGGCGGCACGGGCTACATCGGGCGCACGGCCATTTTTGAAGTCTTTCCGATGAACGACGAGTTCCAGAGCATGGTGACCGCGGGGAGAACGCGTCTTGACATCGCCCGACGCGCGCGAGAACAGGGCATGCGTTCGATGGCAGACGACGCCGTCCGCAAGATCCGCGCGGGCATCACCACGGTGGAGGAAGCCGTCCGCGTCACGATGGCGTAGCGACTGGCTTGACGATTCATGAAGACCTACACCTACAAGGCGGTGGACGTCACGGGGAAGCATTCCGAAGGGACGGTCAATGCGGCGAGCGTGACGGAAGCCAAAGGAAAGCTCCTCGCCTCCGGGCTCGCCGTCACGAAGATTTCGGAAACAAAAGAGAGCGCCTCGAGCGTTGCCACGAAAGACGGCAAGCCGGCGTCAAACGGCTTTTCCCTTAACCTCAAGGGCTTTTTTGAAAAGAAGCTCCCGACCGCTGAGCTGATTCTCTTCACAAAGCAATTTCGCACGCTCTACATGGCGGGCATCACCTTGGACGATCTCTTTGAAATCCTCGCGCGCCAGACGACGCACAAGGGGTTCAAGGCAACGATTGAAGACATGCGGCGCCGCGTGACGCAGGGCGAAAGCCTCAAATCGGCGTTTGTCGCGCACCAGACGGTCTTCTCGCCCCTTTACTGCGCCATGATTGGCGCCGGTGAAGAATCAGGCGCGCTGCCGGACGTCTTGGAGCGCTTGACCTACATCATCGAGCATGAGGAGATGACAAAGCAGAAGATTGCTTCCGCCACGCGCTACCCCAAGATGGTGGTGGGGGTGATGGTGGGGGCGTTCTTGATTTTGTTGAATGTCGTCATTCCGCAGTTTGCGTCGCTCTACAAGAGCTCCAAGGTAGAACTTCCATGGCCCACGCAGGCCGCCATTCAATTGAACCAGCTCTGCATGGAGTGGTGGTGGGTGGTGCTGCTTGTCGCAGCGGGCTGCGTGGTGGCGTGGACTCAGTTTGTGAAAACGCAAAAGGGGCTGCTCTGGCGCGACACGATGATGCTGAAGATTCCGGTGATCGGCACCGTATTGAAGAAATCCGCCATCGCCCGCTTTGCGGCCATTCTCGCCATCTTGCAGCGAAGCGGCCTGTCGATCGTGGACAGCATGACGATTGTGGCGGACACCATCAACAACGCGTTCTTCAGCCACAAGATGGACGCGGTGAAGGAAAAGATTCACTCGGGGGAAGCGGTGGCCACCTCCTTGACGGAAGTAGGTGGATTCAGTCCCTTGGCGTTGAGCCTCATTACCGTTGGCGAAAACACCGGCAGCATGGAAGAGATGCTCTCCGAGCTCTCCAACCACTATGACACGGAAGTGAACATCGCGGTGGAACAATTGACGGAATGGATCGGACCGGTGCTCATCATTGCGCTGGGCGCGGTAGTGCTCTTTTTTGCCCTCGCGATCTTCCTTCCGATGTGGGACTTGGTGAAGTTCGTCTAATCCTCGTCAGACCGCCGCACCGTTGCTCTGTTTTTCCGGTGCGGCGTCCGTCAGATCGCAAGCGGCGGCTTCGCCGCCTTGCTGATTACGCGGAAGTGCTTCAGGACGCACTTTCCCTTGATGCAAGCTACCTGTCCCTTGATCGGCAGGCCATCGCGAAACGCCAAACTCAACGCCTGTCGCAGCTTCGCCTGATCAGATGCGTCGGCGACATTCGAGAGCGTGACCGTCACATCCCCCAGCCAGTTGACGGGCCGCAACTGCAGGGACCATGGCGAAGCGGCCTTGTTAAGCTCCACCACATCAAATTCGCCCGTCATCAAGAGGGGCGTCTCGGTCTCTCGCCCCGGACGCCCCCAGGTGGACAGAACGGCTCTCGCCTGCTCCACCTCAGCCGCCGTCTGCCGTCGCAGGCTTTCGTTCTGAGCCTTCATCTGCGCCGTCTTCGCCTTGAGCTCTGCGATCGCGCGCTCATTGGCGGAGTCATAGCAACCGTACCCCGCCGCCATCGCCGCGCAGCAGAGCAAAACTGCTCCAAAGAAGCGGCTATTGGCGGCCTTGTTCGTCATCCCTTCCACCGCAGTTCTCCCTAGGAAACCATTCAAAGTTTGTCCAAAGACAAGAAGCATGCATAAATTTAACGGAAATCATCCAAGGATTCCCCTGTTTGAAAAAGGGTTCGTGTACACTTTTTTACGTGGGGACGTTGATCGGTTCCCACGTAAAACAACTATATAGTTATAGGAAACAAAAAATGTCCAAGAAACAGATGGGTTTTACCCTCATTGAAATCGTGATGGTGCTGGTTCTCCTCGGCATCCTCGCCGCAGTAGCTGTGCCGAAGTATTTCGACCTGCGCGCTCAAGCGGAACAGAAGGCGGCTCAGGCTATCGTTGCTGAAGGTCAGGCTCGTGTTACGGCTACGTTTGCGAAAAATCTGCTCGATGGAAAAACTTGCACGCAGGCTCGCACAGAAGCTGTTAAGCCTGCCGTCATAGAAAGTATTGCAGACGGCTGGGCCCTTTCTTTCACGGCCCCGGCAGATGCATATGGCAACACCACTAAAGCAACAAAGACCGAGCTGACACATACGGTTGGCGAAACCGGTTCCACGGAAGAAACAAAGTACTCTGCTGATGCTGATAACCCGTTGAGGATCCAGTCCATTGAAGTTCCCACTTGCGCGGACACTACCACCAAGAGCGAAGAGTGATTTTTTCGTTTCGTAGTTATTAACCTTAGTGCAATTTGGTGTAGCACTCAGAACCGAAAAGGTCGTGCTACATCAATGCAAATGGAGCTTATGGCTACCACACCAACTGACGTTAAGGTTGATAATTGTCCAAAAGCAGACTCCCGCCCGTCGAGAGTCTGCTTTTTCGTATCCCCTCTCTGCACCACCGCCTCCCTCACTCAGCCCTCCCGCCATGTCCTTCTCCCTCACCGCCGCCCTTCGGGAACTCCACGACCGTCGCGGCTCCGACCTGCATCTCAAGGCGGGCGCACCCGCCACGCTGCGCCTTGTGGGCGACCTTGTGCCGATTTCCGACGTCCCCGTCACCGAGTCCGAGCTCACCGCCGCCTTGGAAGCGATCGCCACCGAAAAGTTGGTCCAGACCTTCCGCGATAAGGGCGAAGTCGACTTCCGCTACAGCCTTCCGGACCTCGCCCACTACCGCGTCAACTTCTACAAGACGATCAACGGCACGGCAGCGGCCTTCCGCGAAATTCCGGCCTCCATCCCTTCCTTGGAGGAGCTGGGCGTCAATCCGGCCTTGAAGCGCCTTGCAATGCTCGACAGCGGCCTCGTGCTCGTCACCGGCCCCACGGGGAGCGGCAAATCCACCGTCACCGCGGCCTTGATCGACTACGCCAACCAGTGCCGCAAGGACCACATCCTCACGATCGAAGACCCGGTGGAATTCATTTATCAGGCGAAGTCCTGCTTTGTGAGCCAGCGCGAAGTGGGGACGCATACGCCGTCGTTCGCTGACGCCCTGCGCGTTGCTTTGCGCGAAGACCCCGACATCATCGTCGTGGGGGAAATGCGCGACTACGAAACGGTGTCCTTGGCGATTGAAGCGGCAGAAACGGGGCACTTGGTGTTTGCCACGCTGCACACAAGGTCCGCCGCCCAGTCCGTGGACCGCATCATTGACATCTTCCCCGCGGACGACAAGTCGCAGATTCGCACGAGCTTGGCAGACTCCCTGCAGGCCGTGCTCGCGGTGTCCCTGATGAAGACCGCGGACGAAATGCGCCGCGTGCAGGCGATGGAAATCTTGATTGCCAATCCCGCCATCCGCAACCTCATTCGCGAAGGAAAGACGCACCAGATTCAGAACGTTTTGCAGACGGGGCGCGCGCAAGGCATGTGTACAATGGACGACGCCCTGCAGGAACTCTTGGGTCAGGGCGAAATCACGCGGGAGACGGCGGTGAAGCACGCGCGCCTGCCCGAAAAATTCAAGTCCACCTCCTTTTAGTCGCACGGTCTTTCGTTCATGAGCTACCTTGAGCTGCTGTCCCTCACGCGGGAACCGTTCTCCAACTCCCCGGATCCGGACGCCTATTACGCGGCGGAGACGCATTCGCTGTGCGTCAATCGCCTTGAAATCGCGATTCGCCTAAAGCGCGGCTTGAATGTCGTTCTGGGCGAAGTGGGCACCGGCAAAAGCACCCTCTGCCGCAAGCTCGTGAAGACCCTCACCGAAAAACCCGACTTCACGGTGATCTGCCTTCTGGACGGAGGCGCGGAGAGCGCAGCGAGCTTTTTGAAAACCCTCTGCACGCATTTTGGCGTGGCGTGGGACGGACGCGACAACGCCGAAGCGATCGACAAGATTGAAGGGAAGGTCCTGAAGCTCGCGTTGGAAGAAAAGCGCCAGCTTGTGCTGTTGATTGACGAAGGGCAGAAGTTGACGCCCGAAGCGCTCGAAATCCTGCGGGTGCTTCTTAACTTTGAAACAAACACCGAGAAGCTGCTGCAGATCGTGATCTTCGCGCAGCCGGAATTTCGGACGGTGATGGACGCGATCCCCAACTTTAGGGACCGCGTGAACGAATGCCTGACGTTATCGCCCCTGTCCGAAAAGGAAAGCCTCGCGCTCATTCGGCACCGGCTCAACTTGTCCGGGGGCGAAGCCGCGGAGAAGCTCTTTACGACGAGCGCCTTGAAGGCCATCTACAAGGCAAGCGACGGCCGTCCTCGCCCCATGATCCGCCTCGCGCACCAGGCGCTTTTAGGGATGATCCTCACGAACAAGACCGCGGTGGACGCGGGGCTCGTGAAAGTGCAGGCAGAGCGCAGCCAGGGCGAGCCCGCCCCAAAGCACACCGGGCGCTGGATTGCCGCGGGCGTTGTTGCGCTCCTCATCGCGGCCGGCGCCTTTTCGCTCGTGCGACAGGACCTGCTGCCCGCCAGCTGGCAAGCCAAGCTCCAGACGCTCCTCTACCCCGTGATGCCCATTGCCGGCGAATCTGCCACCTCCGCGGCGGCGGTGCCAAAACCCCAGGAGGGCACGGTCCTGCAACTCACGCCCATCGCGGAGGGAGCGCTGTCTGCCGCCTCGTCTGACACGGCAACACCCGCCACCGACGAGGCGACCGCGGCCGACCACACGCTGGGCACCGTGACGCTTTCGACGCCCCTCACCTACGCCGACGCGGCGCTTCTCTTTTACGGAACCCAAGACGCGGAAGAAGCGCTGCATGAGGCCAATCCCGGCGTAGCGGTGAAGCTGCGCGAAGTCGTGCTCCCGGAACTCGCCTTTCGCACGCCCGACTACCTTTTAAAGAACTCCCAGCTCGCCTTTGCGGAGTACGACACGATGCAGGCCGCCTACGAGGCGTTGCCTGCCTTGGCGCCTCTGGAGCCGCGCCTGGCGGCCCGGCGGGATGCGTCGGAGCAGCTGAAGTTTTATCTTCTCGCGCGCACGTCGTTCTCAAAGCCCGAGCGCGCGTGGCAGTGGCTCGCGCAAAAGAAGCCCCCCGTGGAAATCGAGCCCAAGATCCTCCCGCCCTACGGCCGGATGGAAAACGCTCTCTATGCCTTCCCGGAGTGACGTGCGATGACGGAATTTCTGGACCTTCTTCCCCTCATCCCCAAGGACGTCGCGGCCCTCGTCTGCGGCTTTCTGGGGCTTTTCTTGGGGAGCTTCTACAATGTCTGCTCTGACCGGTACTTGTCGGGCGAATCCATTCTCTGGCCGCCCTCGCACTGCACGGCGTGCAATGCGAAGCTCTCGCCCCTGGAACTCATTCCCGTCGTGAGCTGGCTCGTTTTAAAGGGCCGCTGCCGGCACTGCGGGGCGGTGATCGGCTGGCGCTATCCCTTGATGGAAGTAGCGGCGGCGTTCTTTTACGCTTTAGCAGGGTGGCATTACGGCTTTACGCTGCCGCTGCTGGTGGCGCTGGTCTTCACGGGGCTCTTTCTGGTGTTGTCCGCGATCGACTTTCAGGCATTCCTGCTTCCGGACAAGATGACCTTCCCCGCCGCCGTCATCACCATCCCCTGCGCCATCTGGGGACTCGGACACGACTGGGTGGAGACCATTGCTGGCGGCGTCATCGGCGTGGCACTCTTCTGGGGAATTGCGCTTTACTACAAGTGGCGCACCGGCCGCGATGGGCTTGGCTTTGGGGACGTGAAGCTCATGGCGTCCTTGGGGTTCTTGTGCGGGCTCTCGGCCCTGCCGATGATTCTCCTCATCGCGGGCGTGACGGCCCTGATTGCTTTCGGGGTGCTCACGCTAAAGCGCGGCGGCGTTTCGGGGCTGGGCGGGGTTATGATGCCCTTCGGGCCCTTCCTGTGTCTCGCGGGGTGGGTGAGTCTGGTGTACGGCGAGGCGATTTTCAAATGGTGGGTGCAGTGGATACTCAACTAGTAAAACGTTCCTGCGAGGGTTTCACGCTGGTTGAAATCCTTCTGGTGCTCATACTCATCGCCCTCCTCTCGACGGTGGTGCAGTCCAACTTCGGGAAATTTACGGTGACCAGCGACACGTTGGTCAGAGAGGCCTATGCGATGGCAGCTCGCATCGCCCATGGACGCAATGAGGCATTGCTGATGGGCAAAGACCGAAGTTTCGAAATCAATCCCAGCCTCAAGGCGGTGAGATACATAGCACTCTCTCCCCTTGCCGGTGACGGCTACACGAGCACCACGCAAGCTGTTGTTTCGTGGCCCGAGGGCATCACCTTTGCAGAAGGCTCCACATACGACCATACGGGCAGCGACACGAACACCATGACGCTGACTTTCAAGTCCGATGGCACTTATGAAGGCCCTGAGAAGATTACGATCACCTACAAAAGCGGCAGCACCTCTGAAGAATGCATGCTTCTAATCAACGATATTGGTTATATTTATAACGACATCGGTGATGTTTATGACACGAGCTCAACGAATTGATATACCGTGCGGATTCTCGCTCATCGAAATCGTCGTGACCATTTTGTTGCTGGGCGTCATGGCAATTACTTCCGTAACCGTCATGAATGCCTTTCGAATGAAGGCGGAGCAATCCATGATGGTTACCAATGATCTCCTCAATGCCTCCACTTGCATGGAGCGGATCAAAGCGCTTCATGCCTACGACGCCACCAAGTTCAAGGAATTGCTTCTTAAAAACGAAATCGCCGCCAAGTGTCCAGGCAACCCTTCCGTAACCGCTTCAGGCGTTGCCATTAGTTCCAAGCAGGACAATTCAACCAAAGAATTCACCGAGACTATCAAAGCGCAAGGCGAGTGCCAGGCTACCTCCGCCCTTTGTCTTGTTACCGTCAAACTCAATTCAGCAGAGTTCAAACATGTTTTCGCTACACAATACTAATGCTGAACGAGGCTTCACGCTTCTAGAAATTGTCACAGGTCTCGTCATTTCTGGATTTATTGCCGTGATGATTGGCAGCGGCCTAGTTTATTCTGTAAAGCTTTACCAAAACCTCAAGGGACTTGACGAAAGTTTGCCGCAAATTGATGCCGCAATAAATTTCATTCGGCACACAATCAAAAACGGAGAATTTAAAGAATCGCAAACATTTGTCTGCGGCTTTAGTAGCTATAGCGAACAAGAACATAACTCATTGATGTACAACAATAAATATAGATTACTTCGCCACGTGGATTGCAACTCTTTCAACATCAATCCAGCGGCTGTGGCTTTCCAGGACAGCGGTATTGACGATGCCAAGCTATACCGTGTCACTCTTCGAGTGGAAGTTAACGGTGTTCTTCGTACTTTCGACTTCGATGTCAGTGGAGATTCAAAATGAAAAGCATCACCACAAATTGTTCGGAGCAAGGCGGCATTATCCTCTATGCCTTGTTGGTGGTGACCTTCCTTTCTGGATTAGCCGCCTATCTAAGCACAGTTTCTTCTCCCGTTTTGTATCAGCTCACTGACACAAAACGCATTTTGTCTACCGAGTACCTCAACGATTCCGCCGCAGAAGTTTTCAGAATCGTCGTTTGTCCAACATTTCGAAAGGATCCAACAAACGCTGTTGACACACTGAAATATTACAAGTACTTTATTTTCGAGACCAATGGTTCATCACAAAAAGTGACAACAAGTGTCTCTTATGTCAATACCTCAAGCAACAAAGCTTTCGGCTCCGTTACTACGAAGCTTCCCATTACTCAGAAAGTTTTCACCAGCAAAACTTTCAATTATTACGAGTTTTTCGGCAACGAATACACGTCAAATACTTGCAATCTCCCTGCCTCTTTTTCTGAAAATTGATATCTCAGTACTTTTGAAATATTTCGGGGCAGGCTCGCAAACACTATTGCCGTCGTTGCGCTCGTCACGCAACACAATCAAGTTTCAACTGAACTGTTCCGTCAATGAACTCGTGCACTCCTAGTTAGTAGGCACCAACTTTACGATACCCGTAGCTGGATCTGTTACCAGCGTTGCCTTACCCGAGCTCTGTCGGAGATTCGCAAAACTTTCCACTGGGTTGCCTGTACCAGGCACATAAAGAATCTCTGTTTTTATTACGGTTGTTGTCACCTTGCCATCATCCCCCACCGGAGCAGACTTGTCCGCCATCACCAATACCAAACGACTGTTCCACATGCCATCAATAACGCCCAGCTGATCTCTTGACAGACGCCAGACCACATCTTTCATATCCAGTCCCGATGCTGCCAATGCCTGATTAACTAGAACAGGCAAATTGACATACTCTCCCATATCACTAGAGAGCGTCATCGCCTCAGAATCAATAACACCATTTTCATGTTTTGTAAAAAAATTATCTAGCGATTTACCATTTTCCCATAATGGTTCTTCATAATTATTATTACCCTTTCCCGATCCAATTAACCAATTCATCAAATCCATAGCATTGGACTGCGAACCAATCTGGGTATCTCCACCAACTTCTCCCCCGTGCACCTGACACGTCACATAAAAGGTCAGAAAATCATTGGCATCTCTTGCATAGCTCACTTTGTAATAGGCACCATCCGTTGGACAAAACGCATCACAATGCGCCCCCACACGACAACTGCTGTCCCCCCCTAGTTCCGTCATTACTTCATTAACTGCAGCATTAACAGACGTTGAAAAGCTTGATGTCTTATTCAGCGTCATCGTCCCTGTAACCTCTAATGTACTGCGATCATGAAGCACCTGCGTCAGCATGGCCCGGTGGTGTTGGCACTTGTCTGCAGCAGCCTTCGATTGCAAATCAATGAATTTCGGCACACCAACAGCACCAAGAATGCTGAGAACCAGCATTACTACAACCATTTCGATGAGTGTGAACCCCACAGAACGCCAACCTACTTGTTCATCACCTAACATATATCTTCCTTCTCAATCCATTCCTATACGCGTTTTCTATCCAAATATCCTTTTTCCATCATGGCGATATAACTATCCAAGAATGGACACGAATCCAATTATTCGATTTGCCGTCATCTTTTTCTCTTTTCGGAGGTGCAGATGTAGCCGTCCACCCATATTCCTTCTCATTAGCATTAGTAGCCAATGAATACACAAATACATCCGTTCCATCTGAATACCAATCCCCCCTCTGTAAAATATCACTTTCTTCGCACACCTTCCATCGTTTTCCTGTCTCGCTCCAAAATCTCTGCCTGTTTATATTCGGCTTTATAAGCAAATTAGGATAATCTTTAGGATTCTCAACATATTTATACCCTATATTCTCCTTACCATCAAAGCAAGACGGATTTTGATCAACAACGTATATACCATCCGACGTATCCACTAACGACCCCATCTTCCAATCTCCACCATCTATCATCTGGTTATCGGCATTCAAATGTTGGCAAGGAGTACTCGAGTCAAAGCAATTATAATCAGTATCAAATATACGACATCCTTTTTCCTCCTCCGTCTCCGTCCAATCAAGACAGACTGGAACCCTTAACTGAGCAAGATTCTCAAAAGAATAACCGCCATCTTCTCGCTTAATTGTCGAGTTCCAAACAGTGTTTTGTTCTGCTGAGGTAGGAATTTCTCCTCCCGAAATAATGTGGTGGTTAAACCGATAGCCATCACCTACCTTTTCATTGGGATCTAGGCTCGCCAACTGATTTACCTTCTTCTGAGCCTCAGCACATTCCGCGCCATTCTGAATTTCTTTAGAAAATTTTGTATTAATACGGACCTGAACTTCAGCCAAAGCCGCCTCAGCAGCCCGCATTTCCGCCTGTTGTTGCATATCAAAATATCGCGGAGCGAGAACCGACGCAATAACACCTAGCAACACCAACACCGTCACGATTTCCAGCAACGAAAACCCTTGCTCCCGATTTGCGCTTCTGTCCTGAATCATTTGAGATTCCTTAGTTACACCCCAACCGCCATACGACAAGTGCCGCTTGGCTTCTGAAAACACCATGCCCGTACGAAGGAGCTCCACTCCTCGCACAATCTGCTCGCACGCCTCGTGAAACAACGCTTCCGCCTTGCCCGCCTGCGCGCTTTCTTCCTTCGAGAGAAACTTCAGCTCGAAACCCCTGCGACTGCTCCCCGCATCCACTTCTAAGTCTGATCGTCCGAAGACATTGTGCACCTCAATGCGTGCGTAGAGCTTCGCGCCATAGAGAAACACCTGCAAAAACGCACGACAGACCGCTATCGTCGGTCACGGGATAGCGCAGATAATCGAGAGCTCCCATCACCTTGTTGAATTCTGCCGCCACTTCATCCATGGTTCCTCCCGCCTGCACTTCTTCCACGCCGACCGCACCGATGTCATCCAGAAGCCGCCCGTCCAGAAGAAGTTCCGAATAAAGCGCTACCATCGAGGCCAGACAACGTCATAGGTCTGATTCTTCCAGAGCGACTCGATGGCAAGCCCAGCAAAGTTCTTCAGTCCCTTGCCAAAAAGCGACGCCAGAGTGCTCATCAAAAGCAACATGCCAAAGCGCCTCGGACGCGTCAGAAAGAACGTTTCCTGCCACCAAGCGAACGTGTAGATGAGAGGCGTTTTGTCCACATAAAGGCGCCCCGTCCCCCGAAGCTTCGCAAAAGAAGACGTCGAGAGGGAGTGCCTGCTCGCGAGTTCGCTGCGTCGAACCCAATCCAGAACCTCGTCACCCATGACTCAACTCGTTTTCCTTGTGCCGGACGCGCCTTGGCTTCCACGTCCGCCGCTACCGCTCACCTGTCAGCGCCTTCCAACACTCCCCAACTTTTCCAGCAACGCAGCGATCCGCTGCTTTGCTTCCGAAGCGCCTTCGGCCGCCTTGTTCATCACGGCGTCCAGCAACGTCTCGCCATCCACTTCCGCGAGCTTTCCCTTCAGTTCCTCGGGCTCCCACGCATTGAGCTGAGAGCGAAGCGATGGTGAAAGACCGCTCTCCAGCGCATTGCTCACGCCGCAGCGCGGCGCTTGTATCACAACCAATCGTTCAAACCGGCGCACGCTGCCATTCTGGTCCGGCGCTTCCTTCTGAGCCGTGAGCACCGTGCCCGTAGGCTCAATGTAGCGAGGCGACAGAATGTAGCCCTTGAACACCGCACCGCCCGCCGCCGCTCCATCGCTTGTCGTCAGGAGATCTGCCACAGCGTCCGACGCCTTCTCGCAACTCAAGCCGCTGATGAGAAGCTCCGTGAACTTCACATTGATGCGGTTCTGAGCTTCCGCCGCGGCAGAGATGGCATCGCCTCGCGCCATGAACTCCTGCATGAACGGGAGATGCGGCACGCTTGCCACAGCTCCCGCGAGAAGGATGGGCGGGAGGAGCTTTAGGAAGAGGAAACCATTTTCCTGCTTCACTTCCAGTCTTTCCTTCACCTTCGCACTGAATTTAAATCATTTATAACCATCTGGCATATTACCGGTATCAACGTATGCTTTATGCGTTGTTTTCTCAAAAAGGAGAGTAAACTTAACCGCATCGACTTTCTGGGTCTTTGATGAATATATCGTTGCGTCAACGGCTTTAGATAGCTTGTCATGTTCACCGTCGTACATATCATTGGCATCCTCTTGCGTGAGAGTCGTCACAACAACACGCAAATTACCATTAGTAATTTCAGCCGCCCAAAGCTTCCCTGATATATCAGATTCATCTTCCGTCAGTCCTTCAACCTTCTTCAACGCTTCCTGAATCTTCTGCGTGAACTGATTGTCGCCATAACGAGAAGTACATCTCCCATTATCTTCACTACACCCGGACTGCAATTCTGAGTCCTGATTAATGATCTTCCAAATGGCTTCTGCAACGTTATCGGCAACAATGGTCTCCTTTGAGTCCGCACACGTCGGCAACACCAGCTTCGGCTTCTCGCCCGTCCCAAAACTCACTTCCGTTTCCGTCGTCCCGTCCACGACCGTCACCGTCATGGGCGTGATCTCCCCTGGCAGCTTCACCGGCGTCAGCGAGTAGTCCCCAAAACGGGCCTTTTCCTCATCCTCCGAATCGTCCAGATCCGTCAGCTTGGACACCGTCTCCACCGCCTTCGAACACGTCTCGCCATTGAGGATCAGCTCCGAAAACCGCGCCTCAATGCGGCTCTGCGCCTCCGCCACCGCAAGCCTCGCCGCCTTCTGCTGCGCCTCGTCCTGCAGGTCAAAGTACTTCGGCACGGCTACGGCTCCCAGAATGCCCAGCAGCACCAGAATCAACACGAGCTCGACCAACGTAAAACCGGCGTTTTTTTTCACTACTTTATAATTTTTTACGAATATCATAATTTTTCAATATAACTGTGTTTAAACGATTAAATCATTCATTGTCAGAGTAATTCGCTTGTCGAATCCCCCCCCGGTGTATTCAGCAGTTCTTCGATCAAGCGCTGCGCGGTCTTGCGGCTGTCGGCGTCTTCCTCACAATGCGCCAGCGCCTCGCGCAGTTCGCTCTGCGACTCCTTCAAGGCCTGCAACAGGAGCGGATTGAACGCCCCGCATTCTCCTCGGTCGATCATGGCGATCGCCTCTTCGTGCGTGAACGCCTTCTTATAGACGCGGTCGCTCGTCAAAGCGTCATAGACGTCCGCCATCGACACCAACTGCGCGCAGATTGGAATCTCGTCCCCCTTCAGTCCATCAGGGTAGCCGCCGCCGTCCCAGCGCTCGTGGTGCCAGCGGCAGATCTTTTCGGAAAGGAGAATGAGGGGCTCGTGGTGATGCACCTGCATCTTCTGCAGGATTTCTTCGCCGTAGACCGTATGGCGCTTCATCTCATCCCACTCCTCGGGCGTGAGTTTCCCGGTCTTGTTCAAAACCGACTCGGGCACCTTGATCTTGCCGATGTCGTGCAGGGCGCTTGCCATTGCCGTCATCGTGATCTCCGCTTCCGTCAGCGGATACTTGTCCGTGATCTGCACGAGCTTGCGCCCGATGACGCCCACCGCGGTTCGCACGTGCAGGACGTGCAGGCCGCTTTCCTGATTGCGCACTTCCACGACGTGGCTCAGGATGTTGACCATCAGGCTTGAGAGCTTTTCCTTCTCGTAGACCTGGTCCGCCAGAGTCTTTGCCAGATACTTCTGCCGCGCGTAGAGGTTCAGGGTGTTGATGACGCGACGCTTCACCACCACTTCGTCAAAGGGACGCGTCAGGTAGTCGGACGCCCCGAGCGCATAGGCTTCATGCACCGTGTGGATGTCGACTTCCGCTGAAATGACGATGATGGGGACGCTCTCGTTGCCTTCCGTTTTCAATCGTCTCATCACCTCAAGCCCGTTCATCACCGGCATGTTGATGTCCAAAAGGAGCAGATCCACCTCGTCGGGGCGGCTCGCGTGCAGCACGTCGAGCGCCTTCTGCCCGTCTTCCGCTTCCAGAATGTGGTAGGCGTCGCCCAAAATGCATTTAAGCATCTCGCGGTTCATGTCCGCGTCGTCGGCAATCAGGATGGTGGGACGATGATTCATGTTTAATCAACCTTCGGGCTGTTGCTTCACGAGAAGACGCTGGAGCATCGCTTCACGCCGCACAAACGCGCCCCTTTGAAGCCCGTCGAAACGGGCTTCAACACAGCGCCTGCCGTTGCACGGCGGGCAGAAATTCTGACGATGACGCATGAGGTATTACTCCGGCACACAAATAGTGGCAAAGAGCCCCTTCGGTAAATGGCTGATTTCACGGGGAATGGTACCCTTTGCAATGTTACTTTTTGAGTGCCGGAGTAATAACAGTGAGCCTTGCTAAAGCGGTGTTGTCGACCGCGCCTGGCGCGAAGCCGGCGGTGACAAGCGTGTCGAAAAATTTTACCCAAGATTGATGCATCACAACGCTTTTTCGACGGCGTTTTCGTTGATCCTAGTTAAGCTTGGGCAAGTTGACAAGGGACGGCGCGGCGGAAAGCGCCTCGGCGCCCGCAGCCGAAGCGGCTGCACAGGCAAAGAAAAGTCCCGCGCTTCAATGGGAAAGCCGGGACGAGAAGGCGCAACGGGTTTTCAGGGCGCTGACCGCCGGCCCTCTGCCGCCGCGCGGCAAAGGACTCGCAAACTACTTTGGCTGCTCTTGAAGAGGGCTGCCCTCCGCTGCCGCACGGGCCGCTTGCGCTGACAGAGACCGGACAGCGCCAACGGAAAGCAGCGTGATTTCGGCCACCAGATCGATGGAGTATCCATCCGCCAGCATTTTCCGTGCCACACCCTCACGAAACTGCAAAAGCTCACGATCCCATTCCCGTTCCATCCGCTCAAGCGTCGCGGCAAATTCTTTGTTCTTTCGCGCGGTCACCTCTTTCGTGAACTTCCAGTAGAACGGTAACGAGCAATTAATTCCCTGCAGGAATATTTTTCTTTCTTGCTCTCGTTGCTTGTCGTTTTGCAGTACGTTTCTCGCGAATCAACGTCGATTTGTTTTTACTCCCTTGCAGTCGTTCTGTGTTGTGATCTTTGTTATCACAGGATGTTTCGCCTCGAGCCGCAGCCTCAGCAGCTAGCCGTTCTCTTTCAAGCGTCTTGTTGTTTTTTCTTCCAGGCGGCCGGCCCGGCCCTTTTTTAGCTACAACCGGAGGAGTCTCCCCGCGAGCGGTAGCTTCAGCAGCCAACCGTTCCCGTTCAAGCGTCTTATTGTTCTTGCGTCCAGGCGGCCGGCCCGGCCCTTTTTTAGCTACAACCGGAGGAGTCTCCCCGCGAGCGGTAGCTTCAGCAGCCAACCGTTCCCGTTCAAGCGTCTTATTGTTCTTGCGTCCAGGCGGCCGGCCCGGCCCTTTTTTAGCTACAACCGGAGGAGTCTCCCCACGAGCAGCAGCTTCAGCAGCCAACCGTTCCCGTTCAAGCGTCTTATTGTTCTTGCGTCCAGGGGGCCGACCCGGCCCTTTTTTCTTTTGGGGCGGATCTCCCGCTGAGGGGGCATCTTCTTTGGGTTTAGGCGGTCTTCCCGGCCCATGCTTTTCCGCAGGCTTGAACGGTGGCATCTCTCGCGTTTGAGAGTGGACGGCCTTTCGACGTTTGTTTTGTTCAGTAGCAAAGGAATCAAGGTGTTCGTCTGTCATTCCGAAAGCAGCAAAGAGTTTCCGCATCCGCTCGGATTGATCGTGGATGGCGAGATATTGGTCTGACGCCGCCAAAGCCAGTACGCATCGATCCGCTTCCCGAATCATCTTGTTGGTATCTAACCCCAAACGACGGCAAGCTCGTTCAATGGAGGTTCGGACAATGCTGGCAACAAAACCAACTGCTAGCTTGACTTCAATGCGAGTGTCATCATGGGTCCGCGTTACGTCAAACCCTTCCTGAGAC
>CAVACW010000028.1:0-25852 GCA_963587345.1 uncultured Oscillospiraceae bacterium | reverse complement strand
CCGCAGAGCGTGGGACTAGGATTGACATCCCACGGTGCCTATGCATTCCCAACCAACGTAGTTCAGATTTCTCCTCACTGGGGCTAGTCAATCAAGGCTTGCTTTCACAAGCCTCTGCCTTTAGGCAGGGGTGGTTGACGACCTTCTGCGCCGTCATGGTGCTTTGCCTCTCCGCCGTGCTGCTGAAAGGCCGCCGTTAGGCGGGTTTTCTGCGCCATCTTGGTGAAAACCCTTGCTTACCCTCAGGAAAACATCTTAGTTTTCTTGCTATTTTCCAAGAAACGTTTGGGGGCTTGATGTGTATCAGATTGTTAAAGCGTAGCATAAATCCTTCGCTTCTGCCTTTTGCGGAAGAAGAATTCGTATTAAAACAGTGGAGTAATTAATCATCATGACTGGTCTCGAGGTAGTGCTGATCGCGGTGGCGGTGCTCGCGGTCGGCTATTTCGGCTACGCCAAGTGGCTCGAGAAGGTTTGGGGCATCGACCCCAAGCGCGCGACGCCTGCGGTGGAAAAAAATGATGGCAAGGACTATTCGCCCCTGCCTTGGTACACGGTGTTTGCGCACCAGTTCACGTCCATTACGGGCGCGGGCCCGGTGACCGGGCCGATCATCGCGGCGATGTTCGGCTGGCTGCCGGCGCTTCTCTGGATGCTGATCGGCGGTATTTTCTTTGGCGCCGTGCAGGACTTCTCGTCTCTCTATGCGTCCGTAAAGAGCGGCGGCCGCACCATCGGCATGATTATTGAAGCCTACGTGGGTCGCATGGGTCGTCGCCTCTTCCTTTTCTTCTGCTGGCTCTTCACGCTCCTCGTGATCGCGGCTTTCTGCGACATGGTGGCCGCGACCTTCAACGGCTTTTCGAAGACGGGCGCTGAGTTGGTTCCCAACGCGGCGGCGGCTTCCATCTCCATGATTTACATCGCAGGCGCTGTGCTGTTCGGTCTTTTCCTTCGCTATGCGAAGCCGGGCGCCCTGTGCCAGCTCGTCGTGGGCCTCGTTCTCATGGTGGCCATGATTGCGCTCGGGATTGAATTCCCGATGTTTGCGGATGCGACGACGTGGCGTTATGTTGTGTTTGCCTACATCTTTGTGGCGTCCGTGATGCCGATGTGGCTCCTGAAGACGCCTCGTGACTACCTCTCGATGTTCCTCTTGATCGGCATGATTCTGGCGGGCGTCGTGGGCGTTTGCGTCACGAATCCCACCCTCAACATGCCGGCCTACGTGGGCTTCACGGTGAAGAACATGGATCTCTTCCCGATCCTCTTTGTGACGGTGGCTTGCGGCGCGGTGTCGGGCTTTCACTCCCTCGTGAGCTCGGGCACTTCTTCCAAGATGATCGCCAACGAGCGCGACATGCGTCCGGTGGGCTACGGCGCCATGTGCGTTGAAGTGATTCTCGGCGTCGTGGCGCTCGTCATCGTCTGCGCGGGCGCCAACAACGGCGTTCTTCCTCAGGGCACGCCGTTCCAGATCTTCTCGAGCTCCGTGGCCGCGTTCCTGACGCAGATCTTCGGCTTCCCGCAGTTCGTTGCTCAGTGCGTTCTCACGATGTGCGTGTCGGCGCTTGCGCTCACTACGGTTGACGCCGTGCCTCGCATCGGCCGCATGGCGCTGCAGGAGTTCTTCACGCCCGGCGAAGGCGAAGAGCCCAACGCGGTTCAGAAGTTCTTCATGAACCCCGTAGTGGCAACGCTTCTTACCATTGCCGGCGGCTATGCCCTGTGTCTCGCGGGCTACATGAGCGTGTGGCCGCTCTTTGGCTCCGCGAACCAGCTTCTTTCCGCTCTGGTTCTCACGGGCGTTGCGGTGTTCTTGAAGTCCACCGGCCGCAAGGGCTGGATGCTCTACGTGCCGATGACCGTCATGTTCGTTGTGACGATGACGGCCTTGGTTGAGCATATCTACAAGATTTGGCTGGCCTTTGAGGCGGGCAAGTTCGTCTTCATGATTCACGGCCTGCAGCTCATCGTAGCGGTGGCGCTCATTGTTCTGGCGGTTCTGGTGGTGTACCACTGCGTGCTGAAGTTAAAGGACGCGGCGCCTATTGTGAAGCGTGACTAAGACGGTCTCGTGACGGAAGGCTTCCTTCCGTGTGCATCGGGCCCGGGTGATGGCGGTAGCAGAGCCGCTTTCTCCGGGCCCGATTTGTTTGTGGCGATCGTGATTTCTATGTTTTTGTATTCATTTAATTTGTTTTTCAATAAATTTATGAACTCCCATTCTCAAAATAACGTATAATTCGCTGTGTTTGTCACAACGTGCGATTGATAGTTTTTTTCCCTCCAGAGTTCTGCCATGTCCGATTCTCGTCAACTCAAAGCTATGCCTTATGGTGATGCGAATTTCGTTTCCATTCGCAGTCAAGGTTTCGCTTATGTAGACAAAACCCGGTTCATTGAAGTTTTGGAGCGTTGCAAGAAGTATCCTTTCATCGTCCGTCCGCGGCGTTTTGGCAAAACACTTTCGACCAACATGCTTCAGGCCTACTACGACGAGGCTGCGGCTGGTCAGTTTGATCAAGTGTTCTCAGGCACTTACATTGGTTCGCACAAGACGCCGCTTGCGAATAAATTCCGCGTCCTTCATTTGGATTTTTCTGGTATCGCCACGTCCAGCCATGCTGTCATGGAGTCGGCGTTTCAAAAATCCGTCCTCTATTCGCTGGGCGATTACTTTATTCGTTACCCCCATCCTGAGCAGAACAAAATTCTCGAGGGTTGCTTTGAAGATGCCGCTTCCCTGATCGGATGTTTCTTCTTACTGGTTTCTCAGAACGATCCTAGCGTGCGTCTCTACATCCTCATTGACGAGTACGACCAGTTCGCTAACGAGGTGCTTTCCGAAGACTTGAATCACTTCAAGGCGATCACATCGGCGAAAGGCTTTCTGAAAACGTTCTTTGCGAAGCTGAAGTCCGCCACGTCACAGCTGGTGGAACGCATATTCATTACAGGGGTGACGTCTATATCGCTCGATTCCTTGACGTCGGGATTCAGTATCTCATCTAACTACACGACGGATCCGGCGTTTGCTGATCTCTACGGATTTACCGAAGTTGAGCTGAGGGCATTGGCGTCTCAAGTACTGGATCTTGACAACGTAGCATTCAGTCTTGATGACCTTATTGCACGCATGAAGGAGTGGTACAACGGCTATCGCTTCAGCCCGCAAAACTCGACGACCGTCTTCAATCCGACTATGTGCCTCAGCTATCTTGAGGCTTGGTTGCGTCTGGGGGAAGAACCTGAAACGCTCCTCGATCCCAATGCCGGGTATGACATCAACAAAATTGAAAAGATACTTCGGTTGGGAGATGAAGATTTCGTGAAGCAGATCGTTGCACAAGCACTGCGTCGCGAACCCATTCCGCTCAAGGGAGGTCTTCGAATCCTGAACCTCAATCAGCAGACGCAGTTTGACCGGGCGTCTTTGCTTTCGGCTATGTTCTATTTCGGCTTTCTTACTTATGGTCCTGGACCGGAGCGAGAGCTGGTGGTGCCGAACCGTGCCGTAAGCATTCAGTTCTTCGAGTTTTTCCTGAAGCATGTTCTTCAAACCAAAGACTACGAATTTGTGGCGACAGAATTTATTGAAGCGATCAAAGCATTGGTCGCAGGTGATCCGCGGCCGCTTTTTGAGGTCACTTGCAATCGCTTCCAGGCCGCGAGCGGCCTACATTCGTATGCTCATTTGAAGGAAAGCGACTTTCAAACGCTCCTTATCGGCGCCTTCAATTTCTCGAACGCTTATGTCGTCAAGAGCGAGGCCGAACTTGACGGCGAAGCGAAAGGCTTTGCTGACATTCTCGCGACGCCTTCGGCTGAAAGTTGCGCCGAGACGGCTTACTTGATTGAGGTGAAATACCTCTCGCCCAAGACGGCAGCAACTGAGGCCAAGGCGGAGGCGCTTGCCAAGGCTCGGGAGCAGATCAGCCGCTACGAAAAAGCGGACAACGTGAAGTGCTGGCCGAAGGTGAAGCGCATCGTGGCGCTCTTTGTTGGGCTGAAGCTGGAGACGCTGGAAATCTATTGAACAGATCGGCAGACGGGCCCATGGGCTCCAGAAAGAAGAAGGCCGCGGCAGCTATTTCAAAGAGCTTGCCGCGGCCTTTGGCTTCAGGGCGTGTGCGTGCGCAGGAATCAGCCGCGCTTGGCGGGGCGCATCGCCTGCAACGTGTCAAACGCCGCCTTCATGTCGGTGTGCACGAGCTTTGTCTTCAAGTTGAAGAGCTCGCGGTAGAGCTTGCTGTTTTCCTCGTTGGGCTGGTACTGCGCGTCTTTGACGAAGGTCTTCGTCAAGGCGCCCGTCACATCGTCGAGGTGGCCCGCGGCCTTCGCGGCGAAGACGCAGTTCGTGACGACGGCGCCGCCTGCGGTGCGAAAGCGCACGACGTGGGCGTTGAGCATGTCGGCCTTGATCTGGTTCCAAAGGGAGTCGCGGCTGCCGCCTTCCGTCACGGTGATGCGCGAGAGATCAACGCCTGCGGCGCGGTAGGTGTCCGTGATCTCCATGTAGTCGTAGCCGATCGCTTCGAGAACGGCGCGCCACTGCACGAACCGGTCGTCGTCCAACGTCATGTTGAGGAAACAGCCGCTCGCGGTCTTGATGTCCCCGAAGCCCCCCGTGAGGTAGGGGAGGAACACAACGCCGTTGCAACCAGCGGGAACGTCCGCCGCTTTTTCAGAAAGCACTGTGTAGTAGCGGGGATCGTCGGCAGCGTCGCAGATGTTGTCCTTGAACCAGCGAAGCGCGAGGCCTCCGGTGCGGATGAAGCCCCAGTAGAAGTAAGTGTCGGGTAGGGTGCCCGAATTGAAGATGAGGCCGCTTCCCGGGCGGGAGAGCTCGGGGACGATGCCTTTCGTTGAGACGCAGAACATGGAGCAGGTGCCCGCAACGTCCACGCCCTGGCCCGCGGTGAAGACCCCGGAGCCCAGCATCGACTGCATGGTGTCGCCCGCGCCTGCGCAAACCGGAGTGCCCGCGGCAAGCCCCGACTTCTCCGCCATCTCGGGCGAGACGCCGCCCACGATGTCCCAGGGCTTCAGAATGCGGGGCAGGTACTTTTCGTCAATGCCTAGGATCGCGAGCTGCTCGCGGCTCCATTCCTTCTTTTCGACGCGGTAGCCCAGGCCCCAGCCCGACATGGCGCCCCAGTCGATGAAGGCGTCCTGGCCCTTCAAGCCCGCGAGGTTCATGAGGATGTAGGGGGCGTTGTGCACGAACTTCACGCCCTTTTCGCGGAAGGCGGCGGAATTGGCGAGGAACCAGCGCGCAAAAAGCGCCGGGAACATGCAGCTTGCTTCCGCATTGCCCGTTTCCTTGCCCCAGAGGTCGAGCCCCATCGCATTGATCGCGTCCGCGTCGTCCTGCGTGCGGCTGTCCAGATAGTTGATGTAGGGCGTCACGGCCTTGCCGTTTGCGTCCACGCCGCAGATGCCGCAGATGATGCCGTCGCCCATCACGGCGGCGATGTCCGCGGGGTCGTAGCCCTTGCCGCGGATTTCGGTCGTGCACTTTTTCATGCAGGAAAGCGCGATCTCGAGGTATTCGTCGGCGCTCATCTGCACCCAGCCTGGCTGCGGGTAGTGCAGCGTCGTGGGCGCTGAGGCCTGCGCAAGGCACTTCATCGATTCGTCATAGACCGCCACCTTCACGCTCTGCGTGCCGGCGTCAAAACCCATGTAAAGCTTGGACATAAGGATTCCCGAAAAAGCGCGGGAGGCCAGCGGGGATCGTGTCTCTCGCGCGGGGTGAGTCATGGCGGGCATTCTATGGAATATGCGACGCCTTGGCCTTTGGGCAGTGTTTCTTGGTGTTTCTGCTTAGGCCTGAAGCGGGAGTGTACGACATAAGACGTAGAATGACTGCCTTAGATCGATCCCGTTTATTGAGGGGTGAATTCTTCGGGATAACCCTCGAAAAAAGAGCGGGACGGCTTTTTTAGGAGAGAAAACATGGTTCGAAATTTTCCTCGTCTGACGGCGGCTGCGGCGGCCGTTTTGCTTCTTTCGGCTTGCGCGACTGAGCCCGAAACTCCCGCAGGCGTGAAGGACGGCGTCTACACCGGCACGGGCTTTGGCCGCGGCGGCGAGATCACAACGGCCGTCACGTTTAAAGGCGGCCGGATTGCGGACGTGAAGGTCGTGAAGCACACGGAGACGGTGGGCGTCTCCGACAAGGCGATTGCCGAAGTGCCCGCGCGCATCGTGGCGGGAAATTCGACGAACGTGGATGCGGTGACGGGCGCCACGCTCACCTCAAACGGCATTCGCGCCGCGGTGGCGGACGCGATTGAAAACGCCGGCGGTGACACGGAGGCCTTCTCCCAGTACGTGAAGACGAAGTACGACACCTCGATGATTCCCGACACCGTGACGACTGACATTCTCGTCGTGGGCGGGGGCGCCGCGGGCATCACGGCCGCCGTGCGAGCGGCGGGCGAGGGCGTGAAGGTGATCCTCATTGAAAAGATGCCGGCGATCGGCGGCGACACGCAGTTGAATGCCGGCACGCTGATCGCGACGGGCTCTCGCTACCAGCGAGAGGTGATGAAGGAGACGAAGGACAGCCCGAAGCTTGCGTACCAGGACATCCTGAAGGCGGGCAAGTACAAAAACGACAAGGCTCTGGCGATGATGACCGCCAAAAAGGCGGGCGGCGTCGTGGACTGGCTCATTGACGACTTGAAGATTCCGTACGGCCCGGCGGCGACGCAGTACCCGGACCACTCCGCGAGCCGCCAGCTGGGCGTCACGGGGCGCAGCGTCAACTTTCTGAAGCTCATGAGCGCGAAGCTCGCGGAAAAGGGCGGCGTCATCATGACGGACACCCGCGCGCAGGAATTCGTGACGGACGCCAAGGGCAACGTCACTGGCGTGAAGGCGACGCTCGCCGACGGCCGCTGGGTGACGTTTGACGCGAAGTCCGTGATTCTCGCCTCGGGCGGCTACGGCGCCAATTCGGCGCTCTTGCCGGCGAAGGTGAAGGAAGGTCTTTTCTACGGCCTTGACAGCGACAGCGGCGATGGCCTCAAGATGGGCGAAAAGGTGG
Source organism: uncultured Oscillospiraceae bacterium (assembly GCA_963587345.1). GTDB lineage: Bacteria > Pseudomonadota > Gammaproteobacteria > Burkholderiales > Burkholderiaceae_F > Duodenibacillus. The sequence goes on along the minus strand of CAVACW010000028.1, from coordinate 18,795 downwards.
GTGCGGCGACGATTAATCTGGACCTGGTGAAGCAGTACCCGCAGGGCGTGGAGACGATGCCGGGCCACGGGCTTGCCGCGACGGCGTCTTCCACCGACACCATGAAGAAGTCGGGCGCGATCTATGTGAACCTGGACGGACGCCGCGTGGTGGACGAGCTGCAGGGCCTTGGGAAGCTCACCGACGTGTCGCTCGCGCAGAAGAAGTCGATGCTCTTCATCGTGATGGACAAGGCGGCGTGGAAGCAGTACGTCGCGAAGTCGCTTGAGGACAAGCTCGTTCCGAATGAAGAAACCTTGGAAGGGTGGGCCAACATTGTCAACAACGGCCGCCCCGTCATGGCGACTTCGATGGACTTGAAGGAAGCCGCTCAGAAGATGGGTATCAACGGAGACGAGCTTGCGAAGACCGTGACGAAGTGGAACAACGCGGTGGCGGCGGGGCGCGATGCGGAATTCGGCCGCAAGGTTTTGATGCCATTGACCGAAGGCCCCTGGTACATCGTTGAGCAGAAGGTGCGCTTTTGCACGACGCTCGGGGGTTTGAAGGCGGGCACCGATCTCGCGATTCTCGCAAAGAACGGCAAGCCCATCGGCAACCTCTATGGCGCGGGCTGCGTGGTTGGCGGCGCCAACGGCGCGGACTCCATGACCGCCATGATGAACAGCTGGGCCGTCATTTCCGGGGCTGTGGCTGCGGACAGCGCGGTGAAGAACTTGAATAAGTAGCTTTGTCGCCGCAAGGATGAACGCCTTCGGGCGTTTGAAAGCGGGCGCCGGGCGACAAGCCTGGCGCCCGCTTTTTGACGCAGGCCGCCGCGGCGCGGCAAATTTCCGCGGAATTCTCCCGTCCGAATAGGTATAATCCGCCGTTTCGTACCGCGTGAGGCCGTAGAAAAGCCCGCCGGTCAACCGAATTTTTTACTCTTGAGCCTTGCGACTGCCGACAAAGCGGAAAGCTTTTCGACAACGGGCTTTCCGTCAAAGGTCGCCGGTTCGTTATTTTTCTTGAAAGATTGAAAGCGATGACTGAAAACGTTGAAGCCGCCAAGACCGAAGAAACCAAGGCCGCTGAGCCCAAGGTGAATCCTCTGGAAAAGACGATTGAATTTTCCGTGAGCCTCGCCGAGCTCGAAGCCGGCACCGCCAAGGAACTCAAGCAGCTCGGCAAGAAGGCCAAGCTTCCGGGCTTCCGCGTCGGTCACGTGCCGGCTGCCAAGGTCGCCGAAATGTACGGCTACGAAGCCCACACCCGCGTCATGAATCGCCTCGTTGGAGCAGCGTACGAGACCGCCGCGAAGGCTTCCGGCCTCGCCCTCGTGGGTTATCCCCGCATTGAAGCTGTCGAAGGCGGCAAGCCCGTTGAAGGCGAAATGAAGTTCGTCGCTCACGTGGAAGTGATGCCCGAAGTGGCGGCTCCCGCCCTCGAAGCGCTTGAACTGAAGCGCTACCAGTGCGAGGTGACCGATGCCGACGTCGCGAAGACCCTCGACATCATGGCTCACCAGCGCGCTACCTACGCCAAGGAAGACGGCCGCAAGGCGGAAAAGGACGACCGCATCACGGTGAACTTCAAGGGCACGAAGGACGGCGAGCCGTTTGAGGGCGGCAGCGCGACGGGCTACAAGTGCATCGTCGGCGCCGGCACCATGCTTCCTGAATTTGAAAAGGCGATCGAAGGCCTCGCCGCCGGCGACAAGAAGTCCTTTGACCTCACCTTCCCGGAAAACTATGCCGCCAAGGATCTCTCCGGCAAGCAGGTCACCTTCGAAGTGGAATGCACGGAAGTGGAAAAGGCCGTGATCCCGGCTCTCGATGACGAATTCGCGAAGAAGTTGAATCTCGAATCCGCCGAAAAGATGAACGCCGAAGTGCGCAAGAATCTGCAACGCGAAGTGAAGACTCGCCTGAGCAACCGCGTTCGTGCTGAAGTGATGGGCAAGCTTCAGGAGCTCGCCACGTTCGCCGTGCCGCAGACCTTCATTGAGACTGAAGCGAACCATATGGCTGAGGCCATGATGAAGGACTACGTCGCCCGCGGCATCATCAAGGCCGCCGACGCGAAGAAGCATCAGCTCCCCGCCGACCTCTTCAAGGATCAGGCTGAAAAGCGCGTGCAGCTCACGATGCTTGCGACGAAGCTCATCGAAGACAACCAGCTCGCGGCGAGCGAAGCGGACGTGAAGGCCCTCGTGAGCGAATTCGCTGAGGCCTACGAGCAGCCCGCTGACGTGGTGGATGCCCTGCTCAAGGATGCGCGCGAACACCAGCGCTACCTCAACCTCGCCACCGAGCAGAAGCTCGTGGACTTCGTGCTGGGCAAGGCGAAGACCACCGACGAGGCGGTGACGTTCGACGATCTCATGAAGACCCCGCAGTAATCGGCTGTCCGAGTGAATCAGGCGCCTGAGGGAGGCTTCCCCAAGGCGCCGCAGGGCGGAAACGGGCCGGGCGGCGACCTCGCAGTGGAGGACGTCCCGCGGCGGTTTCCGCCTTTCGTGTCTCAGGCGAGGCAACGAAGTTTTTGGAGTTAAGGAATGCTTCCCAACAACATGCTCATCCCGATGGTGATTGAACAGAGCGGGCGCGGCGAGCGCAGCTTTGACATCTACTCGCGCCTGCTGCGCGACCGCATCGTCTTTCTTTCGGGCGAGGTGAACGACGAGAGCGCCAATCTCGTGATCGCCCAGCTCCTGTTTCTGGAAAGCGAGAACCCGGACAAGGACATCTCGCTTTACATCAACAGCCCCGGGGGCAGCGTCTACGCTGGGCTCGGCATCTACGACACGATGCAGTTCATCAAGCCCGACGTGCAGACGATCTGCGTGGGCATGGCGGCGTCGATGGGGGCGTTCCTTCTCACCGCGGGCGCCAAGGGAAAGCGTTATTCGCTTCCCAACTCCCGCATCATGATTCACCAGCCTTCGGGCGGCTCCCGCGGCATGGCTAGCGACATCGAGATCCAGGCGCAGGAGATTCTGAAGTTGAAGGGCCTCTTGAACGGCGTGCTCGCTGAGCGCACCGGCCGCACGATTGAAGAGCTCACCCGCGACACCGATCGCGACAACTACATGAGCCCCGAGGAAGCCCTGAAGTACGGCATCATCGACAAGATTCTCACGCATCGCGAATAACGACGAGGACGACATGACGAACGAAACGGACGACAGCCGCTGCTCCATCTGCGGCCGCATCAAGGCGGACTGCAACAGCCTCATCGACACGGGGCGGGGCATCTGCGTGTGCGACCGCTGCATCAAGGGGCTCATGAAGGCGGTGGGCTTTTCTGCGAGCCAGGCGGCCGCGAAGGACGGCGCCGCTTCCGAGGACGCTTCGGACGCAGCGGACGCTGCGGCGCCCGAGATGGTGGAGAAGCTTCCGACGCCTCAGGAGCTTTACGCGCACCTTGACAACTATGTGATCGGACAGGAGAAGGCAAAGCGCGTTCTCTCCGTGGCGGTCTACAACCACTACAAGCGCCTGCGGCACTTGTCGGACGATCACGGCGTCGAGCTCTCGAAGTCCAACGTCCTTCTCGTGGGGCCCACGGGATCGGGGAAGACGCTGCTGGCGCAGACCTTGGCGCGCGTGCTGAACGTACCGTTTGCGATCGCGGACGCGACGACCTTGACCGAAGCGGGCTACGTGGGCGAAGACGTGGAGAACATCATCCACAAGCTCGTGCAGGCCGCTGACGGCGACGTGAAGCGTGCCGAGCACGGCATTGTCTATCTTGACGAAATCGACAAGATCGCCCGCAAGAGCGAAAACCCCTCCATCACGCGCGACGTGTCGGGCGAAGGCGTGCAGCAGGCCCTTTTGAAGCTCGTCGAAGGCACGGTCTGCAATGTGCCGGTCTCGGGCGGCCGCAAGAACCCGCGCGGTCAGATGCAGGCCGTCGACACGACGAACATTCTCTTTATCTGCGGCGGCGCCTTTGACGGCTTGGAAAAGCTCGTGAAGCGCCGCTCGGTGAAGTCGGGCATCGGCTTTTCGGCGACGGTCGCCAGCGACAAGGACACGGCGGTGAGCGACCTCTTGGAGGAAGCCGAGCCCTCGGACCTCGTGAAGTTCGGCCTCATTCCGGAACTCGTGGGGCGTCTGCCGATCATCGCGGTCTTGAAGGAGCTCACCGAAGAGGCGCTCGTCTCCATTCTCACGCAGCCCAAGAACGCGCTCGTGAAGCAGTACGCCGAGCTCTTTGCAATGGAAGGCGTGAAGCTCACGGTGACGGAAGACGCCTTGAAGGCGGTCGCCAAGAAGGCGATGGCCCGCAAGACGGGCGCCCGCGGCCTTCGCAGCATCGTCGAAGAGGTGCTTTTGAACGCCATGTTTGACGTTCCCGCCAAGCCCGAAGTGGGTGAGGTGCGCGTTACGGCGGACACGGTGGAGAAGGGGACCCCCGCTGAACTCGTGGCGTGCCCGCGCGCGACCGTCGAGCCGTAGGCTTTTTCTCTCAAGAACGCGCAGGATCGGGTAAGGTTCTGCGCGTTTTTCGTCCCACGTCCCCGGGCTTCCCTGTTAAAGTCCGAGAAAGACCCGAAGGGCTTGAAAAGGGCGGGCTTCGCCCCCATATGGCCCCTTACGGAAACCCGGTTGCGGGTTGAAAACGACACAATTGAAGAACAATGACTGAATTCGAAACGACCGAAGGCACGCCCGGCGTGATTGTCTCGCCGGTGATGCCGGTGCGCGATCTCGTGATCTTTCCTCGCATGATGCTGCCCCTTTTCATCGGCCGTCCCAAGACCGTTCGCACGGTTCAGGACGTCCTGAAGGCGGACAAGCGCATCGTGCTCGTGACGCAGAAGGACCCGAAGTGCGACGATCCGAAGACGTCGGACCTCTATGACGTGGGCACCGTGGGCACGGTGATGCAGATGCTGCGCCTTCCTGACGGCACGGTGAAGGTGCTCATTGAGGCGCATCATCGCGTGAAGCTCAACTCGCTCGCGGAAAGCGAAGACGGCAAGATCACCTGCCATGCGACGCGCCTTGACTCCACGGACCGCGAGGGTACGGAGGTGGAGGGGCTTCGCCGCTCGGTTGCCGCAGACTTTGCGGACTACGCCAAGCAGAGCAAGAAGTTCTCGGAAGAAGTCGTTCAGAACATCCTCTCCATGCGCGACGCGGACACCATGGCGGACGCGGTGGCGGGGCAGCTTCCGATTTCGCTTGAGAACAAGCAGAAGCTTCTTTCGGAAATTTCGGTGCGCGAGCGTCTGCATGCGCTCACCCGCTTCATCGCGGGCGAAGTGGAGATTCTTGCCGTTGAAAAGCGCATCCATGGCCGCGTGAAGCAGGCTTTGGACAAGAATCAGCGCACCTACTACCTCAACGAGCAGATGAAGGCCATCCAGAAGGAGCTCGGGGGCGACGAAGCGGTTGAGACGGATGACGTCGCCGCCTACAAGGCGAAGATCGCCGAGTCCGGGATGAGCAAGGAAGCGCAGGAGAAGGCGAACAATGAGCTGAAGAAATTGCGCCTGATGCAGCCCATGAGTGCTGAAGCTACGGTGATCCGCGGCTACCTTGACACGCTTCTGGAGCTTCCTTGGAAGAAGAAGACCCGCGTCAACGCCGACCTCACGAAGGCGGCGAAGGTGCTCGACGCCGACCACTGGGGCTTGGAGAAGGTGAAGGAGCGCATTCTTGAATACCTGGCGGTGCAAAAGCGCGTGGACAAGGTGAAGGCGCCGATTCTCTGCCTCGTGGGCGGACCGGGTGTGGGCAAGACGAGCCTTGGGGAATCCATCGCTCGCGCCACCGGCCGCAAGTTCGTGCGCATGGCTTTGGGCGGCGTGCACGACGAAAGCGAGATCCGCGGTCATCGGCGCACTTACATCGGCTCCATGCCGGGCAAGGTGATCCAGTCCTTGACGAAGGCCGGGGTGCGCAATCCGCTGTTCCTTCTTGACGAAATCGACAAGATCGGCCACGACTACCGCGGCGACCCGGCGGCGGCGCTGCTTGAAGTGCTCGACCCCGAGCAGAACCGCACGTTTGAAGATCACTACGTTGACGTGGACTTTGACTTGTCTGACGTGATGTTCGTCGCAACGAGCAACAGCTACGACATCCCGCCAGCGCTTCTTGACCGCATGGAGGTCATCAACCTCTCGGGCTACACCGAAGACGAAAAGATGCACATCGCCTCGGGCCACCTCATCCCCAAGCAGATGGAGATGAACGGCGTGAAGGCGGGCGAAGTGAAGATCGAGGATTCCGCTGTGCGCGACATCATCCGCTACTACACCCGCGAGGCGGGCGTGCGCGGACTCGAGCGCTCCGTGGGGAAGATCTTCCGCAAGGTCGTGCATCAGAACGCTGACAAGAAGAAGGACGAAGTCAAAGAGGTGGTCGTCACCGACAAGAACCTCGCCGACTTCCTTGGCGTCAGAAAGTTTGACTACGGCGTCGCGAAGAAGGAGCCGCAGGTGGGGCAGGTGAACGGCCTCGCGTGGACTGAAGTGGGCGGCGACATCCTCACTGTGGAGGCGGTGGTCTTCCCTGGCAAGGGCGTCGTGCAGCGCACGGGGTCTTTGGGCGACGTGATGAAGGAAAGCGTGGAGGCGGCGCGCAGCGTAGTGCGCGTTCGCGCCGCTAAGCTTGGGATCGAAGCGAAGGTCTTTGGCGAAACCGACTGGCACATTCACTTCCCGGAAGGCGCGACGCCGAAGGACGGGCCGTCGGCGGGCGCCGCGATTACAACCGCAATCGTGTCGGCGATGACGGGCATTCCCGTGCGCCCTGACGTGGCGATGACGGGCGAAATCACGCTCCGAGGCGAGGTGCTTGAGATCGGCGGCTTGAAGGAGAAGCTGCTTGCGGCGCTGCGCGGCGGCATCAAGAAGGTGCTCATTCCGGAGAACAACGTGAAGGATCTCGCGGAGATTCCTGACAACGTGAAGACTGGGATGGAGATTGTGCCAGTGCGATGGATTGACAAGGTGCTTGAAGAAGCGCTCGTGCGCATGCCCGAGCCCTTGAAGCCGAAGGCTGAGGCGGCGAAGGCGCTGGAAGTGACGCAGCCCGCGGCGGTGATGCCGTCGGTTGACACGCTGGGCGCGGTGGTGCATTAACTCACAGCCCTAAAAACCGAGCCCGTCGTAGCCGCCTGCTTCGGCGGGCTTCGTTTTTCTCCTCCAAAAGGAGTAAAAACGTTGGGTTTTGTTGCAATAACGGGTGAAATCGCCTTTTAGCGCTTGACCTGAGACCTTTTTAGTGTTGTACAATGCCCGTGTTCAAAAACAGATCTTCCCGGGCTCCAAGCGTCCGGCGAGGAACTTTTAAAGGAAGTCATTCGAACATGAACAAGACTGAACTCGTTGAATTCATCGCCACTCAGGCGGACATCTCCAAGGCCAAGGCTGGCGCCGCTGTCGACGCTTTTGTCGAAGCCGTGACCACCTCCCTCAAGAAGGGGCAGGATGTCGCCATCGTCGGCTTCGGCACCTTCACGGTTGCTGAACGCGCCGCTCGCACGGGCCGCAATCCCCAGACCGGCAAGACCATCGAGATCGCTGCCTCCAAGGCTCCGAAGTTCCGCGCTGGCAAGTCGCTCAAGGATGCTGTAAACTAATCAGCTTTCCGATCCGCAGGATTTGCGCCTGCGGATGGCGAACGGGTGATTAGCTCAGTTGGTAGAGCCGCGCCTTTACACGGCGAAGGTCGGGAGTTCGAGTCTCTCATCACCCACCACAAACAACCCTGCGAATGTTGATTTTGCAGGGTTTTTGTTTGCGCTGAAAAAACAGTCATGCAACGGGGCGGTGGGGGTGCCTTCTGCGAGGCAAATGGCGAAAAAGCCCGCATGGCATCGAGCGGTGCGGGCTTGCTGATGGGCGACAGCAATGTCGCCGTTTGCTTGCTTGATAATTAGAATAAATTCTGTGACGGAGGAATTATTTCCTTTACTTCTACAATAGTCCTGTCAGTGATGGTTCGAATGTTCTTTCGCTGAATGGTTCTTAGGACAGCGAGAATGGCGGTTCCGTTCTCAAACTTTATCTTGCGTGATTTGACGTCCTCAAGAAATTCTTCGTCATCGACGTTGGCATAAAACTCAATGCCCGATTCGCCCTCGCTGAATTTCCACCCCTTGGGAGTTCCGTTGGTCATGGGGCCTACGACTTCAAGCAGCACTTCCGCTTCGTTATCGGTTAGAACAATGCCTTCTTCGTGACGGAAGAAGGGCCGCTCTTCCTTGGAGATCACTTCGCGGTCACCTTCGGTCGATTCGTCAAAGATCGAGATCGACGAAACGCCTTCTTGATCGAGCGTCTGCGTCATTCGGGACATGAGCGATTGCGTGCGACTCTGGTTGTACATGTTCACGACGCAATTGTTGAAATAGCTGACCTGTCCCGATTCGTTGGTTACTTGCGTCAATCCCGGTTTTGAGTCGTCGTCCTGGGCGACTATCTTTTTGCCGCGAGCGAATTTGCAGAGACGAATAACGCCCTTGATAGTAGGAACGACGGCGGCGCCTATGCCTACATGCCCCGAGGCAACAGAAACCGCTTGAACGGGATCATTGCGGCAGGCGGCAATGAGATCGAGAATGAAAGAGCCTTGCTTAAAGCCGGCTTTCACGCGGATTTCGGCTTCGACCTCTTTGCCATAAACCGCTTCGGCGGCTCTTTTGGCAAGCCCGTCAAGAGCGAGGAGGGACTGAGCGAGCGCTGCGGCGGGGATTTCGTGAGCGTCAAAAGCAACACCGTCGAATTCGATGGAGAATGTTTCGTTCATGATCCGTTCAGTATTCATGTCCATCACCTTGAAGAATGGCTCTGCAAAAGCCATCCGAACATCATAGCAAGGCCGCGTTTTTTTTCGCGAAGTCGTCTGACGCTGCAGTGCTTGCTTCTTGTGCTCGGCGCATAGCAAAAACCCGTCAAAGACAGCGCTTCAACGGGTTTTCTGAATTCTGGTGGGAGCGCAGAGACTCGAACTCTGGACCGACGGATTAAGAGTCCGCTGCTCTACCAACTGAGCTACGCTCCCGACTCTCTCGCCGAACTGCAGAAGCAGTCCGCCAAGCGAGGCGGCGAATTAAATACCGCTTTCCATCGCATGTCAAGTCTGGCCGCTGCAAAAATTTAAGGCGCTGGGGTGTTACCATTGATTTGTCGCCATTATTTCTTTGTGATGAGAACGCGGAAGCGAACTGGAAAATCGGAGTGCTGCAGGGAAGCAACCCAGGACATAAGGCTGGCTGGCGCTTGATGGGGATGCGAACGGCCGGCTTGTGTTTTGTCAGAGAGGAAAGTCGGCGAGTGGATCGTGCAGGTGCGGGCGTCGTTGAGCACGGTTTTGGCGCTCGTCAAACAAAGATAGAGAAGTGCACCGCAGCGAGACAGGAGAGAAAGAGGCGGCAGATCGTCGGCATCGACGGGGGCAGCCTCCTTTGGGACGAGGTCCTCGAGCGAGGGCGGCGCGGCAGGCTCGTCGCAGGATGGCCTGACGAGCACATTGAAGGAAGTCTTCCGAGCCGTCGCTGCTGGAGGCGCGAAAATTATTTTCGTCTGCAAATCAATGCAAATTCGTGAAACGAGACCAATGGCAGCTTATGGGCCTTGTCAAAAGGTGTTTTCCATGTAGAATGCGTCTCCGCGCTGAAGGACACGGCTCCTTTCTGTGGCACCTGATGAAAATCAGGGGTTGCAAAAAAGAAAAAGCTTCTGTAGAATTCGCGCTTCTCTGAAAAGAGAACTGGTTCGGTTGAAAGATCGGTCCGACGGAGTGGTAGTTCAGTTGGTTAGAATATCGGCCTGTCACGTCGAGGGTCGCGGGTTCGAGTCCCGTCCACTCCGCCAATTTTTCCCTTTAGATTCAAAGGGTTTCCGAACTCGGAGTGGTAGTTCAGTTGGTTAGAATATCGGCCTGTCACGTCGAGGGTCGCGGGTTCGAGTCCCGTCCACTCCGCCAATTTTTCCCTTTAGATTCAAAGGGTTTCCGAACTCGGAGTGGTAGTTCAGTTGGTTAGAATATCGGCCTGTCACGTCGAGGGTCGCGGGTTCGAGTCCCGTCCACTCCGCCAGAGATACGAAGCCTTGAGATTCCTGATCGGGTCTCAAGGCTTTTTGCTTGGGTTTTGCTCGAGCGGCCGGAGAATTCCGGCCGCTTGCCGTTGAAGGGCGTCAGCGCCGCTGCGGCGCGAGCGTGAGCAGGCAGACGTTCGCGAGCACCATCGCAACGCCGGCGCACTGCCAGATGCCGAAGCGGTCTCCGAGAAAAAGAATCGAAAAGAGAAAGGCGGAGAGCGGCTCGGCGCAGTTCAAAAGGCCCATCACCACAGGGCTCATGTATTTGAGGCCGCTCATGTAGCAGTAGAAGGCGACGACCGTCCCGAAGACGACGATGAACGCAAAGCTCGCCGCGACGGGAAGCGTCCAGTGGATGTCCATGGTCCAGGGGTGGCAGAAGACGGAGGCGATGAGGCCGCCCGTCAAAATGCCCCAAGCGGTGACCGGAATGACCAAAATTGTGCGCGATTTACCAAAATTGTGCGCGATTTAGCGTAACTATCGGATCGAGTGAAAAGCCACCCCCAGTGCAAGCGAGGGTGGCTTTTGCTTACAGCTCCTCGGCGCCGTCACCCCCTTCCGGTAGGCTGTAGATGCTGGCGTCCACGAGAGCTTCGTTATCGCAGGCGCCTTCGGCGACAGGCTGCCCGACAGACGGGGCTTCCACCCCTAGAACAGCAAAAAGCTCTTTCTTCTTTCCAGCGATCTCATCAAACATCCAGCCGTTTGAAAACTGCGTCAGATAGATGTTGTTGAGTTTTGCCAGCAGCTTGTGATCGCTGTCGTAGTGGACGTGCAGCTTCTTGTCATTGCGGGCGCACTCGTTATAAGCCTTCACCCTGTTGCGCACCATGATGCCGATCGACGATGCAAGCATCTGCAGGAAGAGCTTGCTCTCCCAATTTTCAGATGAATGCGTCTGCGTCCGATTGCAACTCAGTCGCGACTTCATCGTATTGAAGCCATATTCGACGGAATTGCGATCGTAGTAAGCATTAAAGCACTTGAGTGCATCCTTGACGGTGTCACTCATCAGCACGCGGACGCCTGCATAGCGAAGGCGCTTGTCTACTTTGCTCATGCTGATTTTCAAACTGCCGTTTTCCTGAACATCCATGAAGTCCTTGATAATTTTCTCGCTTTCATCCTTCACGCCATTCGGATTCTCACTGTAGGCCTTCAAGAAGTTCGTCAATCGGAGTTTTAGGTTTTCTGTCGCCTGTTGTTGCAGCGCGTTGTTAAAGTAGATGTGCGCATACACCGTCTTCTTGGCGGACTTCTTGCTCCGTTTGTTGGCGACCGGAAATTCGTCGTAGCACCAGTCGATAGAAACGGTCACTGCAGTCTGTTTGATGAACGGAATTTCGTTGTTCCAGTCCAACAGTTCCGCATAATGCTGATCGATCAAGTTTCTGAGGAATGAATTTGCCCCCAGACGAGCGTTGTTTACGAACCCGATGCCGTTGCGCAGCATGTCGTCGTAATTCGCTCGAGAACCATAGCCGCGGTCCGTTACCAGAACGACATTTTCCAGATTAACGTTCAACAGCGTAAGGTTGGACAACGTGTTGCGAACCGTCGAGACGTCAGGCACGTTGCCGTCGAAATTGCGCCAGTGCACTGGTGCCCCCGTTGCCTGATCGACGATCAGCAAGACGTTGGTCTGAGGGGCGTCCATCAAGTCCTTGTTGTGCCCGTATTCCACAGAAGCAATGTTCTCCGAATACGAAGTGATCGACGTTGAATCCAAAGCCCAGAACCGCACCTCCACGATCTTCTCGCCATACTGCTTTCGAAACTCCTCGTTCAGTCGCGCCTGAAAGCGGCAGATCTGATCTGTTGTGATGCTTCTCAGCATTCTTCTGATAGAGCTGCTGATCAAGGGAGTTTGGTACGGCAGCCAGGTGCACTCGGCGAATTCCTCGTAATTGCAAAGGCTGCTGTCGTTATTGACAACCAGGTAGTAGGCCAGCGACAACAGTTTCAAGTCCTGCTTGTAGGCGGCAAACACATCATGCAGTGCAATGGCGAGCGGTGTGTTGCCGACGACCTGATTCAGGGCCCATGTCGCCCCGCCGTGCAATCGGCGAATCTCGTGCGGCTTGATCACATTCACCATCTCGACCTTTGGCTTGAAGTCGAGCTTGCCACCTTTATGCCGAAAAACGTGCAGATGTTCCAAGGCTGGATACTTCGACTTGAATGCGTCATTGAAGAGGATTTCTCCATAGCCCTCTTCGCCTCCTTCTACAGGTTCGAACCGCCCGACGCTAGTCGTATCCCCCTTGCCGCGCACAGCTCGCTTGAGCTTCTTGTCCCACGTGTTCTTGTAGGTGAAGACGTACTTGCGCTTGCCGGAGCCGTTGACAATGAGGCGGGGCAAATCTGGTTGGTCGAGGACGGGCATGGCGCAATCTTATAGTTACAAATAAAAACGTAACTATGATAGCACAGCCAGAAAAAGCCCGCAAGGTCATCAGGTGCTGAAACCACTGACTTTGCGGGCTGGGAAAACTCTACGAATTTTTAGCAGTAACTAGATCGGCACAATTTGGGGAATGACGCCGACGCGGCGGATGACGGCGACGGGCTGGATGAGGTAGGCCGTCGAGAAAAGCGCGGCGACGAGACCCCAGCCGATCGCCAGCGGCGAGAACTTCAGCTTGCCGAAGTCGCCGTCCGTCACGATGAGCGCCACGCCCGTTGCGGCGAGCACGAAGCAGGCTGCCTCCACGGGCGACACGAAGCGATGGTGCCGCACGGCGTTCCAGACGGCAGCCAGAAGCGGCACCAGCGTGAGAAGCACGGCGCCCGTGCCGGCGTTGGAGTAGTAGATCGACTGAAAGAAGCCGTAGTGGCCGCCGAAGATGAGGCAGCCGCTCAAGGCAATGTCCAAGACGGTTTTGGGCTCCTTGAAGATTCTCCAGACGGCGCGCGGCATGAAGCACGAGGCGGCGGCGACAAAGAGCACGCCCGCAGAGAGCTGCCGCAGCGTCACCAGCCCGAGCGCCGTAAAGCCGCTCGGGACGGAGAAGACGTACTGCACGACGGCGCCCATGGCGCCCCAGAGGACGCTTGCGCCGACAACGAGAAGAAAGCCTTTCAAAAAGGAACGGGACATGGTGGCTTCGTAGGCAAAAACGGGGCGCACGGAAGGCGCCGGAAGGCCGAGATTTTATGCGCCGCCGGAGGCATTTGCCTGTATCATTCGGACCCTGTGTTTTTTCACGTTTTTTCTGAGAATTACCGCTTTTCTGCCCCTCTGAGGGAGGAATTCGGCTTGCCGCTGAATTCAAACAGAAACCATCTCAGCTTTCATTTTTCCGCCCTAAAGGATCGGCAATGCTTCTTGAGCTTTTCCGCAATCACAAGCGCTGGCTGATGTTTATCGCCATGATTCTCGTCATCCCGAGCTTTGTGGTGACCGGCATCTATTCCTACAACCGCATGATGAGCGACGATGGCGCCATCGCCAAGGTGGACGACGTGTCCGTGACCCCGCAGCAGTTTGACGAGGTGAAGCGCCGGCAGCTTGACACCCTGCGCCAGCGTTTGGGCGAGAGCTTCAAGAGCTCCATGCTCGAAAGCGCAGAAGCCCGCAACGCCGTGCTGATGAGCCTTTTGAACGAGCGAGCGCTCTCGGGCGAAATCACGAAGGAAAACGTGATCGTTCCCGAACAGACGGCGATCGAGGTGATCAAGTCCTACCCGGCCTTCCAGGACAATGGCAAGTTCTCCGCCGAGATGTATTCGAACTATCTCGCGAGCACGGGCTATACGGATCAGTACTTCGTGGAGCGCGTTCGTCAGGACGTCTCCCGCCAGCTTCTGACGGGGGGGCTCCTGCGCACGGCGGGCGTGCCGCAGAGCGTCTTGAAGAAGACGGCGGCGCTTTTAACTGAAAAGCGCACCATCCAGACGACGAGCCTCAAGGCGGACGACTTCAAGGCGGGCGTCACGGTGACGGACGCGGAAGTGGAAGCCTACTGGAAGGCCCATCAGGCGGAGTTCTCGCTCCCTGATGAAGCGGACGTGCAGTACGCTGTCTTCTCGCCCGAGCTCTTCAAGAACGTGCAGCCGAGCGAAGAGGACGTGAAGACCTTCTACGAGCAGAACCGCAACCGCTTCAATGCGCCGGAAGAGCGCCGCGCTTCTCACATTCTCATTGACTTCAAGGACGGGAAGGACGCCGCCAAGGCCGAAGCCGAGAAGGTGCTTGCCGAAGTGAAGGCAAATCCCGCGAAGTTTGCTGAGCTTGCCAAAAAATACTCCGCCGACACGCTCTCCGCTCGTGAAGGGGGCGATCTTGGCTGGTTCGGCAAGGGCATGATGGTTCAGGCCTTTGAAGAAGCGGTCTTTGGCGCTGCGGAAAACACGATCGTGGGGCCGGTGGAGACGGACTTTGGCTACCACATCATCACGGTGACGGGCATCAAGGGCCAGCACGTGAAGCCCCTGGACGAGGTCCGCAGCGAGATCGTGAAGCTCTATCAGGACCAGCACTCGCAGGAAATGTTCGGCAAGGAAGCGGAAACCTTCACGAACATGGTCTACGAGCAGAGCGACTCCCTGCAGGCCGTGGCGGACCGCTTCGGGATTGAATTGAAGACGGTGGCGAACGTGACGCCGGACGCCGCGCCCGCTCAAGTGAAGAAGCTCTTTAACGAACATGTTCTCGAAGCCGTCTTCAGCGACGAAGTGCTTCGCGAAAAGCGCAATTCGCAGGCGATTGAAGTGGGCGGCAATGAACTCATCGCGCTGCGCGTGACGAACTACCGCCCGGCGCATGTGGAAAGCCTCGCGGATGCGACCGATCGCATCAAGGCGAAACTTGTCGAAGCGAAGGCCCTGGAAAAGGCGAAGGCCGAGGGCGACAAGCTCATCAAGGCCTTGGAAGCGGGCGAGGCTGTGACGGCGGAATTCTCCGCGGAAGAAACGGTGGGCCGCACGCAGCTCGGGTCCCACGACGCGGGCTTTGTGAACGACGTGATGCGCGCCCCGGCCGCGAAGCTTCCGGCGTACGAGGGCTTTGCGGACGGCGCGAATTACGTCGTCGCCCGCATCGTGAAGGTGGAGCAGCCCGAAGTGCCGCAGGCGCAGCTGGACGCCCTTGCTCAGGAGCTCGCCACGATGACGTCGCGCGCCGATGAATCCTCCTACTTCGGCGCGCTGCGCGCGAAGCACGACGCGAAGATTCTCAACAAGAACTACCTGCCGACAGCGGACGACAAGTTGCCTAATCAGGAATAAGGCGGCCAGTTCGCCCCAATGAAAAACGCGCCGGCCTCGTTTGCGAGGTGCGGCGCGTTTTTCATGGGCGCAACGGCGCTAGCGGCGGCGCTGGAACCATTCCGAGGGGAGCTGCGCAAGAACGATGGCGACCGCCATGATGGTGCAGCCGAGGATTTCGCGCTCGGAGAGGATCTGCCCCATGACGAGCCACCCTGCGAGCGCTCCGAAGACGCTCTCCAGACTCATGATGAGGCTCGCGACGACGGGGTTCATGCCCTTTTGCGCCACGATCTGAAGCGTGTAGGCGACGCCGTTGCTCAAAATGCCGGAGTAAAGGAGGCAGCCCGCGGCCGCCATGAGGTCGGCGAGGGTTGGCAGATCAAAGAACGCCATGAAGACGGCCCCGAGCACGCTCCCCGTGAGAAACTGCACGCAACTCATGCGCACGTTGTCTGCCAAGGGGGCAAAGTGATCGATCACGAGAATGTGAAAGGAGAAGGAGACGGCGCACGTAACGAGAAGGGCGTCTCCCAGGGAGAGCGTGAAGCTGTCTTCCTTCACCGAGAGAAACCAGAGCCCAGCGACGGCCAGCGCCACCGCGATCCAGAGCGTGACGGAGCTCCCGCGCCCCCGAAGCGCTCCGATGACGGGGACGACCACGATATAGAGTCCCGTGATGAAGGCGGCCTTGCCCACGTCCGAATAGAGAAGCCCGAACTGCTGCAGGGATTCGGAGAGAAAGAGCATTGCGCCGCAGGCGATGCCGCCTGTCCACACGGTCTTGTTGCGCCAGGGGCTGGGAGCGTCCGCGGCGCGCTTGGTGCCCCGAAGGCGGTCGAGAAGCGGCATCAGAAGCACTAGAAAGGCGCATCCGACGGCGCTGCGGCCCCAGGTGTAGGCAAAGGGGGAAATGTGCTCCATCCCGAGCGCCTGGGCTACAAAGCCCGTGCCCCAGATGGCGGCGGTGAGAAGGAGAAGAAAGCTGTTCTTGAGCTGCAGCGGCATGGCGGCGCGTGACAAACGGACTGAGTAGTGAAAGAAAAAAGGCAGAGGAGCGAATCTCTCTGCCTTGGGTCTTGCGAGAAAGGGCTTACAGCGGGTCGCCCGAGCGAAGGAGCAGACGCGCGATTTCCGCGGCGTTGTGCAAGTCGAGCTTGCGGTACGCGGAGCCGCGGTGCACCTGCACCGTCTTTTCGCTGATGCCGAGGTTTTCGGCGACCTGCTTGTTGCTCATGCCCTGCGCCACCATGCGGATCACCTCGCGCTCGCGCTGCGTGAGCTGCTCCAAGGACTTTCTGAAGTCCGAAAGCTCCATCTCGGTGCGGCGGTGGTTGAGGTTCTTCATCACGGCGTTGCCGATCGCGGTAAGGAGGCGCTGGTCGTCCACGGGCTTTTGCAGGAAGTCCACGGCGCCCTGCTTCAAGGTGCGCACGGCCATGTCGATGTCGCCGTGGCCGGAAATGAAGATGATGGGAAGATCGATGCCGAGCTCCTGCATCTTGTCTTGCAGCTCGAGCCCGCTCATGCGCGGCATGCGCACATCGAGAACGAGGCAGCCAGGACGCTGCACGTCGTTGCTCGCGATGAAGTCGAGCGCGTCGGAGTAGGTCACCACATCCCAGCCTTCGCCTTCAATCAGGAAGGCCCAGGAGCGGCGCATGGCGTCGTCGTCATCAATCACACGAACCAAAGGCTTTAGGGATTCCAAAATCGTTCTCCTGAAAGGTGGGCCGGCCGCGTCAAAGCGCCGGCGCAGAATCATTCGTTATTTTGCCCGAATTTTTCGGGGGCTGTCGCCTTGAGAAGCAAAAAACGCGCCGAAACGAAATTGTCTCGGCGCGTTGCGGGTTTTTAGTGAGCCTTCGCTTCAGAAACCGACTTCGCGATGATGGCGGCGGCGTCCACGAGCTTGAGCATCTGCTTTTCGTCCATCTTGTCGCGCGCAACGTATTCAACGTCGCCCGTCTTGAGGCCCCGATCGCCCACGACGAGGCGGTGCGGCACGCCGATCAGTTCCCAGTCCGCAAACATCACGCCAGCGCGGATGTCGCGATCGTCAAGGATGACGTCGATGCCCGCGGCCTTCATTTCGTCGTAAAGCTTGTCGGCGGCTTCGCGCACGGCTTCGCTCTTCTTGTAGTTCATCGGGCAGATGACGGCTTCAAACGGAGCAAGCGGCACGGGCCAGATGATGCCCTTCTCGTCATGGCGCTGCTCGATCGCGGCGCCGATGACGCGCGTGACGCCGATGCCGTAGCAACCCATCTCGAGGGGCTGGGGCTTGCCGTTTTCGTCCAAGAACGTGGCGTTCATCGCCTGAGAGTACTTGGTTCCGAGGTAGAAGACGTGGCCCACCTCGATGCCGCGCTGCAGGCGTAGCTTTCCCTTGCCGCAGGGGCTCGCGTCGCCTTCGACGACGTTGCGGAGGTCTTCGACCTGGGGTTCCGGCAAGTCGCGCCCGAAGTTGACACCCGTGTAGTGGTAGCCCGTTTCGTTTGCGCCGCAGCAGAAGTCGCTCATGTTGGCGACGGTGCGGTCGGCGTACACCACGACATCGTCGGAAACGCCGACGGGACCAAGAGACCCGGGCGTTGCGCCCGCAAAGTGAGCGGCGATTTCTTCTTCGGTTGCCATGCGGAAGCCCTCTTTCAGTTCGGGGAGCTTGCCTGCCTTCACTTCGTTCAATTCATGATCGGCGCGCAGCAGCACGAGCACGATCTGCGCGGGGAGGGCGTTGCCTTTTTCGTCCGTACGGTCCGCGGCGAGCACGACGGACTTCACGCACCGAAGGAGATCGATCCCGAGGAAGGGGGCGACGTCTTCACACTTTTCCTTCCCGGGGGTCGCAACCTTCGTCATCGCTTCCTTGGCGTCAGCGCGGGCGGTGATGAGGGTCGGCGCCTCGGCGAGCTCAATGTTCGCGGCGTAGTCGCTTTCGGGGCAGTAGGCGATGACGTCTTCGCCCACGTCCGCGATCACCTGGAATTCGTTGGAGCGGGAGCCGCCGATCGAGCCCGTGTCGGCGCGCACGGGGCGGAACACGAGGCCCATGCGGGAGAAGATGCGCTTGTAGGCTTCGAACATGATTTCGTAGCTCTTTCCCGCGTCTTCGGCGCTCTTGTCAAAGGAGTAGCCGTCCTTCATCACGAACTCGCGGGCGCGCATCACGCCAAAGCGCGGACGGCGCTCGTCGCGGAACTTCGTGCGGATCTGGAAGAAGTTGACGGGCATCTGGCGCCAGCTCGTGATTTCGCTGCGGCCGATGGCGGTGATCACTTCCTCGCTCGTGGGCTGGATCACGAAGTCGCGGTCATGGCGGTCCTTGAAGCGCAGAAGCTCGGGGCCGTACTTGTTCCAGCGGCCCGACTCCATCCACAGTTCCGCCGGCTGCACGATCGGCATGGAGAGCTCGATCGCGCCCGCGCGCACCATTTCTTCACGGATGATGGCTTCGACTTTGGAGAGCACCTTGAGGCCCATCGGCATGATGGTGTAGACGCCCGCGGCAATCTTCTTGATGAGACCAGCGCGAACGG
>CAVACW010000027.1:6493-27216 GCA_963587345.1 uncultured Oscillospiraceae bacterium | reverse complement strand
CTGGCGTCCCTGAGCACTTTCGCTTATTGACGGAGGCATTCTGTTCGTGCAGAATGCCTCTCACATTTCGAGGTGAGAGAAATCTCACGCCAACCTGCCTTCCCGGGCAAGGTGGATGCGCTCTAAGCGGATGCGGCTCAGAATCTTGAGCAAACGAACGGGTAAATCGATGAACCGTCCGCCTCCCTTCAGAGCCGGGCGGTTTTTTCATATCCCTCGCAAACGAGCTTGAGGCGCGCGGCGCGCCGAGGAAAAATCGCCGCGGGTGGATTTAAGTCCTAATTGCTTCACCCTCCGAGTTTTGGAAAAGCGAGCTAAAACGGAGATACATCATGAGCAACCGTCTCACCATCAAGGGCCAGGTCACCATTCCGAAGGACGTTCGCGAGTTCCTCGGTCTTACGATGGGTTCGAGCGCCGTCGAATTCTTCATTGCAGAAGATGGCACGGTGCAGGTTCGCAAGGCCCAGACGCCCGGCCGCGTGCAGGCGACGGGCCGCGAGACGGTGAGAAGCTGCCGTCAGGCGGGGCGCGCGGCGGTGTCTCACTGCGACCGCGTGCTCGCGCTTCTTTCGGGCACTGTCGCTTGAGTGCTGGTCACGTCATTCAAAAGCCCCAGCACGGCTTTTTCCTGCACGGCTTGCGTTGCCGCCGACAGTTCCGTCGAGGCTTCGCCTGAGGCTCCCAGAGCAAGCGCGGGAAGGCCGGCGGCCGCCGACACGACGGCGGGCGTTACTGCAAAGCGAGACGAAAGCCGGGCGTTGGAAAGCCCGGCAAAGCGCTTTTCCCACGCGGTGACGAGCGGCAGGTCCCCCTGTTGCGCCGCGGGCGAAAAGCTGTAGTTTTCCGGGAAAGACACCGTCAGACTGCGCCGCGCGCCCTTTTTGTCTTCGTCGTTCAATCGCTTGATGGTCTTTTGCGCTGCGCCGTAGGTGGCTTCGCCCGCTTCGGTGAGCGCCACCTTGGAGCGCGACGAGTAGACGGCCGTCACCGAGCATTCCGACGTGAGAAGCGACGCCCAGTCGCCCCGGCAGCGCACGGTGGAGAATTCCGTCGCGGTGTAGGGCGACATCCGGTCGGTCTTGAACGTGAGCGGCAACGCGAGCAGCGCGGTCTTTACGGCCGCCACCGCCATGAAGGCGTTGGTTTTCCGCGTCTGCGTGTCCTGCCACTGGATGTATCGGTCAGCGACGGAGAGCGTCACGGCCTGAAGCCCTGCAAAGTTGACGTAGGCCCTGGAAGGGTTCCCTGACCAGTCGACGTGCCCCCAGAAGCCCGCAAAGCCGTTGAAGCCCGAATCGAGGCGCCTTTCGCGCGCTCGCGTGAGAATTTCCTCGACGGCCCGGTGCGAGGCGCCGGGCGCGTCCGCAGCGGACGCGCAAAGCACGACGGGGGTTGCCGGGGGCGTGGACTTCAGCCACGAAAAGAGAAGCGCCGCGCGCCGCGCTGAGGCGGCGGCAAGGGGCACCGTGACCAGAAGCGCCTTCCGTTCGTCCGTGAGGGGATGCGAATTCATGCAGACGTTGAGTTTCAACACCGGCCGGCTGGTGGAGTTTGGATTCGTTTTGGCGTTTTCTGTCGGCGCAGCTGAAAGCTGGGCGGGCGGAACGCCCAGCGTCGTGAGCCCCGAAAGGAGCGAGGCGGGATCAAAGCGCGCCGACTCCGCCACGCGTCCCCGTAGAAACGTCGTGAGGTTTTCGAGCCAGAAGGCGTCGGGAAGCGCGACGTCGGCTACGTCAGCCGCGCTGGGGTGAGGCACCGACACCGCGTGAGCGAGCTCGCTTTCGACAGCGTCCGCCGGCGTGGCGGCGGACAAAAGCGCCGCTGCCAGCGTGGTCGCAAGCTGCGCCTTACTGCAGCGTGTGGCCGGCATGGGAGTAGTCCTCCGCGACGGATGTCGCCAGGCAATGCAGGTTGATTTCCGCAAAGACGATGGCGCCCGGTTCAGGGAGCGTTTTGGGGAAGGCCTCTTCGAGCCGAGCCTTCGAAACGTAGATCGGGAAATGCTCGATGAATCGGCCGGCAAGGCGCACGGTGACGAGAAGCCGCGCCATGGTGAGTCCGGCGATGTCCGTGAAGTCCGTTTCGATGGCCTCGAGCCGTCCGCCGCAGGCGTAGAGCCCCGGTCGCTCGGCCCCGGGCGGCGTTTCCGTCAAGGTGTCGTCAAAGGCCGTCATGAAGCTGTCGGTGGCAGCCTTCATGTCGTCAGGGGCCGTGAAGACCTTTTCGGCGACCGCCGAGAGAACCCCTCGGTAGGTGGTGTTGAGGCTGTAGACGTCGTGCGCCAGAGCCCACAAGGGATCAAAGGCGACGATGCTTCTTACGGGGAAGCCGTTTTCATCCTGCAGTTCCGTGCGCAGGAAGGCCGCCGCCTGATCGTGCGTCGAATAAGCTTCTTCCAGGCGGAACTGCACCGGAAGGCCGTTGGGCAAAAACGGAAAGAAGAACGACTGCCCGGCGCGCTGCGGGTCGGCGGCGCGGATGCATCCGAGGGCAGGCGTTGTGCCCGCGAATTTCGCGGTGTCGGCAATGCCCACGTAGGCCGCCATCTCGATGCCGTCCGCGTTTGGATTGGCGCAGTCGGCGGCAATCCCGGGCGCCATCGGCACGAGGTGCTTCTCCACAAACGGCAGGAAGCTCGCCTCGTTGTCGGCGCCAAGCGACGCCGTGAGATCTTCAAAGAAGGCCGTGCTCTGAAGCGAGCGGACGAGGGCTTCCGAAATGGGGTTTGTGAGTTCAGCGAGCGTCGTGGGGGCAGCGGGGGCCTTCATCTTGAGCCAGCTCCAGGCGTCAAAGGCTTGCGCGGCCGGCTTTTCTTCGGGGAGAAGCCGGCTTTCCGCGAGATTCATGAGCTGCGACGCGGTGGAGACGCCCGTGCGTTCGATGAGACAGCGAGCGACGTGCCAGGCGGCGTAAAGGGGCTGGCGTCCGGCGCTTTCCGGGTAGGGCTCAAAAAGAAGGTGCAGGATGAGAAGCACCCAGTCGCCGGGGCGCCCTTCGGCCTTCACGTGGTCGGTGATGGCGCGGCGCCGCACTTCCGAGTCGGCGCGATAGAAGTCGGCGCCCATCAGCTGCAGCGCGCCGTAGAGGTAGAAGATTTCGGGGTCGCCTGAGGCGCGCAAGAGCGCGGAGACAAGGCCCAGGCACTGATTCATCGAGGGATCGACGCCGTCGCCCAAAGCCAGGCACTTCGCGCAGCGAAGAATCGCCGGCTCAAAGCCGCGGGCGGCGGAGGCAAAGAGCCAGTGGTTCCCCTCCGTCTTGTCGTGCGGCGAGGCGGCCTCGAGATTGACCAGGTGGTCGCCGAAGAAGCACATCGTTCGAGGATCGTCTGTGTGGAGCGCAAGACGCGTGAAGAGGTTGTTGAAGACGAGCCCGGGGAAAAGCGTGAGCCGGTCCATCACGACGGGGGCGGCGATCCATTGCGCCGCCGGATCGTAGCCTGCGGCGAGAAGCTGCCCGAGCGAGTAGAGAAATTCCGGCAGGTGCTTCGCGTGCTCGGACGGGATGGCAAGCGCCTGCCTTAGCGACAGATAGATTGATGCCGGCGTGTTGCAGCGCACGAGCTCGACCAGACGGCACATGGCCGCGCCCAGCGTGCGGGGGCGTCGCGTGGCGGCGTGGATGAGGCGGCCTTCGGCGGTGGGATGGGCGATGAGCTCGCGACGCATCCGAGCGATCGGACGGCCGAGTTCGCGCATCATGTCGCGCGTCAGAGGAAGCTTTCGGCCAGCTCGCTCGACGCGGGCTTTGGGGGTGTTCTGAAAGAAGGCGCTCGCGCAGAGAATCCCTTCCACGCTCAGGAAGTCGCCCGCCTTCGCTTCGGGGCAGACGCCTTCCGGGAGCACGATGGCGACGTTGGCGAGCGCACGCTTGGACCACTCGGCGCAGATGAGGCTGCAGGGGCGGTGAAAGACGGGCTCAAGCGGCGTCACGGACTTCACGTGCAGGGTGGCGCTCACGGCGGGAATCCCTTTGGCCGCCTGCTTCATGGTGAGGTAGGGATCGTTCGTCAGCACATGGGCCTTCGTCGCCCAGAGCGTGAGGCAGGCGGTGAGGGGCGTGTCGGCGCGCAGCTCGCCCGCGGCGTGCGCCCAGTGGGTGGCGTAGGCCGTGAGGATCACGGGCTTGGGGCCCTCGCATTCCAATTCAAGCCACGCTTGAGTGAGCGTCTCGGCCACTTCGCAGCGGCGGACGACGACGGTCGTCTCTTGTTCCGTCTCCACGTAGGGGAAGACGGGGCCGGCCAAGGTTTCGTTTTCGCCCCAGGAGTCAATGCTGTTGCGCAGCGCCGCGGCCTGCACCTTCTTTTCGGGGTGCCGCCGGTGCGACGCCGTGGCGCGAAGAACGGCCGCCGGGCGCACGTCAAAGCTGCCGAGCGGGCGGTCCGCGGACGGCGAAAAGGGGGCGGCGTCCGAGGGGCCGTAGTGCGCCACGGCGTCCGCAGGGCCTGTGTAGGCGACGAAATGGACGGGGCGGTCGGCTTCTTCGAGGTCTGACTCCTCAAAGCCGAACCAGTCGTGAAATGAAGGGAAGGGACGCGTTGCGGCTTCCGTCACGGCCGCCAGCGGCAGTCCTGAGGCCGCGTAACGGTTTCCGGGGGCGCCGGCGTCGAACATGTCGTCGGCGTCATTGTCGGCTGCTTTGGCCCACGCCTTGAGTCTCAGGTAGCAGAGTTCGGCGGGGGCGGTGATTCCGGAGCCAAGGCCCTTGATCGACTTTTCGGTCGGGCGGTCAAACCATTGCTTCGTTTCTGGAAGGACCGTGTCCGCAAGGCGCTGGGCGACGAGCTGCTCGAGAATGATGACGGAGAGCGCCCACGCCGGGTGCCGCTGGTAGTGAGGGGCGTCGGGCGCGAGACAGCCGCGCACGAGGCGGAATCGCTCCAGAATGCCGCGCACTTTGGCAAACTCCGGCTGATTCACGTACTTCGTGTGGTACTCGTCGTAGAGGCGGCAGAGCTGATTGGCCAGATATTGAGCGAGCCGCTGGTCGCCCGGCATCTGGCGCATCCAGGCGGCGCTTGCGATGACGTCCGTGGCAAAGCTCGACGAGTGCCGGAGGCTGGCGTCAATCCAGACGCACTTTTCCTTGCGGTCCCACTGAGCCGGAAAGCGCAGGGCGTTGCCGCCCGCCGAACGCTTTACGCGCAAGGGGAGGGCGTCAAAGTGCGGCGCCACGCGCAGCCGTCTTTTGGCAAAGAGCGCGTCCGTGATTTCGTCGCCCAGGCGTCGCGCAAGCAGGTCGCGCACTTCAGCGGTGAGAACGTCGGTGCGGGAGCGCATCTCCCGCGTGAGGCCGTAGCCCGGCACGGCGGCAAGCAGTGTGGTCATGAATCATCCAAAGTGAAAATGGAACTGTCCGTTGATTTTAAAGGTAAAAACCGTAGTTCAACAGCAACAGAAAAATTGACGGCCCATTATACTCGGCGGACGCGGAGGATTTTCTATAATTTGGTTGAAAATCAATAATAAAGAAAACGGCCGCCGGCCGTCGGCATCGGCCTACGGGAAAGCGCATAGGCAGTTCGCCCTCAGGGTCGGCGAAAATAATCAGATTGTCAACACGGAAGCGGCGCGCTGAGAGCGGGGCGCCGCGGGGAGAAAACGGAATGCAAGCGGCAGAAGGAAAGAAAACCGTGCGGCTGGGGCTGGCGGGCTTCGGCACCGTGGGCGGGGGCGTTTACGACGTGCTCGCCAAAAACGGCGAAATTCTCGCCCGGCGCTGCGGCGCCCAGGTGACGGTGAAGACCGTGGTGTGCCGGCAGCTCGAAAAGGCCCGCGCCCGCGTCGCAAGCGACGTCACCGTGACGGGAGACTGGCACGTGATCGTGAATGATCCGGCGATCGACATCGCGGTCGAGCTGATGGGGGGCATTCATCCCGCCTTGGAATATATTCTCGCCGCGATCGCCGCCGGCAAGCACGTCATCACCGCCAACAAGGCGCTTTTGGCGCACCACGGAAACGAAATCTTCGCCGCCGCGGAGAAAGCGGGCGTCACCGTGGCGTTTGAAGCGGCGGTGGCGGGCGGCATCCCCATCATCAAGGCCCTGCGAGAGGGGCTTGCCGCCAACCGCATCGAGTGGGCGGCTGGGATCATCAACGGCACGAGCAACTACATTCTCTCCACCATGCGCGAAAAGGGCGCAAGCTTTGCGGACGTTCTCGCGGATGCGCAGCGTCTGGGGTACGCCGAAGCCGATCCCACCTTTGACATCAACGGCACGGACGCCGCGCACAAGATCACGCTCGTCTCCGCCATCGCCTTTGGCACGCCCGTGAATTTTGATGCGGCGTACATCGAAGGGATCGACACCCTCGCCGCCGAAGACATCGCCTACGCCGAGGAGATGGGCTACCGCATCAAGCTTCTGGGCATCACAAAGCGCCGCAAGGACGGGATCGAATTGCGGGTGCACCCGACGCTGGTGCCGAAGCGCCGGCTGCTGGCGGGCGTTGAAGGCGTCATGAACGGCGTCGTGGTGAAGGGCGACGCCGTGGGAACGACGCTTTACTACGGCCGCGGCGCGGGGGGCGAGCCCACGGCGTCGGCGGTCATCGCCGACATCGCCGACACCGTGCGCCTGATGAGCGCGGGGAGCGAGCATCAGGTGCCGATGCTGGGCTTTCAGGAAAAGACGCGCGAAGTGAAGTGGCTCGCGATGGACGACACGGTGAGCTCTTACTACCTGCGCATCCTCGTGGACGACCGGCCCGGGGTTCTCGCTGACGTGACGCGAATTTTCGCGGACAATGCAATTTCGATTGAAACCCTGCGGCAGCGCGAGGCGGCGGTGGGCGAAAATGAGACCGAAGTGGTGCTGATGACCCATACGGCGCGCGAAGGCAACGTGAAGCAGGCCTTGGCCGCCATCGAGGCGCTTTCCGCCGTGCACGGCCGCATCGTGATGATCCGCAAGGAAGAACTCAATTAAAGGAAGACCATGGCATTGACTTATGTCTCGACGCGCGGCGAAGCGACCGGCGCAACCTACACGTCCATCGTGCTCCGAGGGCTCGCGGACGACGGCGGCCTTTTTCTCCCGGCGGCTTACCCGTTGGTGACGGCTTCGGAGCTTGAAGCCCTGCGCGGCCTCTCCTACGCGGAGCTCGCATTCCGGATCCTCTCGAAATTTGCAGACGACATTCCGCCCGAAGACTTGAAGCGCCTCACGGCAGCCGTCTACCGCGGCGACGTGTACTGCAACGTGCGCGAAGGCGAATGCGCGGACGACATCACGCCGGTGCGCGAAATCCAAAAGGGACTGTGGCTTCTTGAGCTTTCCAACGGCCCGACCCTCGCTTTCAAGGACATGGCGATGCAGTACCTTGGGGCCCTCTTTGAATATCTGCTGGCTAAAACGGGGCGAGAGCTCAACATTCTGGGCGCCACCTCGGGCGACACGGGGTCGGCGGCCGAATACGCAATGAAGTCGAGAAAGGGCATCCGCGTCTTCATGCTGTCGCCCGCCGGGCGCATGAGCCGCTTTCAGCGCGCGCAGATGTATTCGCTCTCTGATGCCAACATCTTCAACCTCGCGGTGAAGGGGACGTTCGATGATGCGCAGGACATCGTGAAGGCGGTGAGCAACGATCATGCCTACAAGGCGGCGCGCTCGATCGGCACGGTGAATTCCATCAACTGGGCGCGCGTTGCGGCGCAGGTGGTCTACTACTTTGCGGGCTGGCTCAAGGTCGCCAAGGGCCACGAGACCGTGGACGTCACCGTGCCTTCGGGCAACTTCGGCAACATCCTCGCGGGCTGGATCGCCAAGCAGATGGGGCTTCCGCTGGGGCGGCTCGTCGTTGCCACGAATGAAAACGACGTGCTGGACGAGTTCTTCCGCACCGGCACGTACCGTGTCCGCGACAGTGCGCACACCTTTGTGACATCCTCCCCTTCGATGGACATCTCGAAGGCCTCGAACTTTGAGCGCTACATCTTTGACATCACGGGGCGGGACGCCCAGCGCACCGCCGCCCTTTGGGCGGACGTGGCAACAAAGGGGGGCTTCACCCTCACCGAAGCAGAGTTTGCGCGCGTGAAAGCGTCTGGGTTTGAATCCGGGAAGAGCACCCACGCCGACCGCCTTGCGACGATCAAGGGGCTGTGGGAGGCGCAGCGGCTTTTGGTGGACCCCCACACCGCCGACGGCATCAAGGTGGCGCGTGAGCACTTGCGCGAGGGGGTTCCCATGATGACGTTGGAGACGGCCTTGCCAGCGAAGTTCGCGGTGACGATCGAAGAGGCGGCGGGCGTCGAGCCCCCGATCCCCGCGTCCTACGGGGCGTTGTTTGACAAGCCGCAGCATGAAGTGGAGGTGCCGGCAGATTTGGCTGTCGTGAAGACCTTTATCGACAACCATGTCTGACAATGGTTTGACCGCGGGATGACAAGACGGGCGCTTTCCTAAAAAGGGGCGCCCGTTTTTGCTCAAAGGCGAGAAAACGGTAGGCGGAAGGCCCTACGCGGGGCGACCTGGGCTGCGATAGTGGTGGCGCGGATTTGCCTTAAAATTCAAAGATATTTTGTTTTGTTGGGTGAGATTTTGAAAATGATTTCCGTGGAGAAGGAATCGAGAAAACCAGTGGATGACGGAGGCGTGAAGACGATTCATATGACGCCGGAGGAGCGGGAGCGTTTGGCGTACCTTTTGGAGCATCCAGAGGTCTTTGACGAGGCGCGAGCGCGCTTTGAGACGCTGGCGCGAAACATCGAGCTGGTGCCGGTGCCCGAAGGCGAAGAGCTGTAGCGACAGCAGTGCGGGTGCTTTGGGATGAGGCGCGCGATCTGTCAAATTTCGTCATGGCGCTTGTCATATTTTGTTATGGCGTGGTGCGCCGAGGTTGAAAAAGACCAAAAAAGCGGGCGGCTTCCCTGCGGGAAGACCGCCCGTGAATTTTGAGAGGAGACCGCCGGGGCGCCGTCGCCAGCGTCCCGGTCGTGCGCCGAGAAGTTACGCCTTCAGGGCGTTCAACGCCGAGCCCGCCTTGAACCAGCTGAGCTGCTTGGCATTGTAGGAGTGCTGCGCCTCAAAGCGCTCCTTCTGGCCGTTTTCGTGCGTGAGCTCGATCGTCACGGTTTTCCCAGGGGCGATGTTTGCCAAGTCGAGCACCGAGACGCGGTCCTTTTCCTGAATCTTGTCGTAGTCGGCCGGATTCACGAAGGTGAGGGCGAGCACGCCCTGCTTCTTCAAGTTCGACTCGTGGATTCGCGCGAGGCTCTTCGCGAGCACCACCTTGACGCCGAGATAGCGGGGCTCCATGGCGGCATGCTCGCGGCTTGAGCCTTCGCCGTAGTTGTCGTCGCCCACGATCACCGAGCTCACGCCGTGGTTCTTGTAGTAGCGGGCGACCTTGGCGGGCGTGTCGTACGTCTTCGTCTCCACGTTCCAAACGCTGCCCGTCTGGCCGTTGAAGGCGTTGACGGCGCGCTCCAAGAGGTTGTCCGAAATGCGGTCGATGTTGCCGCGGTAGGCGAGCCACTTGCCCCCCGGGGAGATGTGGTCGGTGGTGCACTTGCCCTTGGCCTTGATCAAAAGCGGCAGCTCGACGTAGTCCTTGCCGTCCCAGGCGGCAAAGGGTTCCAAAAGGCGAATGCGCTCGGCGTTGGGGCTCACCTTGATCTCGATCTTTTCATAGGTCGGAATGATGCAGCCCTTCACTTCCTTCACAAAGCCCTTCTTCGGCAGCTCTTCGCCCTTGGGGGCCTTCAACTGGTAGTTCGTGCCGTTGGCGGCCTTGAAGGTGCCCTTCAAGGGATTGAACGAGAGGTCGCCGTTCACGGCCATCGCCATCACGATTTCTGGCGACGCAAGGAAGGCGTTCGTCTTCTTGCTGCCGTCGTTGCGGCCGGCGAAGTTGCGGTTGAAGGACTCGATGATCGCGTTGGGCTTCGTGGGGTCGCCAATCGTGCGCTTCCACTGGCCGATGCAGGGGCCGCAGGCGTCCGCTAAAACCGTGGCGTTGAGCTTTTCAAAGCTCGCGAGAACGCCGTCGCGCTTCAAGGTCTCGTAAATGCGCACGCTCCCCGGAACGACGAGCAGGGGCGTCTTGAAGGTGATGCCCTTGTCAACGATCTGCTTGGCGATCGAGGCCGCGCGGGTGATGTCTTCATAGGACGAATTCGTGCAGGAGCCGATCAGGGCTACTTCAAGCTTCGTGGGGAAGCCTTTTTCCTTGGCGATGCGGGCGACGTCAGAGAGAGGCATCATGGCGTCAGGCGACATCGGGCCGTTGATGCAGGGCTCGACTTCGGAGAGGTTGATCTCGATCACGCGGTCGTAGTACTTCTCGGGGTGCGCCGTCACTTCGCGGTCGGCGGCGAGGTCCTTCTTGACGCCGTCAGCGAGCTTGGCGACCGCGGTGCGGCCGGTGGCGGCGAGGTAGCGCTTCATCGCGTTGTCGTACGGGAAGACCGTCGTCGTGGCGCCCACTTCCGCGCCCATGTTGCCGATCGTCGCCTTGCCCGTCGCAGAGAGCGTCGCGCAGCCGTCGCCGAAGTATTCGATGATGCAGTTCGTGCCGCCCTTCGTGGAGAGGATGCCCGCCACCTTGAGGATGACGTCTTTGGGGGACGCCCAGCCCTTTAATTTGCCAGTGAGCTTGATGCCGATGATCTTCGGCATTTTGAGTTCCCATTCCATGCCCATCAGCGCGTCGCAAAGGTCGGCGCCGCCCGCGCCAATTGCGAGCATGCCGAGGCCGCAGGCCGTGGGCGTGTGGGAGTCCGTGACGAGCATCATGCCGCCCGGGAAGTCGTAGTTCTCCAGGAAGATCTGGTGGCAGATGCCGGCGCCCGCGGGCCAGAAGTCAAAGCCGTAGCGGCGGGAGACGTCGCGAAGGAACGTGTACGTTTCGTAGTTGTTCTTGTCGGCGATCTTCAAGTCCGGGATGGCGCCCGCGTTTGCCTGCACGAGGTGGTCGCAGACGAGGGCGGCGGGAAGGGCGATCCGATCCTTCTGAGAGGTGAGGAACTGAATGATCGCCATCGGGCCGCCGATGTCGTGCGTGCCGGCGCGGTCGGGCTTCAATTCCACGTAGTCGGCGCCGCGCTTGAAGTCGCGGAGGTCTTCGGGGTGGTAGAGGTGCGCAAAGAGGATCTTTTCCGTCAGAGTGAGCGGACGGTTGATCTTCGCGCGCACGGCCTTCATGCGCTTGGGGTAGTTCGCATAGAATGCCTTGATCATGTCAAAGTCGCGGATCGACGCGGTGGCGTCTTTGGCAGCGGCGGCCGGGGCGGACGTCATCGGGATCATCGACACCGCAGCGGCGGCGCCGGCGCCTTCAATGAGATGACGGCGCGAGACGGTGGTCTGGGTCATGAGGTTTTCTCTCCTTGCTTTGGGTTTTGTGTTCCAAGAAGGTCTTCTCGGCTTTCTCGGAGGGAGTCGTTTCAAAAGAAAGCCGCGGACGGCTTTTCTTGACGCTGGCATTCTCAGTCGGAGCGCCCACTAAGTAGCCGTGCGGGAAGTCAAGAAAACGCGAGGCAAGGGGCGCTGCGGGGAAATTCGCTCGTGGAAACAACGGCTTTGACAAGGTGGGACTGGATGAGTACAATGCCGCGTTTTCGCATCCTTGCCGCACCGATACGACGCTCGGGCGGCTTATTTCCGCAAGGAGGAATCAATGCGTCATTACGAACTGTGCGTCATCGTGCACCCGGATCAGTCCGAACAGGTTCCCGCGATGATCGAACGCTACAAGGCTCTCGTGCTCGAACAGGGTGGCAAGGTCCACCGCATCGAAGACTGGGGCCGTCGTCAACTCGCCTACCCGATCCTGAAGCTCGTGAAGGCTCACTACGTGCTCATGAACATCGAATGCACGAGCGAGACGCTTGCTGAGATCGAAAACGGTTTCCGTTTCAATGACGCCATCCTGCGTCACCTCACCGTCAAGATGAAGAAGGCCGAAACCGCCCCCTCCGTCATGATGAAGTCGGTGGAAAAGGACGAAGCCCGCAAGGCCGCCGCTGCTGAAGCGGCTGCTCGCGAAGCCGCGGAAGAAGCCGGCAAGGCTGCCGCCGAGGCCTAATCGGACGCTTGGGTGGACACCGCACCGCGCGAACGTAAGTGACTGGATCTGAGGAGAGTGCGAAATCTCCCGGCGTCAATCAGCTGACGCTCACGGGAACGATCACGGAAGCAAAGGACCTGCGCTACACCCCCGGCGGCATCGCTGTCTGGGAGGGAACGCTTCACCACACGGCAAGCGTGTTTGAAGCGGGCGCCATGAGACGACTGGAATTTGACGTCTCCGCCATCGGTTTTGCTGACGCAGCGCTAAAGCTCGCGAAGGAGCCTTTGGGGAAAAGCCTTCGGTTGATCGGATTCATCGCCCCCCGTTCAGTGAGAACGCAGCGGCTTGTGGTACACATCACGGAATACAGAGAAATTTAGGAGTTGAAAAATGGCATTTGGTGCTAAAGGTAAGGGCAAGCCCCGCCGCACTAACCAGCAGAGCGCTCTCTTCAAGCGCAAGAAGTTCTGCCGCTTCACGGCCGAACACGTCGAGCAGATCGACTACAAGGACATCGACACCCTGCGCGATTTCATTCAGGAAAACGGCAAGATCATGCCGGCTCGCCTGACGGGCACGAAGGCGCACTACCAGCGTCAGCTCGACACCGCGATCAAGCGCGCTCGCTTCCTCGCTCTGCTGCCCTACACCGATAACCAGGGGACGCGTTAATCATGCAGGTCATTCTTCTCGAAAAAATCAATCACCTCGGTGAACTCGGCGCTGTCGTCAAGGTCAAGGACGGCTATGCTCGCAACTTCCTGATCCCTCAGGGCCACGCCAAGCGCGCTACGAAGGCTGCCATCGCTGAATTCGAAGCCCGCCGCGCGGAACTCGAAAAGGCGCAGGCTGACCGCATCGCCGCCGCTCAGGAACTCGCTGGCAAGATCAACGGCCAGACGATCTCGATTTCGAGCAAGGCCGGCGTTGACGGCCGTCTCTTCGGTTCTGTCACGAACGCTGACATCGCTGAAGCGCTTGACAAGCTCGGCTTCCAGATCAAGAAGAGCCAGGTTCGCACGCCGCTCGGCGCGATCAAGAGCCTCGGCGACTACACGATCACCATCGGCCTCATGACCGACATCACCGCCGACGTGACGGTGCAGGTCGTCGCCGAAGAGTAATCGACGCGTCGCTTGCTTGCGGGAGGTCCGCCCGTCGGACGGACTTCCTCAGAGAACCGATTCGAAGCACGGGTTTCCGCTGTTTCGGGTCGGTTTTTTGTTGTGTCGCAAGGAAAAAATCGAAACAAGCCGGGTACCCTTGGGGGAAATGGCGGTGCAAGGCGTGAGTAGCATGACAAGTCAGCTTGCATACAGGCATGGCAACGATATAAGTTGGCTGTGCACGTTCGATCGGCTGCCTGTTGGAACAAGGGGTAAAGCATGTTGAAGACGATGAAAATAAGGGATGTCACGGTTTTCAAGTCGGCCGAGATCAGCTTTGCGTCTGGATTGAACGTCATCACCGGTGAGAATGGCACGGGCAAGTCGCATGTCCTCAAATTCGCCTACCGCTTGATGGCGGCGATGTGGCAGCCTCAGAAAAAAGAGTCGCCGGCGGAAGCAAAGGACGATTTGCAGGCGAGGGCGTCCGCAAAGCTGGTCGGCGTTCTGCAGCCGGAATCGCTGGGGCGGCTGGCGCGACCGAAGGGTGCCTGCGAGCTTGCACTGGCGTTTGATGAAACGGCGGATGACTGTGCGCTTTCGTTCTCTGCGGAATCTGAAGAAGTCACCTTTGGCAAGCTGCCGGAGCGCTGGCAGCCGACGGCGCCGGTGTTTTTCCCGGCGCGAGCGCTTGTGACGCTCGCTCCCTATTACGCAGCGGTTGATGCGGGGCATCGTCTTGAGTACGGGGAAACGCACCGCGATGCCTGCGCTCTGTTGCGGGCGCCTGTGCCTCGCGGCGGCAAGAGCCGGCCGATGCAGAAGCTCCTGTCGGAGATCGAAGAGGCGCTGGGCGGCAAGGTAGTGCTGGAGCAAAACGGTCGCTTTTATCTTTGCGCTGCGGGGCAGGAAGCGCGGGGAATGTCGCTGGTGTCGGAAGGCTTTCGAAAGCTTGCGATGTTGTTTCAGCTCATCAACAACGGTTCGCTGCAGAGCACGGGGTATTTTTTCTGGGATGCTCCGGAGGCTAATCTGCATCCGAAGCTCATCCGGCTTGTTGCCCGAATTCTTCTCGAACTTTGCCAGAGCGGCATTCAGGTGTTCATTGCCACGCATTCGCTCTACTTGCTGCGCGAACTTTCCATTTTGCTGGGCACGAAAAAATATCAGAAGCTGCCGCACCGTATCATTGGCTTGCAGCCGAGCGACGGCGGGACAATCGTGGAATCGGTTGACTCGGCGGATGCGCTGACCGAGCTTTCGATGCTCGATGAAGAGCTGAAACAGACGGATCGGTACCTTGAAGCGGCGTGACGTTGGGTTGTTTTGCCCGGCTTGCTGACGCTGACAAGCACCAGAAAAACGAAGATTATTAGTTAATTGAAAGACCATTTATCCATGGACGACATCAAAGTAGTGGAGCCGGGCGATCTGCCGCCCGCCGACGTCATCGAGCCTTCGGGCGAAGCGGTTTCCGAAGCGGACCTCGCCGGCGTGGACATTCCCGCGGACGCTCCGACGGCGGAGCCTCATGAAGCGGCGAGCG
Organism: uncultured Oscillospiraceae bacterium; assembly: GCA_963587345.1. GTDB lineage: Bacteria > Pseudomonadota > Gammaproteobacteria > Burkholderiales > Burkholderiaceae_F > Duodenibacillus. The sequence continues at coordinate 12,541 of CAVACW010000027.1, read as the reverse complement.
AGCCTGCGGCGGCCGCGGTGCCGGCGATGGGCGCGTCTTTTGACCGTCCTCGCGAAAGCGCAGAAGCCGACGTCGCCTCCATCCGCCGCCCGCCGCAGTCGATTGAAAGCGAGCAGGCGGTGCTGGGCGGCCTGTTGCTTGACAACAACGCCTTTGACCTCGTGGCGGACGTGATCGGGCCGGATGACTTCTACCGGCGCGACCACCGGCTGATCTACGAAAAGATCCAGCAGATGTGCATCGAGGGGCAGCCGGCGGACGTGGTGACGGTGTTTGGCGCCTTGCAGGCGGAAGGCAAGGCGCAGGAAGTCGGGGGCTTGCAGTACTTGAACAGCCTCGCGATGGGGACGCCCTCGGCGGCGAACATTCGCCGCTACTCCGAAATCGTGCGCGATCGCTCGATTCTGCGCCAGCTCGTGACGGCGGGCGACTCGATTGCTACCGCGGCGCTGGCGCCTCAGACGGAAAACATTTCGGACTTGATCGATCAGGCGCAGACCATGGTGTTTGCGATTGACGAAAAGTCGAACAAGGGCAAGAAGGGCTTTCGTCCCTTGAATGAACTCGCGGCGAGCGTCACGCGCGAGCTGCAGCAGCTCTATCAGGAAAAGAGTCGCGAAGATGTGACGGGGCTCCCCACGGGGTTCCTGCAGTTGGACCGCATGACGTCCGGCCTGCAAAAGGGCGACTTGATCATCGTCGCAGGCCGCCCCTCCATGGGCAAGACCTCTTTTGCCATGAACATCGCTGAATACGCGGGGCTTTCGCTCAAGATGCCGGTCGCGGTGTTTTCGATGGAAATGACCGCCGAGCAGCTCGCAAAGCGCTTGATCAGCTCCGTGGGCCGCATCGACGCACAGAAGATGCGCAAGGCGCGCTTTGAAGACAGCGACTGGCAGCACTACACCGAAGTCGTGGCGCGCATGAACAAGCTCCCCTTCTACATCGACGACACGCAGGGCCTTACGGTGAATGAAGTGCGTGCCCGCGCAAGGCGCCTCGTAAAGCGCGCCGGCCCCCTGTCCCTCATCGTGGTGGACTACCTGCAGCTCATGGCGGGGTCCGCGCGCTTTGCGGGGACCGACAACCGCGCGGCGGAAATTGCGGAAATCTCCCGCGGCTTGAAGGGGCTCGCCAAAGAAATGGCGGTGCCGGTGATTGCGTTGTCGCAGTTGAACCGCGGCGTGGACGCCCGCACGGACCGCCGCCCCGTGATGAGCGACTTGCGTGAATCGGGCGCCATCGAACAGGACGCCGACATGATTCTCTTCATCTATCGCGACGAGGTGTACCACAAGGACACGCCCGACAAGGCGGTGGCGGAAATCATCATCGGCAAGCAGCGAAACGGCCCCACGGGCACGGTACGCATGCGCTTTGACGGTCAGTTCACGCGCTTTGACAACCTCGCCGAAGACGTGCAGCTTCCGCCTGAGATGCAGCAGTAGGAGAACGGAGCATGATGGAAACGCTTTCAAGCGTCAATTGGCTTGACGTCGCGCTCTGGATCGTTGTCGTGGCGCTGATCGGCGTCGGGATTGCCGGCACCGTGATTCCGGCGCTGCCGGGGCACCCCATGATTTTTGCGGGCGGGTGGCTTGCGGCGTGGATCGGCCACTACGAAGAAATCGGCTGGGTGACCCTCGTGGTGCTGGGCGTTCTCACCGTGATCGGCTTTGCCGTGGACTGGGTGTCGCAGGCGATGGGGGCCAAACGGGCGGGCGCCACGAAGTACGGCACGGCGGGCGCCTTGATCGGCACGATCGCGGGGCTCTTCATGGGGATTTTCGGCATTCTCTTCATGCCGCTCGTGGGCGCCTTTGTGGGCGAATACATCGCGCAGAAGGACCTCAAGATTGCGACGAACGTCGGCTGGGCGACCTGGGTCGGCATGATGGTGGGGGCGGCGCTCAAGGTGGCGATCGCCTTTATGATGGTGGGGATCATCATCTTCGCGCTTGTCGTATAGGTCGGAGCAGGAAACGCTCGAAGGCGCTCGTTGTCTCAAAAGGATGGCGTGTGCTTATGGAAAATGGGAGTCCCCGCAATTTTGAATGTCGGTGATGTGTTTTTGCGGGGCGTTCTTTAAAAATTGGGCTAGTTCTTTAGCAGAAACAGCACCAGTAGCTACGCTAACGACTTCTTCTTCAAGGTCAGGTGAAGGTAGCAGCCAGACGCCATTTCGCCGACAGAAGAGAAGTGTGGCATTGATGGCGGTGCGCTTGTTACCGTCAAAAAAGATGTGCCCTCTGGCAATAGCGACGCAATACATAGCAGCGAGCGCATAGACGTCGTTGACGTTTCCGTACAAGGCATAGTTGAGCACACGACATAGCAAGGCACTGATTCGGTCGGGATTTTCCATGCCGGCTAAACCACCGTATTGCTTAATGCTGCGATCGTGAATTCTCTGGATTTCAATGGCGTTCAGATGAAGAATAGTTTTACTCATCGCTTGCTCAGAGCTTTGTTCAAATCGTCGAAATCGTGAAAAATTGAACTAATTTCTTGATCTAACACCTGAAAACGAAGACGATCGTATTCTTTTGTAGAAAGCAAAACCGCAGCATCTTTACCGCGAACATTGATGTAAATTGGACTGCTTTCTGATGTATCCAATTTTTGAACAAGAGAGGAGAGATTCTTACGGGCTTCGGAAATGGAGAGAACTTCCATGAAAGCGGTCCTTTAAGTAAAAGTTGATGTACATTTAATTGTACTCTGAAGTGTACAAATGCGCATGGGTGATGCAGAATAATTCACTTTTAAGCGAGAAGTGACTTCTGGTGCAGTAAACTGCATCAATCGGTGTTCTCTAATCGGTGCTTGCCTGCTATGTCATCAATCCTTTCCTCCGACGCGCTCCTCATGAAAGCCGTGGGCGAGACCGTGCAAAAACGTCGCCTGCAGCTGGGGCATACGCAGGAGGCGCTCGCGAACTTCACGGGCGTGAGCAAGCGCACCATCATCAAGCTCGAGCAGGGCTGTGACGTTCGGTTTTCCACACTCACTACCGTGCTAGGGGCGCTCGGACTTGCGCTTGACTTCTCGGCGCAGAGCAAGGAGCGTCTCGCCGCGGCAGCGCATCCGGAGGCTGACGATGACTGGGTTTGAGTCTTCCTGCGACGTTTCCCTCGGGAGCGCGCTTGTTGGCGTGCTGAAGGCGGAGGGTGACCGCCTGACGCTCGACTACGCAGACGCGTGGCGGGCAACGGGGTTCCCGCTTTCGCCCGCGCTGCCCTTGACCGGTCAGCCGGCAGACGGAGCGGCGTATGCGTTTTTTGAGAATCTGCTTCCCGAAGGTGAGGCGATGGATCAGCTTGTGGCGGTGAGCCAGATTTCGCGGCGCGACGTCTTGGCGCTTTCGTTGGCGCTCTCGCAGCGAAACGACTTGCCGGGCGCCGTGCGGCTCATGCCGCGAGGAAAAGCGGCGCCAAAGATCCCGAACGCCTTTCGTCCCGTGACGGCGGCGGAGATTGAGGAGCGCCTGAACCATCCTGACACAAAGCCGCTCACGGTCTGGGACGGGGCGCCGAGGCTGTCGGTGGCGGGCGTGCAGATGAAGCTCAATGTGCTCAAGCGAGGCGAAGCGTATGGTCTCGCGCAAGGCGAACGGCTCGCGTCGGATCGAATTCTGAAGTTCGAAAAGCCCGCGATGCGGCACCTTGTTTTAAATGAGTTTCTCACGATGCATCTGGCGGCTTCGCTGGGTCACGCCGTGGCGCCGACGAAGCTGCTTCGCGTGGGAGCGTTTCGGGCGCTCGAGGTGCTGCGCTTTGACCGTCGCGTGGAGGTGGCGGACGGACAGTGGGTCGTGAAGCGTCGCCCTGTGATCGACGCCTGCCAGGCCTTGGGCAAGACGTCCTCGCTGAAGTACGAGTGTCCCTTCGGGCGTGGCTATGAAGCCAAGCCCCTGTCGCTTGGCGTGAGCTTTGGCGCGCTGTGCGGGCTCGCTGCGCACGCGGCGGATCCCATGGCGATGGTGACGGAGCTATGGGACTGGCGGCTTTTCAACCTCATCGTCGGCAACACGGACGCGCACGGAAAGAACATGAGCTTCTTCGTGTCGCGGCGGGGGCTTTCGGTGGCGCCGTGGTACGACCTCGTGAGCGTCGAGCTCATTGATGGCGTGGACCACGCGCTCGCGATGGGCGTGGACGACGAATTTGATCCTGAGCAGGTGCACGCGCTGCAGCTTCTTTATGAAGCTGAGGCGGCGGGCATTGAGAGGGCTCTCGTGCCAAAGCGCCTTGCGTTGGTGCTGGAGCGACTGAAGGCGGGGCTCGCAACGGCGCTTGCGAAAGCGTCGGAGCTCGACGACGAGGAGCGTGCCTTCGCAGCGGACTATCAGCAGTTCATGGCGGCGAAGATCGATCGCTGGGAGCGGGAGCTCGCCGTGATGCCGGCGCTTCTGGCGGATGCGACGCTCTTTTAGCGAGAAGCATCGATCGGCGCTGCCGGTCCCCGGATTTCCAGCGCCTCGAGCTTGAGCCCGACAAAGAGCGCCGCGATGCGCGTGAGTTTCGGAAGCCGCTTCACGTTGTCGGCCTGTTCGTAGCGGCGGATCTGCTCCCAGGCTTGAGAAAGCGCCGCCGCACGGGCTTCGTCTGTGGCAGCCTTGGGACAGAGGTACTTTACTTCAATAAGGTAGGCCGTGTCGGCGCGGCTAGTTGCTGAGGGCGTTGCCAGAATGTCGATGTAGCCTTTTGCTTCGCCGCGGACTTCCACTTCGCTTGTGACCGTGTAGGCGTTGGTGAAGTTGAAGGCGCCGATGAGCAGCGTCTGGAAGTCGCTTTCTCGCAGGTGGGCGTGCGAATGCAGGCCGCTAGCGGCCTGAAAGCGGTTGCACGTGACGGCAAACAGAGGCTTCGGGTCGCCGGCAACCAGCGCCTTGAGCGCTTTCTGAAATTCCGTCGCCACGAATTCGTAGTCGTCCGTCCGGAGAATGTGCTTCAGGAAGAACTCAAAGAACTGAATGCTGATGGCGCGGTTTGGCACCACCAGCATGCGCTCGGTGCCCGGGCCGTAGGTGAGAAAGCCGAAATAGAACATGGCGGAAAGCAATGCCATGCGATCGAGCCGCGCCTCTTGGTTGAGATTCAGGATGCGCAGACTGCCAATGAACGGAATCGGTTCGCGCCGCAGCGCCTGTTCCACAATCTGTCGGACAAAAGCGTCGTCTCCCAGTCGCAGAATCCCTTCGATCTTGTGGAGGTCAAGGCCAAGGTTGGAATCAAGCAGCGAGTCGGGTTCTCTGCCCAGTCGCTGCAGGGCGCTCAGGTAGGCAAGGCACATCGTTGGATTGAAGACGGTGGCGTCGCTGTAAGGGCTGAAGCGATAGCCGTTGTACCACTCCCTCATGCGGGAGATGAGCTCGTTAAGCGGGATATTCAAGCGATCAAGGTCCAGCACCTGAGGCGCCAGCTCCGCGAGCTCAGTTTCGGTGAAGCCGTAGAGGGACGCGAAGGCCGGATCGATGGTGAAGTTGGTGGCGATGGAAAAGCCCGAGGTGAGCGAGTCAAGCGAAATGGACGTCACGCCGGTGATGAAGATCCGAGCGACGGCGCGGCGCGTGGCGTATTTCAGCTTGGCAAAGAAATTTTTCAAGAAGCCTTCGGCTGACGTGATGGCCTTGAAGTGATCCAAGTCTTCGGAAAGCACTTCATTGGCAAATTGGTCGTACTCGTCGATGATGACGTAGAGGCGCTTGCGCGAAACGCCCTGACTGACGAGCGCGAAGAAGCGTCCGATCAGACTTGCGGCGTCATCGAACGGGCCTTCGAGGAGGGTTCCCTGCTGAGGATGAGGGTATCGAGAGAAATAGTCGATGAGCGAATCGAGGACGGAATTCTGGAAAGCCCGTTCCAAAGCATCCTGCCGAGGCGACGCGATGCCGGAAAAGTCCAGATGAAGAATGCGGTACTGGCTCGCAAGCGGCGTCTTGTGCTCGCCAATGTAGGTGCCGGCGAAGACGGCGTCAAATCGATCGGCCGCCGCTTCGTCATAGTAGGCTTCGAGCAGGCTGGTGGTCAGCGTTTTCCCAAAGCG
>CAVACW010000027.1:0-5724 GCA_963587345.1 uncultured Oscillospiraceae bacterium | reverse complement strand
TGAGCTACCTCGTGGACCTCTACCAGGAAAAGATTGGCCGCCACACGGGCTGGGACTTCTTGGCGTACTACTTCATGTTCCCGCACTTGGTGGCGGGGCCCATCGTGCGGTTTGAAGACGTGCGCTCGGACCTCGCGGCGCGCCCGGCGTTTGACCGCGAGCTCTTTGTTTGGGGCGTGAGCCGTTTTGTGATGGGCCTCAACAAGAAGGTGCTGATCGCCAATTCGGTGGCGCCGATGGCGGACATTGCCTTTCATAATCTCACCGGAGACATCGCGATGGGAACGGCGTGGCTTGGCATGGCCGCCTACGCCGTGCAGATCTACTTCGACTTCTCGGGCTACTCCGACATGGCGATCGGTCTTGCGGCGATGGCAGGCGTGCGGTTTCATGAAAACTTCAATTCGCCCTACAGCGCCGTGAGCATCCGCGACTTCTGGCGTCGCTGGCACCTGTCGCTGTCTTCGTGGTTGCGGGACTACGTCTACATCCCGCTTGGCGGAAGCCGCTGCGCGAAGGCAAAGCTCTACCGGAACCTCCTTGTTGTCTTTCTCTTGTGCGGCCTGTGGCATGGAGCGCAATCGACGTTTGTCCTCTGGGGACTCTTTCACGGCGTCTTCCTCATTCTGGAGCGCACGGCCTTCGGGCGCTGGGTGGAGCGGCTTCCGCGCGGGCTGCAGCACGGCTACTGCCTGATGGCGGTCCTTCTGGGCTGGGTGCTTTTCCGGGCGGAGAACCTGCCGCAGGCGCTCGCGTACTGGCAGTCGCTCGTCATGGGGGCGCCGGTGTTGGATGTTCCGACAGGCGTTTTGAATCTCGCCGCGCTCGCGGCGGGCGGCGTGATCGCGGTCTTTGGCGGCCGCCTCGCGGGACGGTGGGACGCCTTTGCGCCGGTGACGAAGACGTGGCTCTTTGCCGTGAACCTCGCGCTCTTTGCGGTCTCGGTCGCCGTGCTCTATTCAGGCACGCGCAATCCCTTCATCTATTTCAATTTCTGACCATCATGATCGCAAAACGAGTGAACAGCGGTCTCGCGCTCCTTTTTACGGGCGCGCTTTTTCTGGGCTACTTGGGCAACATGACGCTTTTCGGGGGCGCTGAGAAAGTGGTGACAACGGGCGAGAATCGACAGCCGGAGCCTTACCCGAAATGGACGGGGCCGCTCTTTTTCTTTGGGGGGTATGACCGCTATGTGGCGGATCGCCTTTGGCAGCGTGGTGCAGTGCTTTCGAAAGTGAATCCGGTGCTCACGGATGAGAAGTGGTTCTTCTCGATGCAGGATGCCGACCGGGCGCTCTTTGGAACCGATGGCTGGGTCTTTCTCGGTAACCGTTATGAGCGGACGATTGAAAAGCATCTGAAGCCGCTGAACGTTACCCGATGGCAGATGCAGCGGAAAATCACGCTCGAGCGTGTGGCGAGGTACCGCGCTGTGGCTGAACGCTTTGGGGCTTCCTTTCACGTGCTGGTAGGCCCCGACAAGCCATCCATCTACTGCAGGCATGTTCCCAAGCTCTTTCTGCAAAAACCCTGTTCGCAGGTGACGGAATGGACGGACGGCCTCGTGGCGGCGCTGCGGGCGGCGGGCCATGCCGTCACCTACCCGCAGGCAGCGCTTTTGAAGGCGTCTCAAACGGAGCAGGTGTATTACAAGACGGACACGCACTGGAACCACGCCGGGGCGGGCGTCGCGTACCGGGAGCTCATGGCGGATTTGAAGCTGCCCGTGTTTGAAGGCGCCGTCATCACGCACGCGCCGAGCACCTACCGCGGGGACTTGGCGGCGATCAGCGGAAAAGGGGAGGCGCTTCCCATTGTGAACAGCGTCGCCGCGAACCTTTCGATGCCGGCGACGCGCATTCGCTGGAAGCCCGCGGGCGAAGCGGAGCGCGAGGCGGGCCTCCTGCAGGCTTCCAGCGGCGCCAACCCAAAGTTTGCGGCCGAGATGACGAATCCCGCGGCGGCAACGCAAAAGCGCGTTCTCGTTTTTTGCGACTCTTTCATGACGGCGATGTCGCCCTACCTGAATGCGACGTTTGCGCACGTCCTCTACGCGTCTCGCAACCGGGCGCCGGAGGACTGGAAAGCGCTGATTGATGCCTTCCGGCCGGAGCTCGTCATTTACGAAACCGTGGAGCGCGGGTTGTAGCCGCTGGTTTCCGAGGTGGTGCGAAGAAAGGCTGCCGGCGGAGGAAATTCTCAACAGTCGCCTGAAAAAAAAGGCGCCGTCCGAAGGTAGCGCCGATGAAAAGCCGTCAGAGCACGTCCGTGGCGTAGTCCGCCAAGCGGCTGCGTTCGCCTCGGGCGAGTGTGATGTGTCCGGCGTGCTTCCATCCCTTGAACCGGTCCACGACGTAGGTAAGGCCCGAGGAGCCTTCCGTGAGGTAGGGCGTGTCGATCTGCGCGATGTTTCCGAGGCACACGATCTTGGAGCCCGGGCCCGCGCGCGTGATGAGGGTCTTCATCTGCTTCGGAGAGAGGTTCTGCGCCTCGTCAATGATGACGAGCTTGTTTAAGAACGTCCGTCCGCGCATGAAGTTCATGGACTTCACGCGAATGCGGCGGTGGATGAGGTCGCTGGCGGCGCTGCGGCTCCAGTCGCTTGCGCCGCGCTCCGTCTTGTTCAAGACCTCGAGGTTGTCTTCCAAGGCGCCCATCCAGGGCTGCATCTTCTCTTCTTCGGTGCCGGGGAGAAAGCCGATGTCCTCGCCAACGCTCACCGTGGCGCGGGTGAAGATGATTTCGCTGAACTTTCGTGCGTCCAAGGTCTGCGCAAGGGCCGCCGCGAGCGTCAAAAGCGTCTTCCCCGTCCCCGCCTGACCCAGAATCGTCACGAAGTCAATTTCGGGGTTCATGAGGAGGTTCAAGGCCATCGACTGCTCGAGGTTTCTTGCGCGCACGCCCCAGACGGCGTTCTTGGGCTGCAGATAGTCGGTGAGGGTGGTGAGCGTCACGTGGCCGTCTTCGACGCTTTCCACCTGCGTCGTGAAGCTCGCGTCTTCGTTCGTCACGAATTCGTTCACATAAAGGGGAAGCGACGGCAGCGCCTTGAAGCGATGCCACGTGCGGCCGTCCGCTTGCCAGCTGGTCATCGTTGGGCGGATGGCGTCCCACGTGCTGGCATCGATCACGGTGCGCCCCGTGTAGAGGATGTCCGTGTCGTCGATCGTCTTGTCGTTGAAGTAGTCTTCCGCCGCCATTCCGAGCGCCGCGGCCTTGATGCGCATGTTGATGTCTTTGGAGACGAGAACGACGGCTTTTTCCGGATGCCGCGCAGTGAGCGCTCTCACGCAGGCGAGAATGAGGTTGTCGGCCTTGCCGGCGGGAAGCCCTTCGGGGAGGTCCGCCGCGAGCGCCTCGGTTTCAAAGAAAAGGCGGCCGCGCGCTTCCGTGTGCCCGAGGGCCGCCAGCGGCACGCCGTCTTTCACCGCCCCCTTTTCGCTTTCGATCAGCTGATCGATGCTGCGCGACACCTGCCGGGCGTTGCGCGCGATGTCGGAAAGCCCCGTCTTGTGGTTGTCGAGCTCCTCCAAGGTCATCATCGGCAGGAAGACGTCGTGCTCTTCAAAGCGAAAGATCGACATCGGGTCGTGCAAAAGGACGTTGGTGTCCAAAACGAAGAGCCGGGGCTTCGTGACGCTCGATTCCGTGCGGGGCGGCCGCAGGCGGCTCGCGCCGAGCTTTTCGGGTTCGGGCGCGGGGCGGCGCTGGGGAGCGGGAGCCGCCTTCGAAGCGGCTTTGACGGGCGCGGGTTTGGCAGCCGGTGTTTTCTCGTGCGGCGGCGTGAGAAGCGCCGCCTGGGGCTCCGTCTTGACGGGTTTGGCCGTCTTGGCGGACTTTACGGCGGCGGGGGCCGTTTTCTTGCTGACGGGAGCCGCCGCGGCCTTGGTTTTCTTAGTCTTTACGCGGGGGCCGTATTCCTTGGCGGCGACGGTGTCGCCCAAGGCTTGAGGTTCGCTCGGAAGGGGCATGGTTCACCTCCTCACAATAAAAGGATCAGCCGCGGCATTGCTGCACAAAGTTGCACGGCTTTTCGCGAATGGCGCGGATGATGCCTTTGCACACCGCCTGCGCGATCTTGTTCTGATGGCTTTCAGACTTCAGCCGCCGCTCGTCGTCGGGGTTGGAGAGAAAGCCGGTTTCAATGAGAATCGACGGAATGCCGCGGGCCTTCAAGACCGCGAACTCGGCGTATTCGACGGCGTCCTTGTGGAGCCGCTCGACGCCCTTCATTTCCTTTAGGACCGAGTCGCCGATCTCGATGCCGGCGCGCTGCTTCAATTCCGCCTGCAGGTCCACGATCGTGGACTGGGCCTGCTTGGGGACGGCTGACACGTCCACGCCCCCGATTTCGTCGGATTTGTTCTGGCTTTGCGCAAGCCACCGAGCCTGCAAGGAGGAGGCGCCGCCCGCGGAGAGCGTGAAGACCGAGGCGCCGCAGGCGGTTTTCGACGTCCACGCGTCGGCATGGATGCTCACAAAGAGGTGGGCGTTCTGATCCACCGCCACTTGAGCGCGCTTGTGGAGTTTCAGGAACCGGTCGTCCGAGCGCGTGAGGATGGCCTGCATGCCGCGGGTGCGGTTGATCTGTGCCGCGAGCTTCTTGGCAATCGCGAGCACGACGGTCTTTTCGTACGTCTTGCTGCGGCCGACGGCGCCGGGGTCCGCTCCGCCATGGCCGGGATCGATCACGACGCGGATGGTCTCCTTGCCGGCAGCGGCCGTCGTTTTCTTGACGGGTTTCGTCGACTGTTTCGTCGCAGCCGCGGTGCGTTCGGCCTGTTCGGCGATGACGGCGATGATGTCGGACGAAGCGGCAAACCGCACGCCGAAGCTCGCTGTCTTGCTCCCCATCAAAGGGGCGGCGGAAACGTCGTGCTTTAATTCCACGACGATGCGCAGGGTGTTCGCCTTGAATTGCCCCACGCGCACGCGAGAGACGAAGCGATCAAGCTTTAAGGCTTTGGCGGAGCGCTCGATTTCGGCGGTGAGCCGGCAGCCTTCGAGGTCAATCAAGAAGCGGTGCGGCTCCCGCCCCTTTAGTAGGTGCGAAGTGATCTTCCGGGCGGCGGGGCACGACACCGTGAGGGTGGAGTAATCCACTCCCTTTTCGTAGTCCAGCGTCAAAAGCGACGCGGCGGCGATCGAGAGGCCCGGGGCCGACACAAAAGGCACGGCGACGGCGGCGGCAAGGAGCGTGCGGCGGTCGGTCATGCGAGTTCCCCCATGACCGTGCGGCCCAGGGGGCTCGCGGCTTCAAGCCGGGCCTCGCGGCTCATCGCATCCGTCACCGTAAGGTGCAGGACGAGGTCGGCGGCGGGAAGGCAGGGCTCTGCTTTTTCGCTCCACTCGGAAAAGACGATCTGCCCCGCGCCAAAGAGGTCGCGAAAGCCCGCGTCGTCAAATTCCTCCGGGTCTTCAAAGCGGTAGAAGTCAAAGTGATGCAGGACGAGTCCCAGCACGTCGTAGTCTTCGACGAGCTCGAACGTGGGGCTCTTTACGCGGCCCGTGAAGCCCAGCGCGCGCAAAAAGGCGCGTGTGAACGTCGTCTTCCCTGCGCCGAGATTGCCGTCAAGACGCAGGTTGAAGCCCGCCTCGCGCACGGCGTCTGCGTGGCGCGCGATAGACGCGGCGAGCTTGGCGGCGAGCGTCGTCGTGGCGGCTTCATCCGTTAGGAGAAAAGTGGTGGTGTCGTCAGAAAGCATGCGCGCAAGTATAGCGAGT
>CAVACW010000026.1:0-27823 GCA_963587345.1 uncultured Oscillospiraceae bacterium | reverse complement strand
GGCGGCGAATAGGCGGTCGCTCAGGAAAAGATGAGTGGGAGCTTGTCCAAAAAAGCGTATGGCTTGTCAGAAACTCGTTTAGTGCGAGAAAACGTCCGCCGATAGCATTTCGCTCCGAAAACAAAGCGGGGCGCCGTCTTTTTCAGAATCATGAGCGCCTTGCGCCCTAACGATTCAGGAGATAAAAATGCTGGATTTCTCGATTTCCCGCCGGACGCTTCTCGCGGCCGCCGCGGCGTCGGGCTTTGCCCTGTCGCCGGTGGCGAAGGCTGTGGCGGCGGCTATGGATGACTACGGCACCTACTCGTGGTGCGCCTGCGTCATCAACTGCGGCCAGCGCTGTCCCGTGCGCTGCTACACAAAGAACGGCCAGGTGATCCGCATCGAAACGGACAACACCCAGCCCGACACCCTGGGCCCCCGCCAGATCCGCGCCTGCCAGCGCGGCCGCTCGATGCGTGAGCGCCTCTATTCGCCTGATCGCCTGAAGTACCCCATGAAGCGCGTCGGCAAGCGCGGCGAAGGAAAGTTCGAGCGCATCTCGTGGGAGGAGGCGGTGGACACCATCGCCCGCGAATGGAAGCGCATCCGCGACACCTACGGCAACGAGGCGATCTACTGGCAGTACTGCTCCGGCCAGCAGTCGCTGGTGAGCTCGCGTCGTGCGTGGCAGCGACTCATGAACCTCATGGGCGGCTTCTTGAAGTACTACGGCTCGTATTCGAACGCACAGGGCTCTGCGGCCTTCCCGCTGACCTACGGCGGCCGTCCGTCGTCGCTTCCCTCCCAGATCGCGAACGCCGAGCTCTACGTGCTCTTCGGGAACAACCCGCTCGTGACGCGCCCCTCGGGCGGCGGCAAGGGCTTTCAGATTGATGCGGCGCTCTCGAAGAAGCGTCCGCGCATCATCGTGATCGATCCCGCCTTCACGGACACGGCGTCAACCCGCGCTGACCAGTGGGTGCCAATTCGTCCGGGGACGGACGCGGCGCTCATCAGCGCGCTCGCCTATGAATTCATCACGAAGAATTGGGTGGATCAGGCGTTCCTTGACCAGTACTGCGTGGGCTACGACGAGAAGACGCTGCCCGCGTCGGCGTCCAAAAACAGCGACTACAAGAGCTACATTCTGGGACACGGCAAGGACAAGACGCCGAAGACGCCGGAGTGGGCTTCGAAGATCACCGGGATCCCGGTGGACGTCATCCGCAACCTCGCCCGCACGATGGCAAAGACCAAGCCGCTCTTCGTGTCGCAGGGCTGGGGGCCGCAGCGCCAGGCCAACGGCGAAGAGACCTGCCGCGCGATCGCCATGGTGCCGATTCTCTTGGGGCAGGTGGGGCTTCCCGGCACCAACACCGGCGCGCATGAAGGGAACACATCCTTCCCGGCGGTGTACCTCCCCGTCGGAAAGAACCCCGTGAAGGCGACGATCCCCGTCTACCTTTGGACGGATGCGATTCTTCGAGGCAAGGAGATGACGCGTCAGACGGACGCTTTGAAGGGCGTCGAGAAGCTCACGCAGAACATCAAGATGATCGTTAATTCCGGTGGCAACACCATGATCAACCAGCATGGCGACTGCAACTGGACGGACAAGGTGCTGCAGGACGAGACGAAGCTCGAATTCCTCGTCGTCTGCGACAACATGATGACGCCCTCGTGCCGCTATGCGGACATCCTGCTCCCCGACACGCTGGGACCCGAGACGAACGACGCGGCCTGTCAGGGCGGCAGCCACGGCGACGTCGCTGAAATGCTCGCCATCCAGAAGGCGATCGAGCCGCGCTTTGAGGAAAAGCCGAGCTGGGAGATCTGCCGCCTCATTGCCGCCAAGCTCGGTCTTGAGGAGAAGTACACCGAAGGCCGCACGCAGGAAGAGTGGGTGCGCTGGTGCTACGAAGAGACTCGCAAGAAGGTGCCGCAACTGCCGGACTTTGAGACATTCTGGAAGAACGGCATGGCGAAGGTCTGGAACTATCGCAAGGATCCGATTGCGCTTGAGGCCTTCCGCAAGGACCCGGTGAAAAACAAGCTGAAGACTCCGTCGGGGAAGATTGAGATCTACTCCGAGCGCCTTGCCAAGGAGACGGCGGACTGGAAGCTCGCCCAGGGCGACGTCATTTCGCCCATCCCTGTCTACTGGCGCACGTGGGACATGCCGGGGGATCCGGCAGCCAAGAAGTATCCGCTGCAGTGCTTTGGATTCCATGGTCACGGCCGCATCCATTCGACGTTCCACAACCTGCCGCACTTGAGAGACCTCCATCCCGACGTGGTCTTCATGAATCCGATCGATGCGGAAAAGCGCGGCGTCGCGGACGGCGACACGGTGCAGGTCTTCAACGACCGTGGCATCGTGCAGCTCCCAGCGCGCGTCACGCCGCGACTGATGCCCGGCGTCATCACCATCCCGCAGGGCGCTTGGTACAACCCGAAGATGATCAACGGCAAGCGCGTTGACGTCGGGGGCTGCATCAACACCCTCACCGCGCACCGCCCGAGCCCCTACGCCAAGGGCAACGCGCAGCACAACATCTTGGTTGAGGTCCGCAAGGCCTGAAGAAGCGGGAGAAGAAAATGACACAGAAAGGCTTTTACATTGACACCACCCGCTGCGCGGGCTGCCGCACCTGCTCCGTGGCGTGCGCGGACTTGAACAACACGCCGGTTGGCATGAACTTCCGCCGCATTGTGGAGTTCGAGGGCGGCGAATGGAAGAAGAACTGGGACGGCACGTGGCGCCAGAACGTCTTTGCGTACTACCTCTCGATGGGATGCAATCAGTGCGCGGATCCGGCGTGCGTGAAGGTGTGCCCCACGAAGGCGCATCACAAGCGCGGAGAGGACGGCCTCGTCGTCATCGACGCGGCCAAGTGCATTGGCTGCGGCATGTGCGCGGCGGCCTGCCCCTACGGGGCGCCGCAGTTTGACAAAGCGGCAAGGAAGATGCGCAAGTGCGACGGTTGCGTCGATCGCACTTCGAAGGGCGGCCAGCCCGTGTGCGTGGAGAGCTGCCCCGAACGTGCGCTTGAATTCGGCGACATCGAGGAGCTGCGTCACAAGCACGGAACGCTCGCGGCGATTGCGCCGCTGCCCGATGCTTCGGAAACGCACCCGAGCCTCGTGATCAAGCCTTGCAAGAGCGCAAAGCCCGTGAACTACGAGGGCGGCGAAGCGCATCGCTTCTGATGCGTCGTTCTGCGGAGTTGCTCAAAGACCGGCCGCCGAAGAGAAAGCCTTCGGCGGCCGTTGTGCGTTTGTGGGGGAGGCGTGCGGCGAAGGAAGGTTGTAAAAAAATCGTGGCAAAACAAAAGCGCTGCCGTTTGTGAAAGGCTTTGGTTGGGTTGGTATACTGATTCGATAGTCCCAAGATGGAGGAGCCCATCCTCTTTCTTCATCGTGGTTTGAATGCTCTTTGCGAGGCCTTTGATGGATCGACGCTTGCTTGAAAAAACTGAGAAAAAGCCGTTTCCTGCCGGCATTCAGGATTTTCAGGAAATGGTTCAGAACGGGTGCTATTACGTTGACAAGACGCGCTTCATCAAGTCTGTCATGATGGAGAATTCGTCGGTGCTTTTGATGACGAGGCCGCGACGTTTTGGAAAGACGCTTTTCATGGACACCATGGCGCGTTTCCTTCGAAACAAAGAAGGCAGGGGACATCAGGCAGAGGCGCCGGAAAGGCTGTTTGAAGGGTTGGAAATTACGAAAGATCGCGATTTCTGTAATGCCTGCATGGGGCAGTTTCCGGTGGTGTTTCTTTCCCTGAAGAGCATTTATGGCGAAGACTACCGGGAGGCGTATGAAAAATTGGCTTCCCTGGTGGTGGCGACTTGTGTCCAGCACGAATATCTTTTGACTAGCTCGAAGCTGTCAGCGTTGGACAAGCAGAATCTGACGCGATGCCTGGATTTTGATTATTTGGCCGATCCAGAGCACAAGACGACGGCACAAAAATTTCTTCAGACTTTAGTGTCATGTCTTTGCCGACACCACGATCAAAAGGTGGTGCTGCTCATCGATGAGTATGACGTGCCGTTGGCAAAGGCGACTGCGGCAGGGTATTACGACAAGATGATAGGTCTGGTCAGGCCGCTGCTGGAAGACGCGCTGAAGCCGGATCCTTCGACTGATGGGGTGTATCTCAGGAAAGCCGTGTTGACGGGGTGTTTGCGGGTTAGCAAGGAGAGCATTTTCACGGGACTCAACAACCCTGGCATCAATACGGTTTGTTCGGAAGATGTGGTCTTGAGCGAGGCGATCGGATTCTCGCCGGACGAGGTGACGGGCATGCTGGACTATTACGGTTTGTCCAGCAGGCTTGAAGACATTAAGCATTGGTATGACGGATATCGATTTGCTGGACGCGACATATTTTGTCCCTGGGATGTCATCAAGTTCTGTCAGTCTGCGCTCTGCAGTCAGAATCCTCAGGCGTACCGTCCGGAAAATTACTGGGACGGAACCGGCAGCTCCGATACCATCCGTGAATTCTTAGGCTTTCTTGCCGAAGAGGATGCGGATCGGATGCAATCCTTGGTGGACGGCGGATCAGTGGATCTGACGATCAATGACAAGTTGACGTACAGTGATTTCGCTTTGCATCGGTCGTCGGATTTTTGGACGTTGTTGCTCTTTACGGGGTACCTGACGGTGGTTGAACGTCTGACAGGACCCAATGAGTATCGAGTTCGCATTCCGAATGAAGAAATTCGGGATACGTTTATTCGGAACGTAAGGGATCGGTTCTCCAAAGAGGACGCCAGTTTTTCTCAGCATGGAAAGCAGCTGGTTGACGCGGCTCTTTCGGGAGATGCGGACGGCATGGCTGAAGTGCTGGTGCCGCTCTTGAAGGGCTATGTGTCCGTTAGAGATGCGGCGACAAGGGCGCCGGCCGAAAGTTACTACCACGGCTTTCTGACCGCGCTTTTTGCGAGTTCAGGCTTGCCGATGGGGGACTTTGTGTCCAACGGAGAAGCCGGGGACGGCTTTGCAGACATGGTTT
This sequence comes from uncultured Oscillospiraceae bacterium, assembly GCA_963587345.1. GTDB lineage: Bacteria > Pseudomonadota > Gammaproteobacteria > Burkholderiales > Burkholderiaceae_F > Duodenibacillus. The sequence goes on along the minus strand of CAVACW010000026.1, from coordinate 22,815 downwards.
TCTTTTCGGGCATAGGCGCTCGCCGCATCGGGGTCGTAATTGAAATTAAACGCTGCAGTAAGAAGGAAGATCTGTATGACGCAGCAGATGCTGCGTTGAAGCAGATTTATGACAAGCATTACATGGAGCGGCTCGACAAATTCCGCTGTGGAAAGAAGTGTCTCTATGGCATCGCGTTTTGTCGCAAAGACTGTGTGGTGACGGGGGGCGCAGTCGCCAAGGCATGAACTTTCGCCGCGTCGTGGAGTTCGAGGGCGGCGAAGCGCATCGTTTCTGATGCGTCGCTCTGCGGAGTTGCTCAAAGACCGGCCGCCGAGGAGAAAGCCTTCGGCGGCCGGCGTCATTTTGCGGGGCGCGAGCGGAAGGTAATGACCGTAAATTTGTCATAGTTCGGTGGGGAACTTGCGTCAATTTTTTCTCTGAAGCGTTTGGGAGTGAAAAATCGACTCGGACCAATGATGACGGGGCCTGAGAAGGCATTTGGAAAATTTTCTCAGGGGCTCAGGGAAGGCTCGGTGAGGACGACAACCGTAAATCTGTCATGTTTCGCAGGGCGTTTCAGGGAGTTTTTCTGCGGCCGCTTCGGAAGGTGAAAAATCCGCTCCGGCCAGTGAGGGCGGAACTTCACGGGGTGCGGCGAATTCTTCTTGATTTGCGGCGAATGGCGTGACGGGGTAGATGACCGTAAATTTGTCATGGTTTGACGAGAGACGCGTTTTTCCTCGAAACGACACAGAATTGCCCCGCCTCAGGTGCCCGAAGCGGAGGTCTGGGACTCATTAAAATGAGCCGGCTTTTTCGGCGCGCCGCGACGGGCGTCTGCGAAAGAAAAAGTGAAGCCGCTCACAAAGCTTTGAGCGCAAAAGGAGAAGAAAGTTGAGCGAGCGGTTTCAGTCGGCGCAGCAGGTGCTGGAGACGGTTTTTGGCCTGCAGGAATTTCGCGGATTTCAAAAGAACATCATTGACTGCGTGGTGTCGGGGCAGGATGCGCTGGTCCTCATGCCTACGGGCGGCGGGAAAAGCCTCTGCTACCAGATCCCCGCGCTGATGCGCGCGGGGACCGCCGTGGTGGTGTCGCCCCTGATTGCCCTCATGGCCGATCAAGTGGGCGCTTTAAAGGAGCTGGGCCTGAACGCCGCGTTTTTGAATTCCACGCTCACGTCTGAAGAGGCGATCGCCGTGCGGCGCGACGCGTACGCGGGACGTCTGGATTTTCTCTACGTGTCGCCTGAGCGACTGGTGCAGCCTTCAACGCTCGACTTTCTGGCGCAGCTTGACATTTCGCTTTTTGCCATTGACGAGGCGCACTGCGTCTCGATGTGGGGCCACGACTTTCGGCCGGAATACGGGGCGCTGCACGTCTTGCGCGAGCAGTGGCCGCAGGTGCCGCGCATTGCCTTGACGGCGACGGCTGACACCGCGACGCGCGAAGAGATCTGCGAAAAGCTCCTCTCGAATCCTCAGCGCTTCATCGCAAGCTTTGACCGGCCCAACATCCGCTACCGCGTCGTGGAAAAGCCCAAGGAGAAGGACGGGGCGCTGCAGCTTTTGGTGGACTTCATCCAGAGCGAACATCCCGGCGAGTGCGGCATCGTCTACGGCTTTTCGCGCGCGACGGTGGAGAAGGCGGCGGATTACTTGTGCGCGCACGGCATCAATGCAACGAGCTACCACGCCGGGATGGAGACGGCGGTAAGGCAGGAGCGGCTCGAGCGTTTCCTCAACACGGACGGTCTCGTCATGTGCGCGACGATTGCGTTCGGGATGGGCATCAACAAGCCCGACGTCCGCTTCGTGGCGCACATCGACATGCCCAAGAGCATCGAGAACTACTTTCAGGAAACGGGGCGTGCTGGGCGCGACGGGCTGCCCGCGGACGCGTGGATGTGCTACGGCCTGAAGGACGTCATGAATCAGCTTCGCTTCATCGAGCAGAGCGATGCGGACGAAATCTACAAGCGCCGCAGCTCCGGCAAGCTCGACTCCATGCTGGCGCTGGCGGAGACGGTGAACTGCCGCCGGCGCATGATTCTCAACTACTTCGGCGAAGAAGCGCCGGAAAACTGCGGCAACTGCGACAACTGCGTCGAGCCGCCTGAGGTGATCGACGCTACGGAGAACGCCAAGAAGCTCGTGAGCTGCATCTACCGCTGCATACAAAAAAGCGGCTATGGCTTTGGAGCGCAGCACATCATCGCGGTGCTCCGCGGCGAAAAGACGGAGAAGGTGCTTCGAGAAGGGCACGATACGCTCTCCACCTTCGGCATCGGCGCTGACGTGGAGCAGGACGTCTGGCGGCGCTTGCTGCGGCAGCTTCTTGCGCGCCGCATGGTGACGGTGGATCCCGATCACTACAACGTCCTTGCCTTGGGAAGCGTCAAGGGGCTTTTGAAGGGCGGCGAGACGATCAGCATGCGGCGCTTCTCGGCCGCGATGCGCTTGAAGCGCCGCACGAAGAAAGAGCTCTATGCCTTGAATGACGATGACATGGCGCTTTTTGAAGAGTTGAAGAAGTGGCGCAAGGCGAAGGCCGCGGAGCTTGGCAAGCCCCCATATGTTGTCTTCACGGACGCTACGTTGAATGAGATTGCGAAGAAGCGTCCCCATGCCGTGAGCCAGATGGTGGGGATTTCGGGCATCGGCGAAAAGAAGCTCGAGCATTACGGCGCGGATGTCGTGGGGCTCATTCACAAGTTCGAAGACGCGGCGGCGGGTGTCGTGCCTGAGCCCGACGAAGGCTTCAACGGCGTTATCGCCAACGACAGCGGCTTTGGCGGCGACTACGGCGAAGTGGAATTTTGAACGAGGGCGGCATGACGATGGTTCAACCTCTGACGCAGGCACCGTATGGTGATGCGAACTTTGAGTGGATTCGCTGCGGTCGCTACGCCTATGTCGACAAGACGCGCTTCATTGAAGCGTTGGAAAAACGCGGCTCGAGGTGTCTTTTTCTGGTTCGTCCGGATGGCTTCGGAAAGTCGCTTTTCATTGAAACGCTGGCCGCCTATTACGACAAGGCGGCCGCCAGTGATTTTGAGTCGAACTTCGCCGGCACCTACATCGGAGCGCATCGGACGGAGAATGCAAGTGAGCTTGGCGTCGTACGGTTTGACTTCTCGGGCATCAGTCCGGAGCACTTCGCGACGGACTTCATCGCCCGAGTGAAGCGGGGCTTCATCGATTTCTGCCAGCGTTACGAGTTTGGCGAGGGCTTCGCCGTTCTGGACCGGGAGCATGCGTCCGCCACCGCGTTGTGGGCGGATTTTCTGGGGGCCTTCGAGCGGCGATTTGGCAGTGCCGGCGGAAAGCTCTGCGTCCTTATCGACGAATTTGACCACCTAGCCGACGAAAGGTTTTCGGGCGAAAGTGAGCCAGCGAAGCGGCTGGCGGCGTCCGTTCGGCTGATGCAGGCGTTTGGCGCTGGGATCACGGCGGAAGTGGCGCGGGGCGTGGTGGATCGGGTGTACGTCACAGGCGTCACGTCGCTGGCGCAGGGACTTGATCTGGCCACTGACTGCTCGTTCGACCCAGCACTTTCGTCGATGTTCGGCTTCACGGAAAACGAACTTCGGGACCTGATCCCGCAAGTGCTGGACCTGACGAAATGCGGCTGGCGCGTCGAAGACGTTTTGACTCGTCTGAAAGCGTGGTACGGCGGCTATTGCTTCAATGCGGAAGTCGGGACGATGGTTTGCCATGCGTCGATGTGCCTCTACTACTTGGATTTCGTACAGCGAAACCATCGGGAGCCCGATGATCTGAGAGATTCGGCTTTTTCGCTGGACTTGACGAAGCTGGAAAAACTCGGCCGGCCGGGCAGCGAGGATTTCGTTTGCCGGACGATTGAACGGGCGCTGCAGGGTGATGTCATTGACTTCCCGAGCGGTAGCCTGCAGGTTTTGAATCTCAAGGATCCTCAGGCACTGGATGAAGACGGACTCTTGTCGATCATGGTTTATCTGGGCTGCCTGACGTTTGTGCCAGGCAATCGCTTCGCACTTCGAATTCCTAATCGAGCCGCTGGCATTCAGTTCTTTGAGTACTGCCTCAAGCGAATTCAGGGGGCCGTGCGCTGGCGTTGCGCAGCAAGAACGCCGCCTCATCTGTATGAGGCGGCGGGTTTGCGGCTATCGCTTTAGCTTGTAGCCGATCACAAAGAGCCACGTGGCGATCACAGTGAACACCACCGCAGCCGCTGCGACGACGGACAAGGACACCCACGCGTTGAAGTCGCTTTGCCCGAAGAAGCCGTAGCGAAAGCCATCCGTCATGTAGAAGAACGGATTGAAGCGCGAGATGGTCTCCCACATCGGGGGCAGGTTTTTCACGGAGTAGAAGACGCCCGACAAGAAGGTAAGCGGCATCAGCACGAAGCTTTGAAAGGCGCCGAGGTGATCGAACTTGTCCGCCCACAGGCCGCAGATGACGCCGAGGCTCGCCATGATGGCGGCGCCGAGAAAGCCGAAGCCCAGCACCCACACGGGGTTTGCGACATGAGGCGACGCCCATAAGAAAGTCGCCACAAAGACGCCGCCCCCGACGACAAGCCCGCGCACGATGGACGCGCCGATGAAGGCTGCCGCCATCTGCCAGCCCGAAAAGGGCGGCAGCTGGATGAAGATGAGGCTTCCCATGATCTTTGACTGCAGAAGGGACGAGGCGCTGTTGGAAAAGCTGTTTTGCAGGAGCGACATCATCACGAGGCCCGGCACCAGGAACTGCGTGTAGGTGATGCCTTCAAAGGTGGGCATGCGGTCGTTCAAGAGCTCGCCGAAGACGGCGAGGTACATGACGCCCATGATGACCGGGGCGAGCACGGTTTGGAGGGCGATTTTGCGAAAGCGCTGGATTTCTTTGGAAAAGAGCGTCCAGAACGCGGCAAAGGGGCGGTATTCGCAGGGCTGGGGGCGGTTCATGGCTTAGTTGTTCGTAAGACGCAGAAAGACTTCCTCGAGATTGGCGGGGCCGGTCTCAAGGTCTGTGACGACGCAGCCCGCGTCGTGGAGAGCGTTGAGAATGTCGCGCAGGGCGCCGGCGCCTTCGTAGGTGCAGGAATGCTGGCCGCCTCCGAGGTTGTTCATGAGCGTCATGAGCGACGCGGGAAGCGTGCCGGAGACGAGCGTGAACTTCAGCCGGTCGCCGGAGAAGCGCTGCAGGAGCTGCTTGGTGGAGTCCAGCGCGGCGAGCTTTCCGTGGTTTAAGAGCGCGATCCGCTCGCAAAGCGCCTGCGCTTCTTCAAGGTAGTGCGTCGTGAGGATGATGGTGTGGCCCTTCGCGTTGAATTCGCGCATGAGGTCCCAGAGGCGATGACGAAGCTCAACATCCACGCCCGCCGTCGGTTCGTCGAGAACAATGACGGGCGGCTTGTGCACGAGCGACTGGCCGATCAGGACGCGCCGCTTCATGCCGCCCGAAAGCCCCGACACCTTTTCGTCCGCCTTGTCCGCAAGGCCGAGCTTTTCGAGCAATTCGTCAATCCACGCGTCGTTTTTCAAGAGGCCGTAGTACCCGCTTTGCTGCCGCAGGATTTCTCGCACGGTGAAAAAGGGATCGAAGGTGATTTCCTGCGGCACGATGCCGATCGCGGTCTTCGCCAGCCGCGGCTCGGTGAGGACGTCGTGCCCCAAGACCGAGATCGTGCCCGCGTCGGGCACGACGATGCCGGACAAGACGCCGATCAGGGTGCTTTTTCCGGCGCCGTTGGGACCGAGAAGCCCGAAGATCTCGCCTTCGGCGACGTCAAAGGAAACGTCGGTAAGTGCGTGCGTGACGTGTTTGCCGCGATGGTAGGTCTTCGTGAGACAAGAGACGGTGAGAGCAGACGACATGACGGAAGAGCTCAGAATTTCAGCATGGCGGCGTGGGCCGCGTAGAAGGTGTTGAAGCGGTCAAAGCGCCGCAGCGTGTCGGCGGTGACGCAGTGCTCGAGCTCGTGAGAAAAGCGCTCCGCGGCCTCCGCATCGAGCTTCATCACGTTTTCAAAGAATTCGCGCAGGGTGCTGCGGCGGTCGGCGACGGCTTTCCCCACGGCGCGCCCGGCCTCCGTGAGGCGAATGGGGCCGTAGGGCTCGTAGTCCACGTATCCCGCGCCCTTCAGGGCGCGCAGCGTCATCGCTACCGTGCTGCGCGTGACGCCCGAAGCCTTGGCGATGTGGCAGCCGCGTGCGGCGCCTTCGGCGGATTCCTCGCGGTAGATGACGGCGAGGTAGTCCTCCTGCACGGCGGTGAGCTTCTTGGGCGCGGGGGCGGCGGCTTCAGTCGGAGTGTCGTGGGTCATGCGCAGATAAATTCGAAGAAGAGTGAAGATGAGGGATAGATTTTAAGTCGGCGAAGCCCTACGACGAAATCGTAAAGCGAACGGGGACTTCCACCGTGAGCGGCGCCGTGAGCGGCAGTTTGCGGCCGACCAGGGGCTCGGCGGCTTTGAGTGCTGCGCGGTTTAAAAGCACCGAGGCGTTCGGGGTCTTCAGAACGACGTTCGTGACGGTGCCCGAGGCGTCGATTGAGACGGCGAGCACGACGTCGCCTTCGGCGCCCGTCTGGCGTGCGCGGCGCGGGTAGCGCTTGTGGGCGTCAATGACGGCAATGATTTCCGCCAGGGCCTGGCTGCGGGATTCTGGTGAGTTTCCGGAAGCGGTTCCGGAAACGGGAGAAGGCGCAGCGCCCCCAGAAGCAGCCGCGGGCGCCGTGGCGCCGGTGCTTTCCTTCATGGCTTCGCGGGCGACGGGGACGGCCTTTTTTACGGGCGCGGGCTTTTTCACGACCTGGCGCTTTTCCGTGGGCTTCGGCTTGGGGAGCGGCTTGGGTTCGGGCTTTGGCGGCTCGACCTTGGGGGGATCCGGCAGGGGCTCCACCTTGGGCGGCGCTTCCTTCGGGGGTTCTGGACGGGCGTCCACTTCGAAGTCGCTCTTTTCCGCGAGATGTTCCACCATCGGCTCCTTCACGGGCGCCGGGGGCGGCAGCATCTCGATCTGCACGGTGGTTTCGTCCCGCAGGATGCCGTGCTTTAGTTCCGGCACGGCAATCGCCTTTTGCACGACCGTGAGCAGCGTGGCTGCGAGGATCGCGAGGGCGACGACCAGCACGAAGCACCGCGAAATGAGCGTGGCGCGGCGGACTTCCGGCGAGACGTTCGTCATTCGCCGGCCTCTGGCGAGGCGGGACCGGAGACGCTCCCCTGCTCGCGAGTGGAGATGACGAACTTGCCCGAGCGCTTCACCTTCGCGAGATCCACGACCGACACAAAGCTCGAAAAGGGCGCCTTCTCGTCCATGAAGATGTTGAGAAGCTTCTCAGGCGCCGCGTCCAGCGCGGCGGAGAGCCCTTCCAAGGTAGTCGCCTCGTCTCCAAGCCAGAGCGAGCCGTCCGCCTTCACGGACAAGACGATTTCCTGCCGCTCGCTGTGCTGCGCGGCGTTCTTGGCTTCCGGAAGAATGATTTCGAGCACGGGGCGCGAGAAGCTCATCGTGAGAACAAAGAAGATGATGAGCATGAAGAGACAGTCGATCAGGGGCGTGAGATCGATCTGCGGCTCGTCTTCGAAGTTGTCAAAGAAGTTGGGACTCATGGGGGCCTCTTACCGCACGAGGGGCGAGACTTCTGAGTCGTCCGCAAAGCGCCGGGCGCCCGAGCCAGCCTGCGTCTTGCGGCAGACTTCAAGGGCGCGGTAGCTGTGCTCGATCGCCTCGATGTGAAAGCCCCGGAATTTGAGCATCAGGTAGTAGTAGCACATCAGCACCGGAATCGCGATCGTAAGCCCCATGATCGTCGTGATGAGCGCGGACCAGATGCCCGAAGCGAGCACCGAGGCGTTCGCCTGCGTCACGTCGCTCATGGATTGGAAGACGTCCACCATGCCCCAGACAGTGCCGAGAAGCCCCAGCAAGGGCGAAATCACGCTGATGAGCTTTAGCCAGCAAAGGCCGTTGGAGACCCGCTTGAAGTTGCGGTAAAAGAGGTACCCCACCTCCGCGCGGATGTCGTCCGAGTGCTCGCCGTGCGTCTTCACGATGTCGTAGATGATGCGAATCAAGGGATTCGCTTTCTTCGGGTCAATTTCTTTCAAGCACCGGTCCTTGCCGCGCTCCAGGTCGAGGAAGTCGCGGCGGAAGTTGCGCCAGACGGCGTTCATGTAAAAGAGCTGCCAGACCGCCACGTAGAGCGCAAAGAGCGCCACGACGACAAGCGCCACGCCCGCCGGGCCGATGAGCGCGTAGACGGAGGAGAGACCCTCGGAAGAAATCTGCATGATGGAAAGGTGTCTTAGTTGAAAAGGGGCGCCATGGCCGCGACGGCGGCGAGGCAGTCAAGACGATCCGGGTGCGTTTCGCTTTCCTTGCGGCGAGCTTCTCGCTCGGGCGTGAGGCCCCCCGCCATCTTCGTCATCATTTCAAAAAGCGCAGGGTCGATGCGTCCGCGGCAGAGGAACGTCGCCTTCAAGGTATTGCCGCGGCCTTTTTCTGTAAGAGCTGCACACGTTTTAGCCATCCAGGCTTGCGCTTTGGGATCGAGAGCGTTTCCGCCCATGGTGGCAAAGCAGCCGATGTTCTTCTGAGCCAGTTTTTCGGCAAACGAGGCAACCGCCGCGGGCGCATCGCCCTTATCGCACCAAAAGCCCAGAAGCACCGTGTCGTAGGAAGAGAGATCCTCGGGCGCTGTTTCCGGCGTATAGAGAACGCCGCCGGTGTAGGCGTCCGCAATCGCGTGCGCAACGATCATCGTGTTGCCGGTTTTGCTTGAAACGACGACGAGCGCCTTGGGTTTGGATTGTTCGGTCATGGTTCGTGTCTCCTGAAAAGAGTTGAGGGGCCGGAGGCGAGATTACGCGGTGAAGGCGGCTTTGTCCTTCTGGAAGGCCTCCACGACGGAGGCGATCAGCTGGTGATTTTCGCGCCCGCAGTAGACGGAGAAGGCGACGGAGCCGTCTTTGGCGAAAAATTGCACGGAGTGCGACTCGCGCTTCATGAAGGGCATCGTCACGAAGGCGATCGCGGCGATGTCTTCATAGCGCAGGTGGCCGCCGATCACGGCGTCCTTGGCGAGGATGTTGTAGTACCCTTGAGCGCGCTTGCCGGCGGTGAGCTTTCCCTGAATCTCAAAGACGTGGCCCGCGTGCACGACAAAGAAGGTCACTTTCTCCCACGCGGAGAGCGCCGCCCACACGTCGTCAAAGCGCGCAGAGGCGTCGCCCGAGACGAACGCCACGGCGTCAGCGGGCATCTTCTGCGCGGCAACGAGTTCAGTCGTTCCCAAGGTTTTGGCGACCGCGGCGAGCGTCACGGGGTAGGGAGCCTGCATGAGGGAAGCGATCTTTTCAGCTTCTTCTGGCGTGGCGGTGAGGTGTTCGGTCATGGTGTTTCCTAGTGAAGGTTGGCCGCCCGGAGGTCGCTCATGAAGAGCGCCCGGTCGCAGGCGGCGAGAAGTTCAAGGTCATGGGTGATCAGAAAGACGGCGCGTCCCTTGGCGGCTTCGGACTTCAGAAGATCCGCGATCGTGGCCATGTTGGCGCCGTCCAAGCCGCTCGTGGGCTCGTCCAGAATGAGCACGGCGGGATTTTTGGCGAGCGCGCAGGCGATTACGACGCGCTGTTTTTCGCCACCCGACAAGCTCTGCGGGTGACGTTCAGCGAGGGGCAGAAGCCGCAGGCGGAAAAGCAGGCTTTCCACCATGGCGCGTTCATCGTCCGTGAGGGACGACCGACGCCAGCGGGCGAAAAAGCCTTTTTTCCTTGCGGCGGCGGTTTTCCTTGCGAGCACCGCGCTTTGGATTTCTTCGCGCACCGTGCGCATCTGCAGCTGATGGTCCGCGTTTTGAAGGACAAGCCCTGCGTGCGGCATCAGAGCGCCTTTGTCTACGGGGAGCCCGCGGATGAAGAAGGCGCCTTTTTCGGGGGTGTTCAGTCCGGTGAGAATGCGCGCCAGCGTCGTCTTTCCGGTGCCGTTGTCGCCCACCAAGGCTGTGATGCCATCCTTGACGGCAAAAGAGGCGTCGGTGAAGACGGGCTTGTCGGGAGCGTAGGCGAAGGTGACGTGGTTTGCGGCAAAAACGGCGTTTTCGTCCGGTGCGTCGGTGACGGGGATGTGCGGGAGCGTCTTTCGGGGATCGGCGACGTGCGCGGCCCGCAGGCCGTAGGTCTTGCGAAGCTTGTCGTCTTCCAAGAGGGCGAAGGAGCCTTCCTGTTGAATTCGGCCCTTTTGCATCACGAGGACTGCGTCCGCAACGTCCTTGAGCCAGTAGAGCCGGTGATCGACGACGAGAATGGCGCAGCCTTCCGCCTTCAAGGCAGCCAGCGTCTTTGCGAGCGCTTCGGTGGCTTCGGGATCGAGGTTGGCGCTGGGCTCGTCCAAAATCAGCACCTTGGGCCCTAGCGCGAGGATGTCTGCCAAGCCCACTTTCTGTTTCTGGCCTTCAGAGAGGGCGTGGATGTCCTGCTTTAAAAGGTCGGTGAGGCCGAGCTTTTCCGCGGCCGTTGCGACGCGCGACTTGATGTCATCCGCGGGTACGCCGCGGCTTCTCAGTGCAAAGGCGATTTCGTCCCCCACGGACAAGGCAAAGAACTGCTCTTCGGGATCCTGAAAGAGCGTGCCGATCGTTTCCGAAAGGCTGGCAACCGGGGTTTCGGGCACGTTTTTTCCGGCGACGGTGACGGAACCTGAAAGCGTTCCGCCGTAGACCTGCGGCGCCAAGCCGTTCGCAAGACGCATGAGGGTCGTTTTTCCGCACCCCGAGGCGCCGGTGACGACCTTTAATTCACCCGCGGTGACCGTAAGCGAAATGTCCGTCACGGCGTCCGCATCCGCGTTCGCGTACCGGTAGGTGACGTTCTTGAATTCGATGAGAGGCGTCGTCATTTAGGGCATCCCCGCGGAGGTGAGGGGCGTAAGAAAAAGCGTCTTCAGGAAGACTTCCGCCGCGATGACGAGAAGCGTCATGAGGATCGTGGCGGAGATGAGCCGTGCGTCCAGACTCGTCATCGTCCGGGCGTCAGTTCGCATCGTGCGACGCGCGGTGCCAAGGCCCTTCAATTCGCTGGCGACCCCCAGCGTTTCCGAGGATTTCAGCGCCCGAAAGAGAATGGGCGCCAGAATGAGGCGCGCGGACAACAGAGGCTGCATCGTAAGCATGGCAGGTCCCAGGGGCCAGCCCTTGATGCGCAGCGTCTCCCACACCTGCTTGATGTCGTTGGCGAACGTCGGAATGAAGCGAAGCATCACGGCGGTGGGAAGAAAAAGGCAGAAGGGGAGATGCATCCGCTCCAGAGTGGCCAAGAGGTCTTCGACGCGCGTTGTGAGCGCCAGCATCATGACGACGTTCATCATGGAGAGGCCTCGCAGAAACGGAATCACGAGCGACTTGATGGAAAGTCCTCCCATGCCGGGAAGCCAGCGCTCCATGAGAAGGCCGCAGCCCGTTGCCACTGCCATCATGACGATCATGAGAAGGTAGAGGACGGCAAGGAGTTTCGGGCGCCGGATGAGAAGGGCGTAGGCCAGGGTCGCCGCAAAAAGGACGAGCTGGCTCGCCAGCCCCGAGCACGCCACCGTAAGAATCGCGACCGCCATCGTGACGAGAAGCTTCGTTCTCGCGTCCGCGCGACGCATGAGATTCGCGTCGTCCGCGGCGGCTTTAGCGAACAAATCCCGCATGCTTCAGTTCTCCGACGGTTTTCCATCCAAACCAGAGTCCCGTGAGGGATCCGGCGTAGCCGAGCAGGACGATGGGAATGACCATCGTCAGTAGCTGCGGCGATTCACGCATGAAGAGGTAGGAGACTCCCAAGGAAAGTCCCTTGCTCATGAAGTCGTAGACGCCCGCGGCAACCCACGGAGCCCAGGGCTTTGCTTCGCCGCCCGTGAGCTTCACGCAGAGTTCGCCTGTGAGTGCTCCAAGGAGCGCCGCGGGGAGCAGCGTGAGGCTTCCGCCCATGAGGCAGACGCTTACGATCATGCTCACCGCGGTGAAGAGGAGCAGCGTCCCGAACTTCGGCACCTTCGTAAGAAGAACAATCAGAAGCGTCGTGAAGACGAGGTTCTTTGCGATGAGCGAAACGGGGTTCATGCCGCCGCCCGCAAGGGCGATCAAGAGGCTCGAGAGCTTGGCTGCGGCGGCGAAGACGCCGATCAGAACGAGCTCGCGGGACTGCCAGTGGCGTCGGACGTGGTTCATGCGTGCGGTTGGGTTGATTGAAATGGGCTTTCTCCCGTCCCCAGAGAGGACGAGAGAAAGGGGTTCACGCAAAGGAAAGCGCTTGGGTTAGAAGCGGGCGTTCATCTTCACGCTGAAGTAACGAGCCGGTTCGTAAATCGATGTGGCATCGCGGTACTTTTTGTTGAAGATGTTGTAGAGGCCGACATTGAAGCCGTACTGCTTCTGGGGACCGAAAGCAACGCCAGCCGTCCAGTTGAAGGTGGTGGCGCCACCAAGACGGTAGCTGGAGGAATCTTCCCCAGACTTTCCATCGTCGTACTTCGAAGCCGTCTGGCTGTGAGCGTACAAGTCAGTCGTTAGTCCCAGACCGTCATGTTCGCCGTTCCAACGCACGCCGTAACGAGCCCAGACATTGGGAGTGCCGGTTTTGTAAGTCTTGAAGCCGTTGCCGTTTTCAAACTGGCGACGAAGAACGGTCAAGTTGGCATAGGGCTCGAAGCCTGAGGCGCCGAGCTTCAGACTTGTGGACAGTTCGAGACCATAGGTCTTGGCTTTGGCGATGTTGTTGTATTGATACTGTCCTGAAACCTTCGTGGGCGTGGTGGCAATGTAGTCATCCGCCAGAGAGAGGAACACGGTGGCGTCAGCCATGAAGGCGTTGGACAAGTATCGGGCACCGATTTCAAAGTTGTTTGATGTTTCAGGTTTCAGGTCGGGATTTGCCAGCGTGTCAGAACCGCCCATCGTGGTGTCAATGTAGCGTTCTTGAAGCAACGGAGCCCGGAATCCCTGAGCCCAGGACGCGCGCAACGAGGTGTTTTCAATGCCGTTGTACAAGATACCGGCATTGAAGACCACGCGGTCGTTGTGGTTGTCTTTTGCCTCAACGTCAGATGATCCGCCAGAGGACATCATGCTTGAAGTAATGGAAGGATCGACCATTTTTCCGTCATGTGCGGCAATCCAAGCGGCTTTTTTTTCGTTGTAGTTGGGGTCCGCCATGGGGCTGGCGACAGTAGTGGCATGTATGGCATCCATGTGGGTGCTCACATAGGTGTAGCGAGCACCATAGTTGAATACAAAATCACCCAAGGTCGATTCGAAGGCTGCAAACAACGAATGATTTTGAGCATCCCCTTCGTATTTCTTATCCGAAGTGACCCAGATATAGCTTAAGGGGGAGATGTAGGAAGAGCTGGTTGCATCAAGCTTTTCCAACCCATATTCGTAGCCAGCAATTAAAGAGTGATTGTCATTTAACTGCCAGTCGGTTTGCAAGGAAAAGCCGTACTGATCGAGAGTGTTTTCTGCATGATTGTCAAGAAGTACGTCTGTGCTTGCTGTGCCGGTTTTGGTGAAATCGCCGTACTTATTCATGTTACCAAAAGGGGTCGAAACAGAACCGATAATAGGACGTTCGCCGATGTCTACTTCGGATGGCGTGTTGACGTAATTGCGCATGGTCTTCTTGTTCTTTTGATAGAAGACGTCGGCGCGAACACGCGTCAGGTGATCATTGATGTTCTTGACTTCAGAGAAGAGAGCTACCTTGGTGCGTTTCCATTCGGGAACATCAACGAAAAAGTCATCCGCGTCATAGGTGACGCTACCGGACATGAAAGCTAGGTCATGGTGGTCAACCGTCAGGCCGACCTGCGCGTTGTCGGTGATGTCATAAGCGACGAAGAGATTGGCTGACTTGCTGTCGAAACCTGTGTTCTCCATTTCGCCGGCAGGCGTGCGGAGCTTGTCGCCTTTTTCATAGGCTGCTCCCAAGCGATAGTGCCAGCCGTTTGCCGCACCGTAGATGGAAGCGGAAACGCTTTTGCCATTGGAAGAGTTGTCCATGCCGGCAGAGACTTCGCCCTGCACTGCCTTTTCGCCGCCTTTCTTCGTGATGATGTTGATGGCGCCGCCGATGGCGTCAGAGCCGTAGAGCACTGAAGTCGGGCCCTTGATGACTTCAATGCGCTCAACCTGACTAGGGTCAATCAGAAGAGGGGAACCAGACATGGACTTCTGCTCGCCGATCTTCTGTCCGTCAATCATGACGAGCGTGCGGAAAGTGTCTTCGCCGCGGATGGAAATACGCTTGATGCCCTGACCGCCGTCGTTGTTGATGCGGACGCCTGGGACATCTTTCAGAAGTTCGCCGATGGAACGAGCTTCGCTTTTGCGGATTTCATCAGCGGTGATCACAGACACCGACATGTTGACATCTTGCAATTCCTGCTCTACGCGGGCCGCCGTCACCTTCACGGTTTCCGTCGAAACGGTGTCCGCAGCGATAGCGGAGGAGGCCGCGAGAGCGGCGAGCACGGCGAGAGCCGCGGCGTTCAAGTGCAGACGATTGCTGTACTTCATGATTTCCTTTGTTTGCTGTATCTGCGGCTCTGAAGAAGTTCTCCGGCTTCAACTGGCCTTTTGTAGGAGCTTTTAGGTGCCCTTCAGCTCAAAAAGTTCAGGCTCGCCGGCGGGACTTTTGGGGGCGTCCCGCTCGGCTTCGGCGGTTGATGAAATCGTTGTTATCCGTTGTGCGGGTGTCCGTGGGCGGGCATGCCGTGCATCATGTGAGGCATCCCGGCGGGCATCTTTATCTGGGCGTCCGGAAGGCGCGAGGCGATGAGGTCCACGAGAAGCTGCGCGAGCGTCACGTGCCAGAACTGTCCCGCGACTGTTTGCAGGAGCCAGTCACCCGTGCGCGTCAGAAGCCCCGCGGAAATCCACTGGTCGATCACGTCGTTGACGACGGTGTCCACGGGCTGCTGGAATTCCTTGGCGATGCGAGGAAGGTTGATGGCTCCCAATTCCATCTCGGACGAAATCGTCCGCAGCAGGTGCCACAGCGGGCGCGGAGCGGAGAGCACCATCACGGGCTTGCGTCCCGCGTCAATCCCGGCGCTCCAGTCGGCAAGTGTTCGGTTCATCATGAAGCTGTGCCCGTTCAATCGGCCGCCCGCGCCGCACCCGAAGGCAAGGCAGTCGCAGGCGGATTTGCCGAGCTCGTTGTAGATGTTTCGCTCGCGGTTCGTCTGGCGCCAGTGGTTGTTGGAAAGGCGCTTCCACTGGTTGGCGGTGAGAAGCTCGACGGATTTGGCGAACATGTCTGCCTTCATCGTCATGTCGGCCGCAGCGGGAAGCTTCCCGAGCGAGATGTATTTGGCGAGCGGTGACTTTTCAAAGACGTTGAGCTGATAGCAGTCGATGCCGTCCAAGGGGAGCGACATCGCGGTCTTGAGGTCGTCCTCCCACACGTCCATCGTCTGCTCCGGAAAGCCGTAGATGAGGTCGATCACGACCGCGGCGTTGTCGTAGGAGCAGAGCTTTTCAAGGCGGCGGATGAGGGCGTCTCGGCCGTCCACGCGCTGCACGTTCTGGCGCACCTTGGAGCTGAAGGTCTGCACGCCCAAGGAAAAGCGGTTGACGCCGCCATCCAAAGCTGCTTCCATCTTTTCGTCTTCAAAGTGGTGGATGCGGCCTTCAAGCGTGATTTCGCAGTCGTTGGCCAAGGGGAGGTACTCGTGCACGGCAGCGAGCACGCGCTTTAAATCGTCCGGGGCGAGGCACGTGGGCGTGCCGCCCCCGAAGTAGAGCGCGTGAATGAGCCCTGTCGTCTGTGCCTTCTTGTCGCTCCAGAGCTGCAACTCGCGAATGAGGCGATCTGCGAAAACATGGCTTGCCTCGAGCTTGAAGGGGTTTTGATAGAACATGCAGTAAAGGCACCGCGTCTCGCAAAAAGGGACGTGGATGTACGCAAGGCTCTTTCCCGAGCGAGGTTCGTCCCAAAGCTCTGCGAGGCGCTTTTCCGCCGCTTCGCCCATCAAGGGCATCCCGGCCGGACCCGAATGAATGACGGCTTTGGCTGCAAAGGCCGCGTGCAGGGGATCGGCCGCATTGGCGTAGTAGGCGGAGATGTCGCCCGAATGCAGGGCGGCATCCATGGCGCGGGCGCCGGATTCAAAGGTCGCGGCAGGCTTTCCGGAGGGGACGGGAGCGTTCATTTTTAGGGATCTGACGAAGCCGAGTCGGCGCCGGACGGCTCTTTAATCAACGCCTCCGGCTGAAAATTTCATTGTCTGAATGATAATCTTAACGAGAACCATTCTCAAAGTTAGGTCTACCAAACAAACGGCGGGGATTCTACGAAGGCAATGTTTGAGTTGTCAAACATTTGGGGCTCAGGCCTTGATGCGCCGAAAGTTTTCCCGATCTGCCAAAGCGAATTGCCGAGGGAAAAACGTTGTTGCATGAGTGAGACGGCGATAGAGATGGGCGACGCCGTTAGTTGAGCCGCAGCCACCGGGTTGACGCCGCGGGCTTTTTAGTGAACCAGGATCGCGCCGTGATTTCTTCGTAAGAAAAACTGAACAGACAAAAGCGTTTTGCTGAAATTGACTTTGAGTATTTCTGCCTAGAAAGATAATTCAATCGAACGAGGAAATACGCCTTTTGGCTGGTTTCGTGCGTTTTGTCAGAGGTCTCCCCTTCAACCTGCCAGCAAGCCGAAGGCGGAGGACTCGTCGGCATTCCCTTAGGCCGACTTCAGTTTTCATTCAAACAGGGCGATCTGCGATCGCCGGAGAACAACAATGATCTATCTCGAAATAGCCTTGCTCATCGCCTGCATTGTGTATGCAGCGCGCTTGGGCGGAATCGGCGTCGGCATGGCCGGCGGTCTTGGCATGGCGGTGGCGGTCTTTGGCTTCGGCATGAAGCCAGGCGACCTGCCGATTGACGTGATGCTCATCATTCTTGCCGTGCTTTTTGCGATCAGCGTCATGCAGAAGGCGGGCGGCCTCACCTACATGGTGAAGTGCGCCGAAAGCGTGTTGAGAAAGAATCCTCGCTACATCAACATCCTGGCGCCGCTTGTTTCCTTTGTTCTCTCGGCGCTGGGCGGCACGGGCTACATGGCGATGAGCATCTTGAACGTTGTTCAGGAAGTCGCCAAGGAAAACGGCGTGCGTCCGTCGCAGCCTTTGACGAGCGCGGTGATCGCCAGCCAGCTCGCGGTGACGGCCTCTCCCATCTCGGCCTGCACGGCGGCGATGTACGTCGTGGTGGAGAAGATGGGCGTGCCGTTTGGGAGCGTGCTCGTGGTCATCATCGCGACAAGCTTCTTCGGCATGATCGTCTGCTCGCTCATCTCGAGCTTCCAGGGCTGCGAGCTTGCAAAGGACCCGATCTATCAGGACCGCCTCGCCAAGGGCTTGGTGTCTCTGGCGTCGAAAGCGGAGAAGAACCAGCCCGCAACGCGTGAGGCGAAGCTCTCGGTGGGGATCTTCCTTGCGGCAGTGGCGTTCATCGTGCTGATGCTCCTTTTCAAGCCGGTGCTTGGGCACACCCTGGGAAGCCGCGACATCATCCTCATCACGATGCTTGTGGCGGGCTGGCTCATCTACAAGACCTGCGGCGTGAAGCTGGCTGAAATCAAGGACGCCCCGATCTTCAAGAGCGGCGCCGAATCCCTCATCGTCGTGCTCGGCATCGTGTGGATTGCAGCGACCATCATCGGCGCGCACATTCCGGAAGTGAAGGAGCAGGCCGTGCTTCTCATCAAGGACTACCCGTACCTCGTCGCGGTGGCGTTCTTCCTTGCGTCGTCCGTGCTCTTTAGCCAAGGCGCAACGTCGGCGCTCCTTGTGCCGGTGGCGGCTTCGATCGGCGTTGATGCCGGGACGATCGTGGGCAGCATCGTCGCCTGCTCCGCGCTCTACATCACGAACATCTATCCCACGACGGCCTTCGCCATTTCGTGTGACGACACCGGCTCCTTCATGGACAAGAAGTGGAACGGGTGCTTTGTGGTGAACCATCCGTTCTTCCTGCCGGGGTGCCTGAGTTTGGCAGTGGCCGTGCCCTTTGGCCTCATGGTGGCGCACTGGGTGATCTGATCGACAGTCTGACTTGAAGTGAAATCCCGGCGATGCGTTTTCGGACGCCGCCGGGTTTCGCGTCTTTTAAAGCGGAATTTGGGAAGGAGGACATCATGTCTGGGCTATTGGAAGCGCTGGCGTTGTTTGTGACGGAAATCGATTGGGACGCGGTGCCCGAAAAGGAAAAGGCGTGGGCGCGGCTCGCGTTCTGCGACTTCACGGCGGTGGCGATGGCGGGCGCCGGGATGCCGGTGGCGCAGAATGTGAAGAAGTTCCTCGCGGCGCGGCCGACAACGGGACGTTCGGTCTTGATGGGGACGGCGGAAAGGACGGATGCGGCGAGCGCTGCGCTTTTTAACGGCACGGCGTCGCACGCCTTGGACTACGACGACGTGAGCTGGACCACGATCGGGCATCCGACGGTGTCGGTGGCGCCCGCGGCGATGGCGTGCGCGCAGGAAGCGGGAGTTGACGGCCGCACGATGCTCCTTGCCTACGTGGCGGGCGTCGAGGTGATGCATCAGCTCGCCCGCTGGACAATGCCCGCACTTTCGGAGCGCGGCTGGCACACGACGCCCGTGTACGGCGTCTTCGGCGCGGCAGCTGCAGCGTCGCTTGTGTACGGAGCGACGAAGGATGAGACCCTGCAGGCATTGGCCATCGCTGCGAGTCGTGCGGGCGGCGTGCGTGGGAACTTCGGCACGCAGACGAAGGCGCTGCACGCGGGGCTTTCCGCGGCCATGGGCATTGAGTGCGCGAAGCTTGCGTTGTGTGGCGTAACGGGGAGCCCTGACGTGATCGAGAAGGCGGACGGCTTCGCGCAGTGTTTTGCAGCGCCGTTGCAGAACGCGGCGCCAGACATTGGCGTGGCATGGGACCTCGCGGAGCACGGGCTCGTCTTCAAGCAGTATCCGTGCTGTTCGGGATCGCATCCGACGAACGACGTCTGGGACGCTTTCGTTCGGGAGCGTGATCTTCATGCGGATGACATTGAGCGCATCGAGGCGGGCGTGAGTCTGCTGAGCCCGAGGGAATTGAACTGCCATCGGCCGCAGGACGCGGTGGCGGCCAAGTTTTCGCTTGAGTATGCGCTCGCATCGCGCGTGGTGTTCGGGCCGATTCGCATTGCGTCGTTTACAGACGAAAAGGTGCGGGATGTGCGAGTGCAGGCGCTCATGGCGCGGGTGCAGGTGGCGATTGATCCGGAGCTCGCCAAGCTGGGATTCATTGGCACGGCGCCGGTGCGGCTCAAAGTGGTGCTGAAGACGGGCGAAGTGGTGCGTCTCTCGAGCGACCTCGCGGAAGGCAATCCGGAAAAGCCGCTTTCGGAAGAAAAGCGCCGCCGCAAATTTGAGGATTGCTTGAAGCACGGGGGCGCCGAGGCGCTGATTGAGCCGTGGTGGCAGGCGCTGCAGGCGGTGGACGAGGCGGATGCCGACTTTGTGGCCTCGCTTGGCAGGCTTTGAGCCCGGACGAAAAGAAGCCTTCCGGCCGCAACGGCACGGAAGGCGGAAAAAAAGGGCGGTGCGCCTTGAAAGGGGCGCGGTCCGACCGGCCTGGATACCGATAAAAGATGTCAGGCCGCGAGAAAAGTTTCCCCGCTTTTCTTGCGGCCGCTGTCATTCTCGATGAAGGGCGTCGTGCACCGCCTGAAGGTAACGAAAACTTACGATCGCGGTGAGGAAAACTGGGCGAGGCTGGCAGTTCAGAGCAGTCGCACGTGGTCGGCGAGGAGGGGATTGATGGCCTTTAGCTCCGGCACCATCTTGTCCGAGAAGATGAGCTTCACGATTTCACCCACCAGCGTTGTGCGGCCGCTGTAGAGATTGCGGTCGCAGATTGCCCACATGGTGCGCGCAATGCGCTTTCCATCGGGCAATGGCGTGACGACGAGGTCGCCTGCGAACTGACGACCGCACCAGATGTTGGTGGGCGGCACGATCGCCCAGCCCTTCAATTCCGACACGAGTCCCACGAGGGCGTAGCTCGACGCAACTTCCACCACCTGATTCGGCCGGACGTCGAGCGAGCGGAGAATGCGGCCGATCTCCACCTGATCCGAACTCCCGTTGCGGCTGTAGCCGATGTAGGGCGAGGCGGCCGCTGCGGCGGCAAAGCCTTCGGCGGCGAAGTCCGGGCCGTTTTTGGCGTGAATGAGGAGGTAGTCCTCTTCGTAGAGGGCGTTGCGCTCCCAGCGGTCTTCGGTGAGCAGCGCTTCGGGGAGGACGGCGACGTTGATCTGGTCGTTTCTCAGACGCTCGACGAGGGGCTTTGTGAGGTAGCTCACGCAGTCGAGTTCCCGCACGCAGCGCTTTAAGGCGCTGATGAGCCAGGGCGAGATGGTCGCTGTCACCGATTCGCTCATGCCGAGCTTGAGCGAGATGTCCGCAAGCGAGTGATCCGTGATGCTGCGGCGCAGCAGGTCAGCGGACTCAAGCAGCGCGGGCGCGCCCTTTAAAAGCGTTTGGCCTGCGGGCGTGAGGCGCAGCGGCCGCACGTCGTGCACGAAAAGTTCGGTGCCGAGGTCCTGCTCAAGCTTTGCGAGCGTTTGCGAGATCGCGGACGGCGTGACCTGCAGTTCGTCGGCGACTTCTCGGATGAGCTTCTTTCTCGCGACGAGCTGGAAGACCTTGAGCTGATAGAGGTTGAGAACGTCGGATTTCATGGAAAGCTGAAAACCTGAGTTAAGAAAAAGTGAAGTTGCACAACTATATTCCTGTTTTTCCTTCGGCTGCGGGGCGGGGGCGGAGAGAATGGCGTTCGAAAGCAGAGAGCGCCGTGAACCGGCGGCCTTTCTGAAAAGTGAATGAAAGATCCTTTCGTGGAGCAAAACATGACTGCAACCCGCATTGAACGCGATTGTTTGGGCGAGATGGAGATCCCGGACGACCGCTACTACGGCATTCAGACGCACCGCATGGTGAAGGTGTCGGGCACCGCCCGCCAGCCGGTGATCTTCTACCCCGGCATGCATCGCGCCCTGGCGCAGATCAAGAAGGCCTGCGCTCGCGCCAATGCTGAAATCGGCGCCATCACGCCCGAGGTCGGCCGCGCCATCGCGCAGGCGGCCGACGAGGTCTATGCCGGCAAGTTCGACGACCAGTTCCCGCTCGACATGTGGCAGGGCGGCGGCTACACCTGCGTCAACATGAACGTGAACGAAGTGATCGGCAACCGCGCCAACGAGATTCTCACGGGGCACAAGGGTCAGGACACGGTGCATCCCAACACCCATGTGAACAAGGCGCAGTCTACGAACGACACGATTCCGTCCGCGGAACACCTCGCGATCGCGCCGGAATTGGACAAGATCATCGTCGGGGTCGAAGCCTTGCAGGCGTCTTTTGCAAAGAAGGCCGAGGAATTCAAGGACGTCGTGAAGGTGGGCCGCACCTGCTGGCAGGATGCGCTTCCTCTGACGCTGGGTCAGGAATTCGAGGGCTTTGCGACGCTCATGAAGCGATTGGCGGCAAAGCTCAAGGCCGCTCGCCCGGGGTGCTTTGAGATTGTGATGGGCGGCTCCGCCATCGGCACGGGGCTGGGCGCAGATCCGGGCTACATGGATGCCCTCTACAAGTACTTGTCCGAACAGTACGGCGAAACCGTGAAGCCCGCGGAAAGCCTCTTTGATGGCTTCCAGAATCCGGACTTCATGGTGACGGTGTCGGGGCTTGTGAAGGAGGTGGCGACTTCGGTGTCGAAGATTTCGAAGGATCTGCGCTTGATGAGCTCCGGTCCGCGCGCGGGCTGGATGGAAATCAACCTGCCCGCCCTTTCGCCTGGATCCTCCATCATGCCGGGGAAGATCAATCCGACGGTGCCTGAGATGGTGATTCAGATTGCGCATCAGGTCGTGGGCAACGATGTGGCGATCGCCATGGCCTACGACGAGGGCGAGCTCGACTTGAACGTCTGGGATGCCACCTTCTACAAGTGCCTCTTTGAGAGCCTGCAGCTTGTTGCGGAAGAGCTCGTCATCCTGCGCCGCGACTGCGTGGACGGCATTACCGCCAATCGCAAGCGCTGTGCGGAGGAAGCCAACGGCTCCATCGCGCTTTCGACGGTGGTTGCGGCGACCTTTTCCTACCCCGACGGCGTGCGTGTTGCGCACTATTGCGAAGAGCATGGCGTGACGGTTGCGCAGGCCGTGGTGGAGATGGGACTCATGACGGCGGCGGAAGCCAAGGAAATGATCAATCCGATGCTGATGACGGAGCCAGCGCAAATGGCGAAAGCGATCGCTGACTTCAAGGCGAAGAAGCGCGGCTAGGACAATTGTCGCGGAGAGGCTCCCCGCTCTCCGCGGCTATCATCCCTGAAGTTGTTTTGCGTCCGGTGATGAGACCCGCCGGGCGCTTTTTCTCGCTTTGACCAGGAGGCCGCATGACGCCCGAAGAAACGGCAGTGGAAGCAAAGCTCAAGTCGCTTGGCATTCCCTACTGCCGCCACGACCATGAACCGATCATGACGACGGAGGAGGGGGCGAAGATCGCCGCCCTGCTGGGCTCGCACTGCATGAAGAACCTCTTTCTCTGCGCGAAGAAAAAGACGCACTATCTGCTGCTTCTGCCGGCGGAAAAGAGCTTTTCTTCCAAGGAGATGGCAAAGCAGCTCGCCTGTGGTCATCTCTCTTTCGGGAGTCCCGAGATGATGAAGGAGTTGCTGCACACTTACCCCGGCGCCGTCACGTGTCTGGGCCTGATGTTTGATGAGGCGCGTGAGGTGAAGGTGCTTGCTGACCGCGACTTGCTCAACTTTGACTACGTGGACTGCCACCCTTGCAGCAACGCCG
>CAVACW010000025.1:0-28321 GCA_963587345.1 uncultured Oscillospiraceae bacterium | reverse complement strand
GAAGGCACTCTCATTCTGACAAATTTGACGGATTTTTCATCGGCTAGCAAAACCCCGCACACTTTGTCTCGGCCCTCGCTGCGCTCGGCGTGAAACGAGATTCCGCCCTGGTGGTCTACGACGGCGGCACACTCTCCTTTGCGGGGCGCCTCTGGCTGCAGCTGCGACTTGCTGGGCTCGACAACGTCCGAGTGCTGGACGGCGGCTTTTCTGTCTGGTCTTCGCTCGGCCTTCCCGTCACTCAGGAACGGCCGCCAGTAGCGCAACCTGGCGACTTCTGCGCGGGCGCTCCGTTGGAGCGCATCTGGTCCGTGGAAGAAATCGAGGCGCTCGTGGCGCCCCCCGACGGCGTGCACACGCTCCTTGACGCCCGACCGAAGTCGCGCTACTTAGGTGAACTCGTCACGCTCGATCCCGTGGCAAGCCACATCCCCGGCGCCCTCTCGCTGCCGGGCGAAGCCATGATCGGTCCCGACGGCCGCCTGAAATCCGTCGAAGCGATTCGCCACCTCTTTGCGGTCAAGCTCGCCGGCCGCTCCGCTGCCGGCGTCATTCACACCTGCGGCTCGGGCGTACGGGCCTGCACCAATCTCTTGGCAGCCCGCACGGCGGGCCTTCCTGCCGCCGGCGTCTTCGTCGGCAGCTTCTCGCAGTGGATCAGCGACCCGACGCGCCCCGTGTCACCCCAAGACGAAGGCTAGAAAAACTCGTCGTCATCGGCGCGGTCGGAGTCAAACGCCGACTCGCGCCACCCCGCTCGCGCATACGCCTCATGAAGCACTTCGGCACCAAAGGCCTGATAAGCCGCGGGGTCAGAGAGCGTGCGGCGCCAGATCTTGCCCCCGGCCATGCCGTTTAAAAGCCCCAGCATGTGGCGCGCCGTGCCGCGCAGCACGTGCGGGTCCGCGGGATAGCGCTCCTGCAAATACACGGTCATTCGATCCACCACCGCCGCGCGCGTCACGGGCTCGGCGTCCTTCACGCCGTAAAGCCGAGCGTCCACATCGGTGAGAAGCCATGGATTCTTGTAGGCAGCGCGCCCCACCATGACGCCGTCCACTTCCTTTAAAAGCGCTTCAGCAAGATCAAGGGTCTCAATGCCGCCGTTGATGCAGATGACAGCCTCCGGAAAGTCCTTTTTGAGCCTTCCGGCGTATTCGCGCTTCAAGGGCGGCACTTCGCGGTTTTCCTTGGGGGAAAGGCCTTTCAACCACGCCGAGCGCGTGTGCACAATGAACGTACGACAGCCAGCGTCATAGAGCGTCCCCACAAAGTCGCGCACGAAGCTGTATTCATCCTGTCCATCCACGCCGATGCGATGCTTGATGGTGACATCAATGTCCACCGCATCCCGCATCGCCTTGAAGCAGTCAGCGACGAGCTGGGGCTCAAGCATCAAGCAGGCGCCAAAGCTGCCGCGTTGCACGCGCTCCGAGGGGCAGCCGCAGTTGAGATTCACCTCGTCGTAGCCGCGCTCGGCGACCCACTTCGCAGCCTGCGCGAGCTCGGCGGGGTCGCTTCCCCCGAGCTGACAGGCAACGGGGTGCTCGCACTCGTTGAAGGCAAGGAGCCGCTCACGATTTCCGTGCACGAGCGCGGGCGAGGTGATCATCTCCGTGTAAAGCCGCGCCTTCGCCGAGAGCGCCCGGTGAAACACCCGGCAGTGCGAATCCGTCCAGTCCAGCATCGGCGCCACGCAAAAACGCCAGCGGGTGTCTTTTTCCATGCTTGTCCTCAGTTTTTCATTCGGTAGCGCAACCACACCGCGTCTTCGGCCATGGGCTGCGCTGAAATTAATTGCAAATGGTAGGGCTCGGCGTGATCGTCCGCCACGCCCTCAAACGCGGTGACAAAGCGGCTGCGACCGTCGATCCCGGCGCCGTAGACCATGCTCACTTCGTCCAAGAGCCCCTCCTTCAAGAAGCTGCCGTTGAGCCTTCCGCCGCCCACGACCGCGATGCGCTTTGCGCCAAACTCCCGCACGAGAACGTCGATCGCTTTCGCGAGATCAATCGCCTGGTCGCCAGCGACGATGTAGGAGACGCCGGCCTCGCGCAAATACGCGAGATAGCCCTTTGTCGCCTGCCGGCTCACGAGGCAAACGCGCTCAGCGCCCGTGTCTTCGGGCCAGAGGAGCGTGCCGCGCGTGTCGGTCACGACCTGCCAGACTTTGGCGTCTCCCGCCTTCCAGAAAGACTCCTCCACCACGGGCTCGGGACTCGCTTCCGAAAAGACACCGGGTGCGGCGTAGTGCATCGCCACCGTCGTTTTTCCCTCTAACATCGTGTCGCAACGAAGGGCTTCGAGCGCCTCGTAATACGCCTCGCTTCCCAAGAATTCCGTCATCGCGCAGTCGATGCGGCCGTCAAGGCTTGCCATCATGTGGCAGACCACCCAAGGTTTCGTCATTTTCGTCTCCAAAAAAACGCCGCCCGCAGGCGGCATGTGCATTTTTGAAGTCTAGGAGCGCTTTCGTCGCCTGCTGTCCCGCCTCCCTGTTTTCGGAGAATCCGACGCACTTCGGGCACGATTGGACAGCCGGGCTACTTTTCCTTCACGTCGCCATCCACATACACCCAGCGACCGTCCCGCTTTTCAAAGCGAGAGAGCTCATGCATCCGAAAGGCGCCCGTCGGCAGCCTGCCGCGCGCCACGAACTCCACCGTGCCGTGCGTCTCGTCCTGCAAGGCCGTCGCGAGCACCTTGAGCCCCAGCCACTTGATGTCGGACGCGGCAACTTCGTCCAAATCCGCGGGCGCCGTTTCCGCCGCCCACGTGCGCTTCACCCAATCTGCGTTCCGCGTCGCGTAGGCGCTGTAGCGGCTTCGCATCAGCGCTTCGGGCGTCGCAGGCTCGGCTTCGCCTGACAAAAAACGCCCGCAACATGCCGCAAACGGCTTTTCAGAGCCGCACGGGCAGAGGTCTGCGGGCGCTTTGCGCTTCATTTTTGACGTGAAGCTTGAGTCGCTTAGAGCGTCATTTCGTCACGCTCGGCGCGGGAAGCGCGACGGCGTTCGAATTCCTTCAGCCAGCGCTTGCGCAGACGAATGGTCTTCGGCGTGATTTCCACGAGCTCGTCGTCGTTGATGAATTCAACGGCGCTTTCCAGCGTGAGCTGCACCGGCGGCACGAGGCGGATCGCTTCGTCCGTGCCGGAAGCGCGGATGTTGGTGAGCTGCTTGCAGCGGATCGGGTTCACGACGATGTCGTTTTCACGCGAGTGCTCGCCGATGATCATGCCTTCGTAGAGGGCGTCGCCGGGGCTCACGAAGAGGCGGCCGCGCTCCTGAATCTTCCAGAGGGCGTACGCCACAGCGGAGCCGTCGTCCTGACTGATGATGGCGCCCGAGCGACGTTCGCCCACATCGCCCTGCTTGATCGGACCGTAGTCGTCAAACACGTGGCTCATGATGCCCGTGCCGCGGCACATCGTCATGAACATCGACTGGAAGCCGATCAGGCCTCGAGCCGGAATGCGATACTCAAGGCGCACGCGCCCCTTGCCGTCAGGCTGCATGTCCTGCAGGTCGCCCTTGCGGCGGCCGAGCTCTTCCATCACGGCGCCCTGATGCTCTTCCTCGACGTCCACGGTGAGCAGCTCGTACGGCTCCTGCTTTTCGCCGTTCACCATCTTGAGGAGCACGCGGGGACGGCCCACGGCAAGCTCATAGCCTTCGCGGCGCATGTTTTCCAGAAGAATCGTGAGATGCAGTTCGCCGCGGCCGCAGACTTCCCACACCGTCTCATCGTCCGTGGGACGCAGGCGCATCGCGACGTTTGACTTCAGTTCACGCTCGAGACGCTCGCGAATCTGGCGGCTCGTCACAAACTTGCCTTCGCGGCCCGCCAAGGGCGAGGTGTTCACCATGAAGTTCATGGTAAGCGTCGGCTCGTCCACCGTGAGCATCGGAAGGGCTTCAGGCGACGCGGGATCCGTGATTGTCGTGCCGATGTTGAGCTCTTCAATGCCGTTCACGAGAACGATGTCGCCCGCCTGCGCAAAGTCGACGATCTTGCGATCCAACCCTTCAAACTGGAGGATCTGGTTGATCTTCGCCGCCTTCGGGGTGTCGTCCGGCCCGTTCATGATCACGACGCTCTGACCCGCCTTCAGCGTGCCGCGGTGCACGCGGCCGATGCCGATCTTGCCTACGTAGCTGTTGTAGTCCAGAGAGCAGATCTGCAGCTGCAGCGGCGCTTCCGCGTTGTCTTCACGCACCGGAACGTACTTGATCACGGTGTCAAAGACGGCGCGCATGTTGCCGATCTTCTTCAATTCCTCGACGTCGTCGGTGTAGCCCGCGTAGCCTTCGAGGGCGGACGCGTAGATCACCGGAAAGTCGAGCTGGTCTTCGGTGGCGCCGAGCTTGTCAAAGAGATCGAACGTCTGATTGACGACCCATTCCGGACGAGCGCCCGGACGGTCCACCTTGTTGATGACGACGATGGGCTTCAAGCCGGCGGCCAGCGCCTTGCGGGTCACAAAGCGCGTCTGCGGCATCGGGCCGTCCACGGCGTCCACGAGAAGGAGCACGCCGTCCACCATGGAGAGGACGCGCTCCACTTCACCGCCAAAGTCCGCGTGCCCCGGGGTGTCGATGATGTTGATGTGCACGCCTTCGTATTCCACGGCGCAGTTCTTCGCGAGAATCGTGATGCCGCGTTCCTTTTCAATGTCGCCGCTGTCCATCACGCGCTCGTCGACCTGCTGATTGCTGCGGAACGTGCCCGCGCACTGCAGGAGCTTGTCAACCATAGTCGTCTTGCCGTGGTCAACGTGAGCAATGATTGCAATATTGCGAATAGCTCTTGTCATTTTAATTTCCTGAAGTTGTCCCGCTTTCAGTCAGGACGGATCATTCTCTAAATTTCGCATGAGCCGCACGGGATGGATGACGCCTCTCGCGTCCACTTCCACCACGCCCAGCAAATTCTTTTCCGGCCCGTAGGCCCTCGCTTCGCCGCGCACGGAGGACTTTACGGCGAGGCGCTGCCCGTTTTTGAGCCGCGCCGCTTCGTCCGCAGAGAGCGTCACCGCCGGCAGCGACTGCAAGAGGAAGTCGGCGCCCTTCAAGTAGGCGCGCTTTTCTTCCATCGTCTTCGCCTCGGTGTCAATCTCCGCAAACGGCACCGCGTCTTCAATGCGAAGGTCGCCCACTGCCGTTCTCCGAAGCGCCGTCAGGTGCGCGAAAGCTCCCAGCCGCCGGCCAATGTCGTCGGCGAGCACTCGGATGTAAGTGCCCTTGGTCACCCACGCGTCAAGCACTGCCTTCTTCCCGTCAAAGCTCACGAGCCGAAGCTCCTTCACGGTGACGCGGCGGGCCTTGCGCTCCACGCTGACGCCTTTGCGGGCGAGATCATAAAGGTTTTTGCCCTGATGCTTTACGGCGGAGTACATAGGGGGCGTCTGCTCGATCTCCCCGGTGAATTCGGGGATCACGGCTTCCAGCGCCTCGCGCGTCACGACCACGTCGCTTTGCTCGGTCACCTCGCCTTCAGCGTCCATCGTGTCGGTGGCAGCGCCAAAGGTGAGCTCCGCGAGATAGCGCTTGTCAGCGTGCAGGAGGTCGGCTGAGTACTTCGTCGCGTTTCCGAACGCCAGGGGCAGCAGGCCGCTAGCCATCGGATCCAGCGTGCCGGTGTGCCCCGCCTTCTTTGCGTTGATGTGGCGGCGCGTGAGCTGCAAAGCCCAGTTGCTTGACATGCCCTTGGGCTTGTCAAGGAGCATCACGCCGTCAATGTTGTCGCCTTTTGCGCCCATCGCAGCCTACTTTGCGTTTTCTTCCGAACGTCGCGTCGCCTGCATCGCCTCGTCGATCACGCGGTCCATGGCAAAGCCGCGGGCCACGCTTTCATCGAGAACGAAGTGCAGGGTCGGCACGGTGTGGATGGTGAGCTTCTTGAAGATCAAGTTTCTCAGCATCCCCGCCGCGGCATTCAAGCCCTCGCGGCACGCCGTCTCTTCGCAGCCCAAGGCCGTGAAGAAGACTTTGGCGTGCGCGTAGTCGGGCGTGATCTCGCAGCCCGTGATCGTGACGAGCCCCACGCGGGGGTCGCGCACGTTCTGCGGGATGAGTTCGGCGAGATCGCGGGCGATCTGATCGGCGACGCGCAGCGCGCGCCCCGGACGCTTCGATTTCATGGCCATCGAGTGCTTCCCCTCTTAGAGCGTGCGCGCCACTTCCGTGACTTCGAAGATTTCAAGCTGATCGTTCACCTTGATGTCGTCGTAGCCCTTCAGAGACAGGCCGCATTCGTTGCCAGCCTGAACTTCGCGCACGTCGTCCTTGAAGTGCTTCAGGGACGCGAGCTCGCCCGTCCAGATCACCACGTTGTCGCGCAAGAGGCGCGCACTGGCCGAGCGGCGCACCACGCCTTCGAGGACGCGGCAACCCGCGATGAGGCCCACCTTCGGCACGCGGATCGTCTGACGAATCTCCGCAAGACCAATCGCCGTCTCGCGCTTTTCGGGCGAGAGCATGCCGCTCATGGCCGCCTTCACATCGTCCACGGCGTCGTAGATGATGTTGTAGTAGCGAATGTCGATGCCGTCGCGCTCTGCGGCCTTGCGGGCGTTGCCGTCGGCGCGAACGTTAAAGCCAATGATGACCGCCTTTGAAGCCGCCGCCAGGTTGACGTCGGTTTCGGAAATGCCGCCCACCGCAGAGTGCACGACCTGAACGCGCACTTCGTCGGTGGAGAGCTTCGTCAACGCATGAACCAGCGCTTCCGTGGAACCCTGAACGTCCGCCTTGATGATAAGAGCGAGGGTCTTCACTTCGCCGTTGTTTTCCCCCGAGAAGAGATTCTCGAGCTTCGCGGCCTGCTGCTTGGCGAGCTTCACGTCGCGGTACTTGCCCTGACGGAAGAGCGCGACTTCACGCGCCTTGCGCTCGTCAGGCACCACGATGAGCTCGTCGCCTGCCGCTGGCACGTCAGAGAGACCCTGAATCTCAACGGGGATCGAGGGACCGGCCGACGCCACCTGCTT
The DNA here is from genome assembly GCA_963587345.1 of uncultured Oscillospiraceae bacterium. Taxonomy (GTDB): domain Bacteria; phylum Pseudomonadota; class Gammaproteobacteria; order Burkholderiales; family Burkholderiaceae_F; genus Duodenibacillus. The sequence goes on along the minus strand of CAVACW010000025.1, from coordinate 21,330 downwards.
GCCCATTTCGTTCATCATGGCGCGGACGCGGCCGAAGGCCTGGCCCGCCAGAACGATGTCGCCCTTCTTTAAAAGGCCCGACTGGATGAGCACGGACGCCACGGGACCGCGGCCCTTGTCAAGGCGGCTTTCAATCACGAGGCCCTTGGCGCTGCCTTCGGCGGGCGCCTTCAATTCGAGCATTTCGGCCTGCAGAAGCACGTTTTCAAGGAGTTCGTCCACGCCCTGACCGGTCTTCGCGGACACGGGGCAGAACGGCACGTCTCCACCGTAGTCTTCGGGAAGGACGCCGTTTTGCACGAGCTCGCCCTTCACGCGCTCGGGATTGGCTTCAGGCTTGTCGACCTTGTTGATCGCCACCACCATCGGAACATTGGCGGCCTTGGCGTGCGCAATGGCTTCCTGCGTCTGCGGCATGACGCCGTCGTCGGCGGCCACCACGAGAATCACGATGTCGGTCGCCTGAGCGCCGCGGGCGCGCATGGCCGTAAAGGCTTCATGCCCCGGGGTGTCAAGGAACGTCACAATGCCGCGCGGCGTCTTCACGTGGTAGGCGCCGATGTGCTGCGTGATGCCGCCCGCTTCGCCCGCCGCCACCTTGGCGCGGCGGATGTAGTCGAGCAAGGACGTCTTGCCGTGGTCGACGTGGCCCATGATCGTGACAACCGGGGGACGCGGCACCGCCGGGAACTGCTGAGCGCCTTCCTGCAGTTCGCCCAGCAGGGCTTCCGGATCGTCCGCCTTCGCGGCGACCGCCTTGTGGCCCATTTCTTCGACGAGCAGGAGCGCCGTGTCCTGATCGAGCATCTGATTGATGGTGACCATCTGGCCCATCTTCATCAGAACCTTGATCACTTCCGTCGCCTTCACCGCCATCTTGTGCGCCAGATCCGCCACCGAGATCGTCTCGGGCACGCTCACTTCGCGCACCACGGGTTCAGCGGGCATCTGCTGCGCCGACGGTTCATGGTGCTGGTGGTGCTTGCGGCGGCCGCCCCAGGATTCGTCCCCCTCGTCGCCGCCGCGGGTCTTCATCTTGCGACGGTTGTCGCCGTCGTCGCCCCAGCGCTCGCCGCGACCGTCGCCTTTCTTGCCGTTGCGGCCGCCCTTCTTGGCGTCGCCGTTGCGGTCATTGCCGCCCGAAGCAGCCTTCTGAGCGGGCTTGGCGCCCGCCTTCTGCACGGGGTTCTTGACGTCTTTGGCGTCCTTCTTCGCTTCCGCAGGCTTGGCGGCAGTCTTCGCCTCTTCCTTGCGGTCCGTCTTGTCGCCGCGATCGACCTTCGCCTTCAGGACGGTCTTGGGCTTGCTCATCATTTCACGGATGGCCGCCGCTTCTTCCATCGCCTTCTTGCGGGCCGCTTCGCGACGCGCCTGTTCGGCGGCCTTCGCTTCAGCCTCCGCCTTGGCAACCGCCGGATCAACGGCCGGCGCCGCTGCGGGTTTCGCGGCGACAGGCTTTGCTGCGACGGGCTTCACCGCCGCTTTCGCCTTTTCTGCCGCCGCCTTTTCAGCGGCCGCCTTGGCCGCCGCTTCCTGCGCCGCCTTTTCTTCGCGGGCCTTGCGAGCGGCTTCTTCCGCCGCCTTCTTTGCCGCTTCTTCGGCAGCGCGCTTTGCCGCCGCTTCCTCCGCAGCCTTCTTCGCCGCCGCTTCAGCCGCCGCACGCCGGGCGGCTTCCGCCGCTTCCTGCTCGGCCTTCGCCTTCGCAGCCGCTGCCGCCGCTTCGTCCTGCGTCGCCGCCTTCGCCTTGGCGGCCATTTCAGCACGCGCCTTCGCTTCGGCTTCCGCGCGGGCCGCGGCAATCATCCGGGCGCGATCATCGTCGCGCTTCACGAAGACGCGCTTGCGACGCACTTCAACTTCAATCGTGCGGGCGCCGCCCTGGCCGTCGCGCTGGCGGATGGTGCTCGTCTCGCGACGCTGCACCGTCACCTTGCCTGCGCGCTGGGAGCCGCGCTCCTGACGCATGCTCTCCAAAAGGACGCGCTTGTCCGCGTCGCTCACGCTGTCCGTTTCGCTCGACTTCTCGATGCCGGCGGCCTTCAGCTGCGCAAGCAGGGTCTTGGCAGGAATGCCCATCTCCGCCGCAAATTCATTGACCGTGTTATTCGCCATATGTTCTTCTGCCTTCTTTTATTGGCGCTTACTGCGCATCCGTCCAGGCCGCTTCGCGGGCTGCCATGATGAATCGGCTTGCCGATTCCTTGTCAAGCCCCGTCTTCTCCATCACTTCCTCAGCGTCGAGATCAGCGAGGTCGGCCGCGGACTTCACGCCGGCGGCGACAAACTTCGCAACGAGGTCATTGTCCATGCCGTCAAGCCCCAGGAGGCTCTCGTCGGCCTGACGCAGATTCTCCTCACGCTGCAGCGCCTGCGCGAGCAGCACGTTGCGAGCCTTTTCACGCACGGCGGCGAGTTCGTCTTCGGCGAAGACGCCCAGCGAAGCCACTTCAGACTCCGGCACGTAGGCGAGCTCTTCCAGGCTGTAGATGCCGCCTTCAAAGAGCGCGCGGGCCTTTTCTTCTTCAAGCCCCAGCTCGCTCGTGAATTCGGCGCAGGCCGCGGCCTCCTCCTCTTCGCGCTTCTTGTTGGCTTCATCAGCGGTCATGATGTTGATCTGCCAGCCGGTCAATTCGGTCGCAAGACGCACGTTCTGGCCGCCCTTGCCAATGCTGATGGCGAGATTGTCTTCGTCCACCGTGACGTCCATCGACTTCGCCTCTTCGTCCGCCATGACCTTCGTCACCTTCGCGGGCTTCAAGGCTTCCACGATGTACTGCACGGGGTTCTCATCCCAGCGCACGACGTCGATGTGCTCGCCGGCGAGCTCGTTGGTGACGGCGGAAACGCGGGAGCCGTGAATGCCGATGCAGGTGCCCACGGGATCAATGCGCTTGTCGCGGCTCATGACGGCGATCTTCGCACGCTGGCCGGGATCGCGGGCGGCAGACTTGATCTCCACCACGCCTTCTTCGATTTCCGGCACTTCAAGTTCAAAGAGCTTCTTGAGGAAGTCGGGGCACGCGCGGGACAAAATGACCTGCTTGCCCTTGGCGCTTTCCTCGACGCGCAGGACGAGCGCGCGGACGCGGTCGCCATTGCGAAGGTTTTCACGCGGAATCATCTCCGAGCGCGGCAGCATGGCGTCCAGGCGGCCGATCTCGATGATCGCGCCTTCCTTCATCATGCGCTTTACGGTGCCGTTGATGATCTCTTCATTGCGGGCGAGGAATTCGCGCAGGATCTGTTCGCGCTCGGCGTCGCGCAGGCGCTGCAGGATGACCTGCTTGGCGTCCTGGGCAAAGCGGCGGCCGGAGGAATTGATGTTCTCCACGGGCTTTTCAATGTAGTCGCCCACCTTGATGCCGGGGTAGTCCTCTTCGACGTCAGCGAGCATTTCCTCGCGGTCGGGCTCCTGCAGGCCTTCGTCGCCGCTCACGACGAGCCAACGGCGGGTCGCCGTCCAGTCGCCCGTGTTCTGATCCACGGACACCACGACGTCAGCGTCTTCACCGGGGAACTGCGCCTTCTTCACCGCGCTCGCGAGCGCCGTCTCCAGCACGCCGAACACAGCGGCCTTTTCCACATTTTTTTCATTGGCCAGAACATCGACCATCTCGAGCATGTCGCGGCTCATTATTTCTTCCCTCTAAAGTCAAGCTCAGCAATCAGGTTGGCGCGATCGACGTCGGCCAAGTCAAAGGTAACCACCACGGGCTCTGCGGCGCTCGCCGCCTTCTTCCCGGGCTTTTTGCCGCGCACCGCCTCGGAAGGCGTGCGGGCGATGTGAATCTCTTCAAACGAAAAGCGGATCTGCGCCTCGGGCCCCTCGCCCGTCACTTCGAGCACGCGGCCGTCCATCTTGCGGCGGCCGGCCTCAGGAAAGCCTTCCGCCTTCAAGGGCTCGTAAAGCTCCACGTGCACAGGACGCCCGAGGAAGCGCTGCCAGTCGCGGGCGCGCTTCAAAGGCCGGTCCACGCCGGGGCTGCTCACTTCAAGCCGCTCGTAATCCACGCCCTCCACCGTAAAGAGGTGCGTGATCTGGTCGCTCACCATCTCACAGTCGTCCACCGTGATGCCGCCTTCCTTCGTGCTGTCAATCGTGACGCGCAGGAGGCCGTGCGGGAGCTTTTCATAATCCACAAACTCAAAGCCGAGCCCGGTCACCGTGCTCTCGATGAGTTCGGCAATTTGCGCAGTGCTAGTCGCCATCAGTCCGCTTTTGCGAAAAAACAAAAAAAAATGGGCTTGCAAGCCCATCCCTTTTTCCTTCGGAAACTTCCCCGAAGAAAACTGACGCAGCGCGAACGCCCGCCAGAATGAAGTATGGAGCGGCCGGCGAAAAGTTCGCCAGCGGAGGAAGCGGGTCGCCCCGAGCCCTCCGTCACCGCAGAAAATCCGCGGCGCCGTTGCGATCCGAAAGACGTCCCAAAGACGTCTTTCCTCTCATGCGGGCGCCATTATACGGATTTTCGTTTGATTTTCAAGCCTTTTGACAAAAATCAAACGATTTCAAGTCAGCGGCCGCGGCCACCCCGCGAAAAGCGGCGGTTGCCCTTGATGCCGTCCCCCCGGCCGAAGTCGTGAGAACCACGAGCGCCGTTGTCCGCCAGCCCTCGGGAATAAACGCGCTGCGCCTGATCGAGCTGACCGCTGGCGATGTAGTTCACCGTGGACGTCATCGGGTCAGGGATGCGCTGGAACTCGCGGTCGCCGCGCCCCTTCTTGCCGTTCTTTTTCCCGTTCTTGCCGCCGCCAAACTTGTCGAACTTCTTTGCGTCACCCTTGCCGCCCGACTTCTTCGCATGAGGATTCGGCACGGGCGCTGCCGCTTCCAGGTCCGCCATCCAGGCGCGCACCCAGTCCGCCGGCAGCTCCTTTGTCGCGCCTCGATCCAAGTCTTTCGGCAGCTGCACCGCGCCGTAGCGCACGCGAATCAAGCGGCTCACCGTGAGGCCCACCGCGGCAAACATGCGGCGCACCTCGCGGTTGCGCCCCTCATTGATGCGCACGAGGTACCAGCGGTTGACGCCTTCGCCGCCCTTTTCCTCCACCTTGGAGAAGGCGGCAGGGCCGTCTTCCAACTCCACCCCCGTCGTAAGCGCCTTCAATCCCTCTTCGGTCATCACGCCCGCGGCGCGCACGGCGTACTCGCGTTCAATCGCGTACCGAGGATGCATCAGGCGGTTGGCAAGCTCCCCGCTCGTCGTAAAGAGCAGGAGCCCCTCCGTGTTGAAGTCAAGCCGCCCCACCGCAATCCAGCGGCCGTGGCTCACCTTCGGAAGGTGATCAAACACCGTAGGACGACCTTCGGGATCGTCCATGCTCACGATTTCTCCCACAGGCTTGTGGTACACCAGAACGCGCGGCGTCTTTTTGACGCCCCCCGAACTCTGCGCCTGCTTCACGACGCGGCCGTTGATCTTCACCACGTCCGCGGGCATCACGCGCTGGCCGATGTAGGCGGGCGTCCCGTTCACCGAAATGCGGCCCTCGAGAATGAGCTGCTCCATGTCGCGGCGACTGCCGAGCCCCGCGTCCGCGAGCACCTTCTGCAGCTTTTCGCTTTGAGCCATCAGCGCATCCTTCTGCGCCTTCTTGCCGCGGCTGAAAACCTGAGGATCAAACACCTTGTCCGAGCAAAACGCCTTTTCAGAGCCGTCGTCCGTTGATTCCACCATCACCGGCTCTTGCGTCGCCTCGACGCCCGCCTTGGCTTCAGGCCTTGTCGCCGAGGCGTCCCTGCTGTCTCGGCCGTCCCGGTCTCCCGTGCGACGACGGCGACGCAGCGTGCGGCTCAGCGGTTTGCGATCGGGACGTCCTGCAGCTTCAGCCCCTTCGGGCTTTTCTTCCGTCGCTGCAACGGCGCTTTCCATTTTTTCAGCCGCAGGCTCCGGCTGCTCACGGACTTCCGGCACGTCGATCGCAGCCGCCTCCTCTTGGGGTGCCGGCGCTTCCGGCGCCTTCTTCACCCGCGGGCGGCGAGCGGGCTTCTTGGCTTCAGCCGCAGGCTCCGCCACTGCTTCCGGCGTCTCTTCCGACGCGGCCGCCTTCTTCACCGTCTTTCTTGCGCGCTTGGGCTTCTCGACAGCCTTTGCTTCAACGGGCGCTTCAACCGCCGCATCCGCCACGACCTCCGCCTCCTTCTTCACGACACGACGACGGCGAGGCTTCACTTCCGCAGGCGCCTCTGTCGAGGCCTGCGGCGCAGCATCAGCCGCGCTCGCCGCTTCCGCGCTTTTCTTGGCGCGGCTGCGACGCACTGTCACTTTTTCTTCCACTGCCGCTTCCGCGGCTTCAGACTTCGTTTTTTTCGTCGTCATGCTGTGTCTCATCAAAAACAAGCGTTGTCTCTGGCGCATCGGGCTGAACAGGCTTTTCTTGCGTCGCAGCAGCTTCGCCCGCCGGGGGTGCTGCTTTTTTGCCGTCCTGCCCGCCCAGATTCTCCTGAATCTTCTCGTCCGAAAAATCAAGCTCGAACTCCTGCGCCTGCGGCGCCTCGCCCTTCAAGGGCGGAAGGCTCGACAGACTGCGGAGGCCGAGGTCGTTCAAAAACTGCGGCGTCGTCGCAAAGAGCGCCGGACGTCCGGGGCTTTCGCGATGGCCGATGATTTCAATCCAGCCGCGCTCTTCCAACTGCCGCAGAATGTTCGGGTTCACCGCCACCCCGCGGATTTCCTCGATGTCGCCGCGCGTTGCCGGCTGCCGATAGGCAATGATGGCCAAAGTCTCCATCACGGCGCGCGAATACTTCGGAGCCTTCTCCTCCACCAGGCGCACGAGGTAGCCCGAAATTTCCGGCGCGCTTTGAAAACGCCAGCCGTCTCCCACCTCCACTAGCCGCAGTCCGCGCTTCTCCCAGAACTCGGCGAGCTTGCCGAGCTCCTGAGTGATGCGATCCTTGGTGTAGCGATTCGCAAAAAGTCTCGCGAGCTCGCCGATCTTGAGGGGCTTCGGACTCGTCAAGAGCGCGGCCTCGATCACAAATCCCGGGGCAATGTCTTTCGTCACAATAGGAAGATGCGGCGCAACGTCCGCCGCCTTGCCAGTGGCAAGGGACCGCCGTCGGCCGGAAGAATACAGGCAACTAACTATGAAAGGCCGAGAGCGAAGGCCGCCCGGCGTCGCCGCCCGCCTGCATCAGAAGCGGCTCCTTCGAGAGGAGCCCGGCGAGGCGGTCGGCAAGCACCGCTTGCGAACGGCGCTGAAATCGGCAGGCATTGTAGGCCATGCCGATGAAAAACGCCCGCGCGAGACGAAAAAACGACTCGCCGCAGGCGTCTCACAAACAAGAGGCGACAGATGCGGCTACTTCTTTGCCGCCGTCTTCTTGGCCGCGGGCTTCTTCGCAACCGCCGGCTTTTCGGTCTTGGGCTCGGCCTTCTTCGCAGGCGTCTTCTGGACGGGCTTTTCTGCCGCGACCTTCTTCGCCGGCGCTTTCTTTGCCGCCGGCTTCTCCGCTGCGGGCTTTGCTTCCTTCACGACCGCCTTCTTCACGGTCGTCTTCTTCGCAGGCGCCGCCTTTTCTGCCGGCTTTTCCACTTTGGCCTCGGCCGGCGCCTTCTTCACCGCCTTTTTAGCGGCGGGCTTCGCCGGCTTCGTTTCTGCCGGCGCCTCAGCGGGCTTTGCTTCCGGCTTGGCAACCGCTTTCTTCGCCGCCGGCTTTTTCACCGCAACCTTCTTTTCTTCCGCCGCCGCAGCCGCCTTCTTTGCCGGAGCCTTCTTCGCCGCCGGCTTCTTGGCTGCCGCCTTCTTCGCTTCAGGCTTCTTCGCCTCCGTCACTTCTTCCTTCACGGCGGCGACCGCCGTGGAAGCCAGCCCTCCCACAAGCGCGGCGCCTGCTTCGAGAATCTGACGAGCCGTGTCATAGATTTCCTGCGCCAGCGCCTTGGAAATCTTCTTGTCCTGAAAAGCGTTCTGCATCTTGCTCACGGCATCCGCGAGCTGCGCACGCACTTCGCTGAAGTGCTTGAGATCTTTTTCTGAAATGTCCATGGTGAAGCGCCTCCCTTGGCAATAGTTGAATATTTTGGAACATATCACCGGCCCGTTCGCACGACAAGGATCTTTTTGCTTTTGTCATCGTGCGCAACGAAGGTGTTGCCAAAAAAACGACACAAAACCAATTGCCGACTGCCGCTGCCTATTAAAAAATCATGTTCCTTTGAAAACAGCCCTTGATTTTCGGCCTTCGTTTGTTAAAATGCGCGAATTCTCTGTCGGACACTTTCCGCACGGAAGGGTGGCAGAGTGGTCGAATGCGCCGGACTCGAAATCCGGTATACGGTTATACCGTATCGAGGGTTCGAATCCCTCCCCTTCCGCCAGAGAACAAGCACTGAACCCGGCTCCGCCCGGGTTTTTTGTTGTCTGGAACTCACTGGTACGCAAAAAAAACGGCCGGTCTGCGGACGACGTCGGCGAATGACGTTGTCCGCAACCGGCCTCTTCGGAGAGCTGAATTCGTTCTCAATCAGATTTGCTGTCGGGAGAGAATAGCACTCTTTCTCATTGTCTGCGCTGACGCGCCGTTTCAAAGAGGCAGATGCCCGCCGCCACCGACACGTTGAGACTTTCCACCGTGCCCAGCATCGGAATCTTGGCGAGATCGTCGCAGCGCTTGCGCGTCAGCTGCCGCAGGCCTTCACCCTCGGCGCCCAGCACCCAGGCAAACGCCCGCTTCTGATCAAAGTCGTAGATCGTCTTTTCGGTTTCGCCCGCTGCGCCCACAACGAGGACGCCCGCGTCCTTCAATTCCACGATGCTCGCCGCCAGATTCGTCACCGTCACGACGGGCACCGTCTCCCAAGCGCCTGCCGCCGCCTTGGCGGCCGCGGGCGAAAAGGAAGCCGAGCGGTCTCGCGGCGCGATCACCGCCTGTACGCCCGCGGCGTCCGCCACGCGCAGGCACGCGCCGAAGTTGCGCGGATCCGTGACGCCGTCCAGAATCAGAATCAGCGTCTTCTCGGTGATGCTGTCCAAAAGCTCGTCAAACGTGAGGCTGTTGGAAATCTCGTCTGCGAGCGCCACGATGCCCTGATGCGGCAAGTCGGGCGCAAGGCCGTTCAAGCGCCCCGCATCTGCAAAGACCACCTTCACCTGCGCTTTCTCGAGCCGCGCGCGACATTCCTGCATGCGCTTGTCGCGACGGTCGCGGTCCACATAAACCACCTTGATGCTGTCGGGCTTCAAGCGAGCCCGGGCGTTGACCGCATGAAAGCCGGCCAGCACGATCTGTTTTGCCATGTTCGTTTCCTTACTTGGGGAGCCGGCATTGTGCCGCAAATGTCCCGCTTGTGCTTGAAATTTCGCCGCCTACCGGCTGCGCGACTTCTTGCGCTTCTTCTTTTTCTTCACCGGCGCCTCGCCGCAGAAGGCCTCGAAGTCAAAGTCCTCAGGATCCTCGTCCCAGTCCCAGCTCCAGGGATCGGCGTCTGCAAAACGGCCTCGCCGGCCGCCCTCAGCGCGCCGCTCACGCCGCCCGGCGTCCTCCGCCTTGAAGTCAATGCGGCGCATCTCAGGATTCACCTCGTAGACCGTCACCTTGAGCCGCGTGCCAAGGCAATAGACCTTGCCGTCGCGACGCCCCTTCATCGAAGACGTCTGCTCGTCAAAGTCATAGTAGTCGCTGCCAATGCGGGAGACGTGCACAAAGCCTTCCACAAACGGATCGTCGAGCGTCACAAAGAGCCCGGCGCCAATGACGCCGGTGACGGTCGCCTCGTACGTGCGGCCGTCTGCCTTTTCCATGAACCGGCACTTGAGCCACGCGGTGACGTCGCGCGAGGCTTCGTCCGCGCGCCGCTCGCACGCTGACGCAATGAGCCCCAGCCTCTCCCAGACGTCGTGCTGCTTCTGCCGCACAGCCGACAGGGGCGCCGCAGATCGCTGCGCCTTTTTTTCGCGCATCACGGCCGTCACCTTTTCGCCAGAAGCCTGCCCCAGCACCTCATCGGCGCCCTCCGCCACCTTCGGCTGATAGCGCCGGCGCTTTAAAAGCGCGCGAATTGTGCGGTGCACGAGAAGATCGGGATAGCGTCGAATGGGGGATGTGAAGTGCGTGTAAGCGGCGTAGCCCAGCCCGTAGTGTCCAGTGTTGTCTGGCGCATACATCGCGCGTTGCATCGTTCTCAGACACGCCGTCTGCACAACGTCGCAGGCGGGCGTTGCGCGGGCGGCCTCAATCAGCTTGTCAAAGTCGGCGGCCGAGGGCTTGTCCCCGCCCCCGAGCGTCAGATTGAGCGACGCAAGCGTGCTCCTAAGCTGCGCCAGCCGGTCGGGCGACGGCGGCTCATGCACGCGGAATAGCGACATCGCCTTGCGCCGCTCGATGAAGTCCGCGGCGCTCACGTTCGCGGCAAGCATGCATTCTTCAATGAGGCGGTGCGCGTCGTTGTGATCGCGCCGGACGATGGCCTTGATGAGGCCCGTCTCGTCGGTGACCACCTGCGTCTCCTGCGTTTCGAAGTCAATCGCCCCGCGCCGCTCCCGCGCCGCCCGAAGCGCCTTGTAGAGATCGTAGAGGACGTAGACGTCCTCGATCGAGCCGCCCCGCTTGAGCAAATCCTCTGGATCGCCGTTGATCGCCTGCCAGACGGCGGTGTACGTCAAGCGCGCATGCGAATGAATGAGGCCGGGGTAGAACTGATAAGCGGTCGTCTCCCCCTCGGGCGAAATCTTCATGTCGCAGACCATGACGCAGCGGTCCACGTCAGGGTTCAAGGAGCAAAGGCCGTTCGAGAGCTTCTCGGGGAGCATCGGAATGACGCAGCTCGGGAAGTACACGCTCGTAGCGCGCTTTTGCGCCTCGTTGTCCAAGGCCGAGCCTTCCGTCACGTAGTGGCTGACGTCTGCGATCGCCACGAGCAATCGCCAGCCGCCCTTGGCTTCCGATCTTGCCCACACGGCGTCGTCAAAGTCACGGGCATCCTCGCCGTCGATCGTCATGAAGGGGATATCGCGAAGATCAATGCGCTCTGTTGCCTCCGCTTCATCGGGTGCGTCAGGCAACGCTGACGCTTCCGACAAAACCGCTTCTGAAAACACGTGCGGCAAGGAAAATCGCGTGAGCGCCACTTCAAGCTGCGTCACCGCATCGTCTTCTGAGCCCAGCACCCGCACGAGGCGCCCTACAAACGTGTCCGGCAAGTACCTTTCTGAAGCCAGCACCGTCACCTCAACGAGCGTCCCCGCCTTGACGTCGTCCGGCAGCTTCGCTTCAAGCTTCACCTGCGCCAGAGGAAAACGCGAGTCAACGAGGTCCACCCAGTCTCTTTGCATCCCTACGCGACACACGAACGAGCGCTCTGACTGGGGGGAAGCGGCCAGAAAGTCCGCCACGCCGCCCGGGGCTTTTTTCACAAGCACTACCATGCCTGGCAGAAAATCAGCGGGATCCACATCACCGCAAACCTCCCATCGGGTGCCGTCGGGCTCTGTGGCGAAAAAGTTGAAATCGGCCGCCGTCACGCGCGCCAGCGCCAGGTCGCTGCGCCGACACTTCAGCACCACGGCGTCGCCTTCGATCCGCGCTACGCCATCAAGCGGGTCGTCAAACCCTTGTTTCTCGCACAGCAGCGCGAGCCGCTCGGGAGCAATACCCAACTGCGCGGCAACCTCCGCCAAGGGAAGCTGATCCTTTCCCGATTCGTAAAGCAACCACAAAACACCGGCAAAGGCATTCACCGCCTCCGGAGTTGTTCTATTCAATTTTTTAGCCATCGTTCTGAGTCAAAAATCGTCACATGAAAAAAAGAAGTTGACAATTCTAAAAGTATAGGCATAATTCGCGTCTCAGGATTTCTGCCCAAGTGGCGAAATTGGTAGACGCACTGTGTTCAGGTCGCAGCGCCGCAAGGCATGCTGGTTCGAGTCCAGTCTTGGGCACCATCCGCAGAATTCCGACAAAACCCCGCTTGAAATTCAGGCGGGGTTTTGTTTTGCGCGCGATTCCAGTCAGCGTTTTCCGAACTTTTGCAATCAATTTTCCAGATTGCAAAAGAAGATTCTTTCGCCATCCGTCATAATGCCTCAATTCCGTTTTTCGCAAAAGGAGAACCAGGCCCATGTCGGAACCCCTGTATCGCACGCTTTTCTACCGGCATCCGAATTCCTCGCCCGCCGGCCGCAAGCGCGGCGTCGTGGACACGTTGATGCGGATTTCCGTTGCGACGCCCGACCGTCCCGTCGTCTTCTCCTTTTCTGACAGCCCGATGACGGATGGCAAAACCGTCTGGCTAGGGTCCCTCGACCCCCATGACGAAGCCTTCGAAGCACTCGCGCTCGGGCACGGCATTCACGAAATGATGCATGTGAAGACGTCCGACATGACGGTGCTCCCCGACATTGCGCACTTGACGCCTTTTTTGAGATCCCTCATCAACGTCCTCGAAGACATCCGCATCGACACACTCGGCATGGCCGAAAGCGACTACTACGCCCTCTGGCGGGAAGCGATGGCAGAAGTTCTCGAAAAGCGGCATCTTTTGGCAGCGCAAGAAGCGGAAAGTCACCCGCCCCTGGTGCAACTCTGCCTGTGGCTGCACCTGGAGCTCACGACAGAGCTCCCGATGCAGTGGCCGCAGCGCCAGCTTCCAGCGCTGCGCGAGATCGTCAAAGCCCATTTACCGAAATCGCTTCGCGACGAGCTCCTCACGCTTGCCCGCGGCGCCCGCACGGCCCCGGACACACAAGCCGTCGTCGTCATCGCTCAGGCTATTCGTGATCGACTCGAGGAAGCTCTGGCAGCGCGCCAGCCTCGCCTCCGGCACGAGACCTTTGAGAGCGCTCAGGCAACGGCCAAAAACGGCGCCTACCACTTCGACAAGCCGTTCCTGCGGCGGCTCCTCACCGCCAAAAAGGGCGACCTCCCCGACCTCGGCCTTGCGCACTTTCTTGACGAAGGCAACGGCGACGGCAAGGCGGTTGACAGCGCTGAAAAAGTCGTGCCGCTTAAGCGAAAGGCCAAGAGCGAGGTGAGCTACACCGTAAACAACTGGCCCGATCCCGACGCCATCGAAGACCGCTGCGCCCTGGAGGACGCGGCCCTCTACACACGAAAATTCAATCAGTCAGAAACAAAGTGCCGAACGATCCAGCACGCCTTTGAACGCGCCTTCCGCTTCACCGACGACGATGAAGACGAAGCATCCGTGACTGGCTTTCTCTCGGCGCCCGACATCGCACTGCGGGCCCGAATGGGCAGTGAGCGGCTCTTTGCGTCGCCCGCCGCACACGACGCCGTGCGCGGACGTCTCGTCGTGCTTCTGGACCGCTCGGGGTCCATGGGCGTCACCCGCATGACGTCCGCCAAGATCGCCGTCGCCGCCCTGTGGCAGGCGCTCGATCGGGAAAGCGGCATTCGCCGGAACATCGCGGTCTTTCCCGGCCTCGAGCATGCCCACGTCGGTCCTCTCGTCCGCGAGAGCGACACGTCGAACAAATTTCTGATGCGATTCAAAGCCGTGAACGCCTACGGCTCCACCCCCATCAACGAAGCGCTTCTCTGGGCGGCGGACGAGCTCGCCGAAGGCGAAACCTTCGCTGGCGAGGCGAACCTCATTCTCGTCATCACGGACGGCGACTTCCCCGAAACGCTCGGCGCCAAGCTTGAAAAGAAGCTGCAGGCGTCTCAGGCCGAGATTGCGGTCCTCTCGATCGCGATGAAGGTGGCCAACACTTCTCTTCCCAGCGTCACGGTCACCAACGATGAAAAGATCCCTGAAGCGCTCGTGGAGCTCGTTGGAAAGACGAGCTTCTGCAAGCGGCTCAGGGCGGTCTGAATCCAAAAAAATCCTGCCCGAGCCAACAAGCCGAGGCAGGATTTTTTTCGTGCGCAAAGCGCGGCGATCAAAGCGCGTCGCCAAACTTCTTGCGGCAGTTCTCGAGATGCTTGGCGGCGCCGAGATCGTCATACGCCTCAAAGGGCTGATGGATCCAGGGGGCGTCCTCGTACTGCACCACGCTGTAGTCGGGCTTGAAGACGGAGCAGGCCTTGAGCCAGATCACCGCCACGCGGATTTCCGTGATGGCGGGGTAGTTCTTTCGAAGATGCTCCACCACCTTCTGAATGGTCTTGCCGGAGTCGCAGAGGTCGTCCACGAGAAGGAGCTTGCCCTTTAAATCCGACACGCCGGTGATGTACTGCGCGATGTCAAGTTCGCCCTGCACCGTGCCCGCCGCCTCGCGGTAGGAACTCGTCGTCATGATGGCGAGCGGCTTGCTATAGACGCGGCTGAAGAAGTCGCCGGGCCGCATGCCGCCGCGCGCGAGGCACAGCAGGGAGTCAAACTCCCAGCCGCTCTCGGCAACGCGCGCCACGAGGCGCTCGCAAAGGTCAATGTACTGCTGCCAACTAACGTGATCGTGCTGCATGGTTCTGTGCGTAAAAGAGTTAACGAAAAAGCGGTTCTGAGACCAAAACCGCTTTTTTCCTTGGGGCGGGATTCTACCGACTACGCAAAGGGATTGTCGAGAAGAATCGTCTGCTCACGATCGGGACCCGTCGAAACGAGGGCGATCGGGCAGCCGGCGACTTCAGAAAGACGCTTCAGGTAGGCCTGCGCCGACTTCGGCAGCTGCTCCCACTTCGTCATGCCGAAGGTGCTTTCCTTCCAGCCCGGGAACTCCTCATAGACAGGCTCGCACTTGGCGGCCGCGTCCGCGCCGTAGGGCATCAGATCGACGGGCTTGCCGTCCACCTTGTAGCCCACCGCAAGCTTCACGGTGTCCATGCCGTCAAAGACGTCAAGCTTCATCACCGCAAGGCCCGTGAGGCCGTTGATCTCCACCGCGCGACGCAGGGCTGCGCCGTCAAACCAGCCGCAGCGACGGGGGCGCCCCGTCACCGCGCCGAATTCGTTGCCCTTCTTGCGGAGCTCTTCGCCCACGTCGTCCAGAAGCTCCGTCGGGAAGGGGCCGGAACCAACGCGAGTGCAGTAGGCCTTCGTGATGCCCAGAATGTAGTTGAGCTTCTGCGGACCGACGCCCGCGCCCGCCGCCGCGGAGCCTGCCACCGTGTTCGAGCTCGTCACGAACGGATACGTGCCGTGGTCGATGTCGAGCATCGAGCCCTGAGCCCCTTCAAAGAGGAACTGCTTGCCGGCCTTCATCTGCGCGTTCAATTCCGCGGAGACGTCGCAGACCATGGGCTTCAGACGATCAGCGTAGGAGAGCGCGTCGGCGATCACCTTCTCGGGATCGAGGGGCTCCGCCTTGAGGTAGTTCTTCAGCACGAAGTTGTGCAGTTCGAGAATGCCGCGGACGCGCTCGGCGAAGACTTCGGGCTCATAGAGGTCAGCAACGCGCACGCTGCGTCGAGCCACCTTGTCTTCGTACGCAGGACCGATGCCGCGCCCCGTGGTGCCGATCTTCTTGGCGCCCAGCGCCGCTTCGCGGGCGTGGTCAAGCGCAATGTGGTACGGCATGATGAGCGGGCAGTTGGCGGAAACGCGAAGGCGATGCTCGGCATCAACGCCGTGGCTCTTCAACTCATCGATTTCCTTGAAGAAGGCTTCGGGCGACAGCACCACGCCGTTGCCCAAATAGCACACCGACGTCGGATGCATGATGCCCGAGGGGATGAGGCGCAGAATCGTCTTCTTGCCGTTAATGACGAGCGTATGCCCGGCATTGTGGCCGCCATTGAAGCGCACCACGCCGTCCACCTGCTCCGTGAGCCAGTCGACAATCTTGCCCTTGCCTTCGTCACCCCATTGGGCACCGACCACCACTACGTTTTTCGCCATTTTTGATGAGCTCCTTGAGAGTCAGTGTGCAAGCGCTTCGAGCTCAATGCCCGCGGCGCCTTGAACCAGTTGATGCGTTACTTTAAAGCGTTTTTCCACATCCGTGCGGGATTCCCCGGGAAGCAGGTGCACGACCGTGCGGCCTTCGCTGCGAAGCTTCTCGGCCGCCGCCTGATAAGCGGCGCCCTTTAATTCCGCACCGGCCACTACCGCTTCGGGCAGAGTCGCCGACTTCGAAGCGAAAACCGATGCCAATTCTCTAAGATAAACAGTGAACCCACAGGCCGGACGAGCCCGTCCGTACGCCAGTCCTACGCCATCATAGCGCCCGCCGCGCAGCACGGCCTGAGCATATTCGGGTATGTTCACGGAGAAGGTGACGCCCGTGAGGTACTGATAGCCATGCACGTCGCAGAAGTCAAAGCTCACCTCATCGGCGCCCGAATCCTGCACCACGCGCTCCACTTCAGAGAGCGCCCGAGCAATTTCGGTGGAGGACGGCAGCTTCTCGCGCAGGCGCTCCAGACAGGAAGCGTCGCCGAATTCGACCAACAGCGTCTGCAATCCCTGCGCCACGACGACAGGAAGCTTTTCGGACGCCGCTGCGAGCGCCGTCGGGTCCTTCATGCGAAGAGCGCGGATGAGCGCGTGGAGCTCTTCGGCAGTGAGGTCGCAGTTTTTGAGAAGCGCTCGCACGAGCCCCGTGTGCCCCACGTCCACGTGAACGGTCTTCACCCCCAGCACGCGCAAGTTCGTCACCGCGAGACGCAGCATGTACTGGTCAGCTTCGAGCCCCGGGCAGCCGAAGAGCTCGGCTCCCGCCACGAAGGGCTCGCGGGAGGCGAGCGGGTGCATCGGACGCGCATGCAGGCAGGTGGCGGCGTAGCAGAGGCGGCTTACGCCCGTGCTGTTCAAGATGTGCGCATCGATTCGGGCGATCTGCGGCGTGATGTCGGCGCGAAGCCCTACCATGCGACCTCCCGCCTGGTCCATGAACTTGAACGTGTTGTTCTCGACGTCTGTGCCGCTGCCCGTCAAAAGCGACGCCACAAATTCAAGCAGAGGCGGCTCAACCGCCTCAAAGCCATGCGCCGCATAAAGATCAAGCGACTGGCGGCGCATCGTTTCGAGGATGCGCGCCTGATGCGGCAGAATGTCCGCGAGATTGTCCGGCAATAACCACGTTGCCATTTTACAAATTCACTCCCTAGATGAGCCAGATGACGGCAAGCCCCGCCGCCATCACCCCGGCGGCGATTTTTCTCACCATCACCGGGTCCGCGCCCGCCATTTCTCGCAGCGCCCGTTGCCAGGCCTCTGGCAGCACCAGAGGCATCAGGCTCTCAAAGACGCACATGAAGGCGAGCGCCAGAATGATGACCTTCATGTCCTACTTCACTTCTTCTGAGACCGGTTGAAGAACTGGAAGAAGTCGCCCGACGTGTCGGTGACGAGCACGTCGCCCTCGCGGCCGAAGGACGCGCGATACGCCTCCATGTTGCGGTAAAAGCGCGCGAACTCCGGATCCTTGCCGAAGGCGTCGGCATAGATCGCGTTTGCCTTGCTGTCGCCCTCGCCCTTTATCTTCTGAGCGTCGCGATAGGCTTCCGCGAGAATCACTTCACGCTGGCGATCGGCGTCCGCCTTGATCTTTTCGGCTTCCGCAGCGCCGCGACTGCGCTCTTCGCTTGCCACGCGCTTGCGCTCGGCTTCCATGCGGCGGTAGACCGACTCGGAAATTTCCGGCGTGAAGTCAACGCGCTTCAAGCGAACGTCCACGATCGCGATGCCCACCTCCTTCACGCGCTGCTGCAAGCCGGAGCTGATGTCCTTCATCGCCTGTTCGCGGCCGCGGGAGGTGATTTCGTTCACCGTGCGGCGGTTGACGGTCTGATTCAACACGTCGCGCAAAAGCGCCGCCACGCGGTCAGTCGCGGCGCGTTCGGAGCCCTGAAACGACACCCAGTAAAGACGCGGATCCGCGATCTTCCACATCACAAAGCTGTCGATCAGGAGGTTTTTCTTCTCGCTCGTCTGAATGAGGTCGGCGTTCGGGGTGTCAAGGCTCAGAATGCGCTTTTCCAGATAAACGATGTTCTGCAAGGGCGCGGGCAACTTCACGTAGAGCCCCGGCTCCGACTTTACTTCCTTTAATTCGCCCAAGGCAAAAACAAGGGCGTACTCACGCTCGCCCACGGTGTAGAGGCAGAGCTTGGCAAGGCCCGCAAGCACGGCGGCGATGACGAGCCAGGTCGTAAGTTTCTTCATGTTTCAGTTCTCCCTCCGGTTAGCGTCCGCGCAGACGAAGCAGCGTGCGAGCGTCAAGGTCCCCCGTCGTGTCCGCCGCGGGCTGCGCGGCGGTCGCCGACTGAACCGCGGCCGAGGGCTGCGTCGAAGCCGGGGACGAAACGGACTGCGCCGCGGCCTTTGCGGCTTCATTTCCGCGCTCCACGAGCTTGTCCAAAGGCAGATAAAGGAGGTTGCTTCCTTTTTGGGTGTCCACGAGAATCTTCGCATTGTTGGCGTAAAGATCCTTCATGATGTCCACGTAAAGGCGGTCGCGCGTCACCTGCGGCGCCTTTTCATACTGCGCAAGAATCTTCGTGAAGCGTTCGGCTTCGCCGGTGGCGGTCTCCACCACGCGAGAGCGATAGCCCTCCGCTTCCTGCAAGAGACGGCTTGCCGTGCCGCGCGCCTTCGGGATCACGGCGTTGGCATACGCCTCGCCTTCGTTGATCTGGCGCTCGCGGTCCTGCCCAGCCTTCACAGCGTCGTTGAAGGCCGCCTGCACCTGTTCGGGCGGCTGCGCGTTCTGAATGGCGACGCTCATCACCTCGATGCCGGTCTCATAGCGCTCCAACATTTCCTGCATGGACTTCTTCACGCCCTCGGCAATCTCCTGCTTGCTCTCAAAGAGCACGGAGTCCATCGCCTTTCGGCCCACCACTTCACGCATGGCGCTTTCGGCAGCCTGATGCACGGACTGGTCCGGATCGCGCACGCGGAAGAGATAGCTCTTCGCGGCATCAGGCTTGATGCGGTACTGCACGTTGAACTGGAGGTCCACGATGTTCTCGTCGTCCGTGAGCATCAAGGCTTCCTTCAATCGGCTCGTCGTGCCGCGAATACCGATTTCGGTCTTTCGCACGCTTGAAACGTCCACCAGCTCCGAATCCTGCACGGGCCACGGCATGCGCCAGTTAAAGCCCGGCCCCGCGTCCTTCGTATAGCGGCCGAACGTCGTCACGACGCCCACCTGGCCTTCGGGCACGATGTAAAAGCCCGTGGCGCACCAGCCCAGAACACAGGCGGCGACGAGCGTCGCCAGCCCGCCAATGCTCATGTTGACGTTCGGCCGGCGCCCGGAGGGCATGCGGCGGAACAAGGGATCGTTGTCCTCGGGCGGCTCGTTGCCGCCCGAGTCTTCATCGTCGCACGCAAAGGGGCGTTCAATGCGATGATTGTTGTTCGTGCGGTCGCTTGTGCGGCCAGCGCCAGGGCGTCCGCCCAGAATGCCGGACACCGCCTTGTTGAAGTCATTCCAAAGCGCATCAAGGTCATTGCTGTCGCCAGCCTTCTGTCGCCGGTCATCGTCTCGGCGATCATCCCGATCGTCCCGCGGGCGCTCGTCTTGAGGCGCATCGTTCGTTTCATCGGCGCGGGGCTTGCCGTCCGCACCGTCGTCGTTTTCATTGCCGCCGGCACGGCCCCAGCGGGGGTCATTCAAGGACATGTGGGTTCCTTCGGGCTAGAAAAAAATAGAGAAATAGGTACTGCAATCGTTTGAGTTTACACGGTCTCGTCCGCGAGTTCCCGCACCTCAAGCTCCCAGTCTTCAGGCTCCCGGGGCAGCGACTTCGTGCGCTCGCGCCAGTCGGCGAGAAATTCTTGTATCGCGCTTCGCAAAAGATCAAGCCCCTCGCCCGTCACCGCGCTCACCGTCACCGACTTGATGCGGCCGTCGTCATGGCGCTGCACCGCAGGCACGAGCCCCGACAAGTCGATCTTGTTCAAAACCGTGATGGTCGGCACGTCGCCCGCGTCAATCTCTTCCAAAACGGACGCGACCGAGGCCATCTGCTCGTCTCTCACCGGTGAACTCGAGTCCACGACATGAAGCAGCAGGTCCGCATGCACCGTTTCGTCAAGCGTTGACTTGAAGGCGTTCACAAGCTGATGCGGCAGGCCGCGAATGAAGCCCACGGTGTCGCTTGCGACCACGTAGTCCTCGCCTCCGATCCAGCAGCGGCGGGCTGTGGTATCCAACGTGGCAAAGAGCTGATCCGCAGCGTACGTTTCAGCACGCGTGAGCTTATTGAAAAGCGTGGACTTTCCCGCGTTCGTGTAGCCCACGAGCGACACCGTCATCGTGTCGCCCTCGCTTCGGGAGCGGCGTTGCGTGTCGCGCTGGCGCTGCAGCTTCTTCAGCTGGTCTTTCAACTGCTTCACGCGACTTGCGATCAAACGGCGATCGAGCTCAATCTGCTTTTCGCCGGGGCCGCCCGTCTTGCCGAGGCCGCCGCGCTGGCGCTCCAAGTGCGTCCAGCCGCGCACCAAGCGCGTTGCGAGATGCTCAAGCCGCGCGAGCTCCACCTGCAAACGGCCTTCGCGGCTTTTGGCCCGCTTTTGGAAAATTTGGAGAATGAGCTCAGTGCGGTCCATCACCGCGAGGCCTGTCGCCTGCGCAATGTTTCGCTCCTGCGCGGCGGTGAGCGCCGCATCAAAAACGATGACCTGAGAATGCGCGGACTCAGCAAGCGCCTTGATCTCCTCGATCTTGCCGCTGCCAAGATACGTCGCGGGATCTGGCTTGTCGCGCCGGGCAGACAACGCGCCCGCCACGTCCAAGCCGTCCGAAGTGACCAGCTCTGCGAGCTCTTCAGCGGCGTCCGCGTAAACCGTGCGGCCTACGGCCGCCGTGACAAGAAACGCGCGGGGACGTTCAGCCTCCCGCGCGCTTTCAAAGCGAAACTTCGTCAACTCAGTCTTCCGGCACGCTCGGCATGTTGACGGCGCGGGTCGGAACCACGGTGCTGATGGCATGCTTGTAGACCATCTGCGTCACCGTGTTGCGAAGCAGAACGACGTACTGGTCGAAGCTCTCGACCTGCCCCTGCAGCTTGATGCCGTTCACCAGATAAATCGACACCGGAATATGTTCCTTGCGGAGGATATTCAGAAACGGGTCTTGTAACAGCTGCCCTTTATTGATCGTGCTCATGGCTATCCTTGTTCGGAACCGTGCGGCCGCACGGCTTCCGCCTTCTGTGGAATCTTGTTTTTAACGGCCGGGACCCAAATCCGCCCCGACTTGACCGGCTCATCATAACATCGGCGGCGCGAAAGAAAAAGGCGTTCTCCTTGAAGATTCGGCGCCGTTTGTAACGCCGTATTTCCTTTTGCTTACCCAACGAATCCTCTGGTGTCCCGACTCCCGACACCACGCGAGCTTCCGAAAGCACGGAATGCGTTCACATATCCAGACGTTGAAAAGAGCACGAGTACCCACTCTCAGTTTCTCTCAGCGCCAAAGGGTTTTGCTAGCCGATGAAAAATCCGTCAAATTTGTCAGAATGAGAGTGCCTTC
>CAVACW010000024.1:0-28347 GCA_963587345.1 uncultured Oscillospiraceae bacterium | reverse complement strand
CGAACGTGGCTCCTCCGACTCGTGATGGTAGATTTGGGAGCTTTCGAACTAACGGTTTAAATGCGACAAAGCCCGGCGATCGCAACACCGGGCTGAGTCATTTTGACGAGGTCCAAGATGGTGTACGAAATCATCTCCTCGTGCAGGGCCATTATGTCACAGATCGCTGGGACTGGCGACGTCGTTTTCGTATTTTTCGACTGCGACCCGCTCCTGCTGGCGTTTGCTTTTGCTGTGACGATCCGCGCGTTCACCAAAAAGTCCCATAAGCGGCTGAAGAAGCTGTTGAAGCTGCTGAAGTAGCGGTGCAAGGGGCTGGCCCTCGTCCAGAGGATCGGACGGGGGCTCCCACGCGTTCTCCTCCCATTTTCCTCTGGTTTCCCATCAGCGCCAGCGCCCTTTAAACGGCGCCGCTCGCTCTCTTCGCTCCGACGCCACGCCAGACAAAGTCGAAGCCAAACAGCGGGCCAAAATGCGACAAAGCCCGGCGCTAGCAACACCGGGCTGAGTCATTTTTGACGAGATCCAAGGATGATTGGCACAATCATTTCCTCGTGCGAGGACATTATGCCACAGTCCACCCATTTCTATTGCGATTATTCGTTCGCAAGAGCCACCCATCGCTTTCCGCCTTCAAAGTCCGCCCGCCTCCCGTGCCATAATGATCAGCTGTCTTCCTTCAACCGCCTTTGGAGAGGCACTGCAAACCATGTACAAGCTTGTTCTGATGCGCCACGGACAGAGTCAGTGGAATCTGGAAAACCGTTTCACCGGATGGACGGACGTCGACCTCACCGAGCAGGGCCGCGCCGAGGCCGCCAAGGCCGGCGAACTTCTCAAGAAGGAAGGCTACGGCTTTGACATCGCCTTCACGAGCGTCTTGAAGCGCGCCGTGCGCACGCTCTGGATCACGCTCGACAAGCTCGACGAAATGTGGATCCCCGTGCAGAACTCCTGGCGCCTCAACGAACGCCACTATGGGGCGCTGCAGGGCCTCAACAAGGCGGACACCGCCAAGAAGTTCGGCGAAGAGCAGGTGCTCATCTGGCGCCGCGCCTACGCCATCCCGCCCGAGCCCCTGCCCGAAGGCGATCCGCGCAGCGCGAAGAACGATCCGCGCTACGCCGGCGTGCCGGCGATGGACATCCCCGCCACCGAGTGCCTCAAGGACACGGTCGCCCGCGTCGTCCCCTACTGGGAGACGGTGATCAAGCCCGCGGTGAAGTCCGGCAAGCGCGTTCTGATCGCCGCGCACGGCAATTCGCTGCGCGCCCTCATCAAGCACATCGACAACGTGAGCGACGACGACATCGTGGGGCTCAACATTCCGACGGCGCAGCCGCTCGTCTACGAGTTTGACGACGACATGCGTCCGATCCGCCACTACTACCTCGGCAACGCCGACGAAATCGCGGCCGCCGTCGCCGCCGTCGCCGCGCAGGGCAAGGCGAAGTAATCCGCCCCGCCATGCCGTTTTTCGGGCGCGCCCTTCTTGCCGCCGCGGCAGCCGTCATCTTGTCGGCTGCCGTGCTTTGCGTGCGCCCGTCCGCCTTTTTTGCCGAGTCAGCCTGGGCGAAGTCCGCTCCGCAGGCCGACCGCCGGCAGCTCACCCGCGAGCAGTCCTCCCTGCAGGGGCAGATCTCCAACGTGAAGAAGGACATCTCCGCCAAGGAGGCGCGCCTTACGAGCGTCAACGCCGAGCTGCGCAAGAGCGAGCAGGCGATCAGTCTCAGCAGCCGCACCTTGAAGACGCTCGCGGAAGAAAAGGAAAAGATCGAGGCGCAGCTTGTTGATCTCAACAACGACTACCGCCGCGTCACCCGCAGCACGAAGGAAGCAGAGAAGGACCTCGAGCAGATCAGCAAGGCGCAGTTTCTGAACGCCCAGCGCCATCCGTGGCAGAGCCTCCTGTCGGGAAACAACCCCAACGAAATCCAGCGCATGTCGGGGATTCTCAAGTACCTCAACGACGAGCGCGACAAGACGATCTACGAACTCACGAACCGGCAGAAGCTCATCGCGGAGAACACCCGAAAGACGACCGCCAAGCGCGCGGAGCTCGCCCGAGTGCAGGCCGCCGAGCAGAAAAACCGCGAGCAGCTTCGCGAAGAGCAGAAGTCCCGCGAAACGGCGCGCGCCAACCTCACCAAGGAATTGAACTCCCAGCGCGAGCGCTACGAGCAGCTCGTCAAAAATGATCAGGAGCTCGGCAAGCTCATCGCCGACATTGACGTGCAGATTGCCGAAGCCCAGAAAAAGGAGGCGGCCCGCCAGCTCGCGCTCCAGAAAAAGGCCGAGGAAGAGCGCCGCCGCAAGAAGGCCAAGGCGGACGTGAAGTCCGAGCCCGCCGTCGTGGCGTCGCCCGCGACGAACTTCACGCAACTGAAGGGACGGCTCACGATGCCCGCCGCCGGCACCATCGCCGCGCGCTTCGGGCAAAAGCGCGAAGGCGCCGCCTCCACGCTCTCCTGGCGCGGTCTTCTCATTCGCGCCAAGCAGGGCGCCAACGTCGTCGCCGCGGCGCCCGGCACCGTCGTCTTCAGCGACTGGATGCGCGGCTTCGGGAACCTCCTCATCGTGGACCACGGCTCCAACTACCTCTCCGTCTACGCCAACAACGAGTCGCTCTTCAAAAGCGTGGGCGACAAAGTGAAACAAGGCGAAACCATTGCAAGCGTCGGCAACTCCGGGGGCGAGGAGCGCCCGGGCTTATACTTTGAGATTCGCCGCCGCGGCACGCCGATCGATCCCTCGCCCTGGCTCGCCAAGCGCTGACTGACAACAAAAAAGCTTCATCATGTCCCGTTCTCTTCTTCGCTCCGCCGCGCTCGTCGCCGCGGGGATCGCCTGCGGCGCCGCGCTCACAGTGAGCGTCTCGGCCTTTGCGGAAAAATCCCGAACGATCTCGCTCCCGGCGGAAGATATCCGCCTCTTTGCGGACGTCTTCGGCGCCATCAAGAGCTACTACGTGGACGACATCTCCGACAAGAAGCTTCTGGAAAACGCCGTGCGCGGCATGGTGGAGGGGCTTGACCCCCACTCCTCCTTTTTGGACGCCAAGGCGTTCGAAGACATGGAGGAGAGCACGATGGGCGAATTCGGCGGCCTCGGCATTGAGGTGACCAAGGATCCGTCGGGCGTGCGCGTCGTAACGCCGATTGACGACACGCCGGCCGCGAGAGCCGGCGTGCTCGCGGGCGACCTCATCATCAAAATTGACGACAAGGCGACCGCCGACCTCTCCTTGAATGAAAACGTGAAGCTCATGCGCGGAAAGCCCCAGACCACGATCGTCCTCACGATCGCCAGAAAGGGCGTCACGAAGCCCCTCGTGATGAAGCTCACCCGCGCCGTGATCAAGGTGCAGTCCGTGAAGAGCAAGACGCTCTCTGACGGCCTCGGCTACATCCGCATCTCGCAGTTTCAGGAGCGCACCGGCGACGACGTCGCCGTCGCCATTGAAAAGCTCGCAGACGAAAACCACCTCAAGGGGCTTGTTCTTGACCTGCGCAACAACCCGGGCGGCCTATTGAATGCCGCGATCGGCGTCTCCACGGCGTTCCTCCCGGAAAATTCGCTCGTCGTCTCCACGCGCGGCCGCACCGCGGAAAACGAACGGCGCTTCTATGCCACAAAGCGCGACTACGCCGTCGCCAACACCCCGGTGGATCACCTCGCGAAGCTCCCCGAAGCCGCCAAGAGCGTCCCCCTCGTCGTGCTCGTCAATCCGGCCTCCGCCTCCGCTTCTGAAATCGTCGCCGGCGCCCTGCAGGACCACCACCGCGCCACCATCATGGGCACCCGCTCGTTCGGGAAGGGCTCCGTGCAGACGATCCTCCCCTTGCGCGTGAAGGGCGACGAGACAACGGGCGTCAAGATCACGACCGCCCGCTACTACACGCCCTCGGGCCGCACGATTCAAGCCAAGGGCATCACCCCCGACATTGCCGTAGACGACACGCCCGAGGGCAACTACCCGTCCTTCAACCTGCGGGAGGCGGATCTCGCGAACCACATCACCGTGAAGGATGACGCAAAGAACAAGAAGAAGGCCGCCGACGCGGACGTTGAGGACGCCGCTGACGCCGCGGAAGACGACATCGAGCCCGCCAAGGTGCCCGCGCTTCGCTACCAGTTCGGCGACGAGAAGGACTTCCCGCTGCAGCAGGCCGTGGCGCATCTTCTCGGGAAGACCGTCGTGACACACGCCGACGTGCAGGCCAAGCTCAAGGCGGAAAAAGAAAAAGCCAAGACCACCTCAAAGTGATTTTTTAAGGAAAAACCATGACCGATCCCAAAGCCCCGCGCTACAGCCGTCAGGTGCTTTTAAAGGAATGGGGCGACGCGGCGCAGGAGAAGCTCGCCGCCACGCACTTTGTCGTGATCGGCGCGGGCGGCATCGGATCGCCGGCGCTTCTCGCACTCACGGAGTCGGGTGCAGGCGCCATCACCGTGATCGACGCCGACACGGTGGAGGTGACGAACCTGCCGCGCCAGTCGCTGCACACGCCCGCGCGCGTCGGCATGAACAAGGCGGAGAGCGCCAAGGTCGCTCTCGCTGAAGTGGATCCGACGGTGCCCGTCACTGCCGTCCCCCAGTGGGCGGACGAGGCGCTTCTTGCCTCGCTTCTAACGCCGGAGACGATTCTCGTTGACGCGTCCGACAACTCAAAGACGCGCCACATGGCCAATCGCGCCGCCCTCAAGGCCCGCTGCCGGCTCGTCTCCGCGAGCGCCGTGCGCTTTAGCTTTCAGGTGCTTGTCTTTGACTTCCGCACCGCGACGCAACCCTGCTACGACTGCTTCTTCCCCGAAGACGACGAGACGGACGTGAAGGCCGCGCAGGTAGGGGTCTTCGGCGCCGTCACCGGCATGGCGGGCAACTTCGCTGCCGAAGAAGCGATGAAGCTTGCGGTCGGCATTCCCGGCCTCACCGGGAAGCTCCTCATTGCGGACACGCTCACGATGAAGTTTGACGTGATGACGCTTTCCGCCGATCCTCACTGCAAGGTTTGCAGCGGTCATTGACCGGGACGCCGAAAGCCACCGACGGCAGGCCTGCGGGCCTGCTTTTTTGTAGCACTCTTTCCGCTATTGACTTTTTTTGCGTAAATACGCAAAAAAAGTCAATAGCGCATATTTTGTTGTTTTTTATCGTATTTCTATCTAAATTACATAAGTATTTCCACGTAAAACCGATGGTGCTATGATTTGCGTCAAAATTTATTGACCGTTTTTGCGGGCCCTCATAGACTCAAATTTGTTGGGGAGAAGCATGATGGAGAACATCAGGCGCGATCGTTATTTGAACAAGCTCATCAGCAAAAAACACAATGGCCTTGTCAAAGTTGTAACTGGCATGCGTCGTTGCGGAAAATCCTATTTGCTCTTTTCGCTCTTCAAGCAACATCTCTTGGACAGCGGCGTTCCTCTTGATCACATCACTGAGATTGCCTTTGACTCATTTGAAAACGAAGGGCTGCGCGACCCTCATGTCCTCTTTCCTCAACTGAAGAGACAACTTGAAGGCGCTGGCATGCATTACGTTCTCCTTGATGAAGTGCAGTTGCTCGATAAATTCGTTGCCGTGCTCAACAGTCTTATTCGACTCCCAAACGTCGATGTCTACGTCACCGGAAGCAATGCTCGCTTTCTCTCTCGCGATGTCATTACCGAATTCCGTGGCCGCGGCGATGAAATTCACATGCAACCTCTCAGCTTCGCAGAGTTCCTGTCCGTTTACTCCGGTGACAAACAAAGTGGCTGGAACGAATACCTGCTCTACGGCGGTCTGCCACTCGTTTTAAGCTTTCCTGCTCCCGATGATAAGGTGAATTTTCTGAAGTTCCTTTTTAAAGAAACATACCTCTCCGACATTATCGGTCGCCACAGCATCCGCAACCGAGACGAACTTGAAGAGCTTCTACACATTCTCGCTTCTGGTATTGGCTCTCTCACCAACCCAACAAAACTATCAGCTTCCTTCAAAAGCCTCAAACAAAAAATCATCAGCAAAAATACCGTCAAGTCCTATCTTGACTACTTCACCGACGCCTTTCTGCTGACTAACGCACTTCGTTTTGACATAAAAGGAAAAAAATACATCAACACACCATCGAAGTACTACTTCACAGATCTTGGCATTCGCAATGCCCTGCTCAACTTCCGCCAACTGGAAGAAACGCATTCCATGGAAAACGCCATCTTCAACGAACTCACACTGCGTGGCTACAACGTCGATGTCGGCATCATTTCCCAAAATGGTCTTAATTCACAAGGAAATGGCATCCGTCGACAACTGGAGATCGATTTCGTCTGCAACCTCGGATCGGAGCGATGCTACATACAGTCTGCCTATGCATTGCCTACGCCAGAAAAAATGCAACAGGAGGCCCGGCCGCTTCTCCTTGCCAATGATTCCTTCAAAAAAATCATCATCACAAAAAGCTCGCCAACGCACTACAACGACGACGGCGTGCTCATTCTCGATCTCTTTGATTTCCTGCTTGATCCCAACAGCCTGCGGCGCTGACGCCTCACGTCTTAATAGAGCCGTCCCCAGTAGAACATGAGCGACTCGCCCACGCCATAGGTGCGGCCGAGCACCAGATACATGGGCCCGATCCACGTGTCAGCCCCCAGAAAGACGGCATTGGCGTGATGCCAGTCGCGGCTGCAGCTCGAATAGCCTTCGGTGTGGTTGTAGGCGCGCCCGAACTCATACGTGGCGCCTGCGTACATCGCCATGCCGGATTCCGCCAAGCTCGGAAAGACCTTTCGCATGAGCATCACGCGCCCGAGCGCCACGCGATCCCCCGTGAAGCGCCCTTCGGGCGTGCCCGACAAATTGAAGGCGCCCCCAAGGGTGAAGCTTCCCGGCATGGTTGACTCGCCCACGCGCGCTGAAAGAAGCCCCGACCAGTCCTTCCCGAACACCACGGGCACGCTCAGGTCCACTTCCCACACGGTGTCCGTCACCTTGTCGTAATCCTCGTCCGAGGCGTTTTCGTTAAAGAGCCGGTTGATGCTCGCCGAGAAGCTCACGCCGCGGCGGGGGAAGTTGACGTTGTCCAGCGTGTCAATCGAAAACGACGCGCCGACGTAGGGCGATCGGAGGCGATATCCCTCGATGTCTTCGCCGATGTCGCCGCGGCTTTTCTGGCTGATCCAGCCCGCCGAAACGTCCGCCTGCCCGACGCGTCCGAATTCGTACCCCAACGACAGCGCCGCCGAGAACTGCTCCGTCGTGTAGCGGCCGAAGGGCTTTTCGTCGCTGAGGCTGTCGTAGTAGGCATCGACAAAATTCTTTTCGTACTCGACCTCTGGCAGAAGGTACCACGACGAGGCGGCGCCCAACGGCTGGTACCACTCCGTCTTGAAGCGGCGCGTCTCGCCAAACTGCATTTCGTTGCGCCACTCGCCGCCCCACGCATTGAGCCACCCCCACGTGTGCGCAAGGATCACGTTGAAAGTCTGGGTGCGCTCGCTGTCAAACTGCAGATTGCCCCCGAAGCGAAGGCTCGAGTAGCCCCAGCTCTTTTCTTCGGGCTCAAAAACGAGCACTTCGGTGTTGCGCGGCCCCGGCTCGAAGTGAAACGGCACGCTGCGAAAGTCCCCGCCCGCCCAGATGCGGCGCGCGGCCCGCGCCACGTCTTCGTCCGTCACGGGCTCGTCCAAGTCCAAGTCCGCGTCCCTTACAACGCGATCGGGGTTCACGGTCTTGAGCCCCACGGCGCGCACGGCGCTGATGCGGTGCGACGCATCGGGATTGAGCCCCAGCGCCACCTTCTTTTGCCACGCGGCGTACTCCTCGGCGGAGACGCGGAAGGGGGCGAGCTTCTCCTTGACAGCCATCACGGCGTCGTACCCCGCCTTCATGATGTCCTTGGCGCGCCCGAAGTCGCCCGAGGTGTAGTCAGACAAGTCGGGCGTGATGAGGAGGTCCCCTTGGCCAATCGTCGCAATCGAAGCCTGCACGTTCTGCTCGGTGAGGATGTTCACCATCTGCCCCATGACGCCCACGACGTTGTCCAGCTTCTCGCGCCCGTAAAGCGGGGTTCCCACATTGATCGCGATGACGCGCGTCGCGCCCATCTTGCGCGCTTCGCCCACGGGGAGGTTGTCGGTGAGGCCGCCGTCCACCAAAAGCGCCTTGCCGTAGGGCACTGGCGCAAAGGCGCCCGGAATCGACATCGAGGAGCGCATGGCGCTTGCGAGCGTCACGTTCTGAGACAGCACCACCCGCGCCCCCGTAATGAGGTCAGTGGCAATGCAGGCATAAGGAATGGAAAGTTCCGAAAGGTTCTTGACGTGGTTCACGGGGCGCGTGACGCGCGCCAGAAAAATGTCGAGCTCCTGCGTCGGCACCACGCCCGAGGGCATTGAAACGCCCTTGGCGCTCACGCCCACCTCGGCGTCCCCCAAGCCCATCAAGTCGTCGGACTTCCGGCGCCACGTGAGCGCCGGCCGGTCTGCGCGCGTCGCAAACATCTTCGCCCAGTCGACCCCGAGCGTGATGTCGCGGATTTCGTCAGCCGTGTAGCCCGCGGCGTAGCCCCCGCCCACCATGGCACCCATGCTCGTCGCTGTGAGGATGTCCACCTTGACGCCCAGCTCTTCCAAAGCCTTCAAGGCGCCGATGTGCGCAAAGCCCCGGGCGCCGCCCCCGGAGAGAACGAGCGCCGTCTTTTCCGCCGGCGCCGACGACGCCGTCCCGGGGACGAGCATCGCCGCCAGACAGAGAAAACCGATGATTCGACGCATTGAGGCGCTCCTTCGCAGATGATTCCGAGAATCTTAACGAAATCCGCGGCCTGCCGACCTCGCTTCGAGCATTTGTCGACAAATTCTTAAGGCGCACCCCATGAACCTTAAAAGTTTCACCAATGCACCATATAAGTGCCGTTTTGCGCTCTTTTGATGCACTATGATGGTGCATATGCAATTTTCCCGACCTACCCATTTCATCGTAGATTTTTCGAGTTTTCGTTGATTCAAAACCAATTTTCTTTTGGCACGCTTATTGCTGATAAGAAGACACACCGCTTCGGCGCCGATTTCAGCATCGCCCCCGACGCCTTCTGACAACGAAATGAACTCTGGGAGACCTGACATGAAAAAGACTTTCCTCGCCGCCACACTGGCCGCGTCCCTTCTCGCCGTCACCGCGTCCAGCGCCGCCGAACTCACCGGCACCTTGAAGAAGGTGGCGGACACGGGTGAAATCACGATCGGCTACCGCGAGTCGTCCGTCCCCTTCTCCTACCTCAACAACGACGGCAAGCCCGTGGGCTACGCCACGGAAATCTGCCGCAAGGTGGCAGACGCCGTGAAGGTCGCGGTGAAGAACCCGAACTTGAAGATCAGCTATCAGCCCATCACGTCCGCCAACCGCATCCCGCTGCTTCAGAACGGCACGATCGACATTGAATGCGGCTCCACCACGAATTCGAAGGCGCGCCAGCAGCAGGCGGGCTTCGGGAACACCTACTTCGTGATCTCGGTCACGGCCGCCGTGAACAAGAAGTCCGGCATCAACAGCCTCAAGGACTTGAAGGGCAAGACCGTCACCATGACTTCCGGCACCACGGCCGTGGCGCTTTTGAAAAACTACGCCAAGGAAAACGGCTTCTCCTTCCGTCCGCTCTTGACGAAGGACTTTGCGGAATCGATGCAGCTCGTGGCCGCGGGGCGCGCCCATGCGTTCGTGATTGACGACATTCTTCTGGCGGGCCAGATCGCCAACCTTCCGAAGCCCGGCGACTACAAGATCCTCTCCGGGAAGGGAAACTCTTTGGGGACCGAGCCCTACGGCCCGATGTTCCGCAAGGACGATCCGCAGTTCAAGGCGCTCGTGGACAAGACCCTCGCGGACATGATGGCCTCGGGCGAAATGGAAAAGCTCTACAAGACGTGGTTCACGCAGCCCATTCCCCCGAAGAACATCAACATGAACTTCCCCTTGAACGACGCCACGCGGGAAGCCTTCAAGCACCCCAATTCCGAAGGCATCTAGCCTGAAGCGCTCAGGCCGCCTTTAAAGCCCTCCCCGGCAAAAAAGGCGGTCGGAACCGCTTCAAGAAAGCCGCCCGACAGGCTGCGTCGCCCCGGGCGGCTTCACCGACACAAGAACGACTACAAAAAAGGACGCCGCTATGTTTACGATCGACTGGTCTGTCTTTGAACAGCCCGCGCTTCTAGACGACTGCACCTGGCTCGTCTACATCTTGAAGGGCCTCGGCTGGACGCTCTCCTTGTCCGCATCCGCCTTTCTTCTCGCGCTCGCTGCGGGTGTCGTGATCGGCATCCTCTCCACCGTGAAGGGCCACCCGATATTGAAGGCCTTCACCTCAGGCTGGGTGGAGCTCTTTCGCAACATCCCCCTCATCATTCAGATCTTTCTCTGGTTCTTCGTCGTGCCCGAATTCATTCCGGCGATGAAGGCGTGGATGATTGAAAGCGATCCCGTCTGCGGCCAGTTCATGGCGGCGTTCCTGTGCCTGGGGCTCTTCACCTCGGCGCGAATCGCCGAACAGGTGCGAAGCGGCATCGAGAGCCTGCCGGCGGGACAGGCGAACGCCGCCCGCGCGATCGGCTTTTCTGAATTTCAGGTCTACCGCTTCGTGCTGCTGCCGATTGCGCTGCGGCTTGTGCTCCCGCCTCTGACGAACGAAGCGATGAACCTTGTCAAGAACACGTCGATCGCGCTCACGATCGGCCTCACCGAAGTCACGATGCGCGCGCAGGAAATGGGCGAAGCCACCTTCCAGTACTTCGCGGCCTTTGCGCTTGCGACCGCCTGCTACTTCGTCGTCACCTTCTCCGTGAACGCCGTGATGCGAGCCGTGGAAAAGAAGACGGCGCTCGTGGGCTTCATGACGCACTAGGAAAAGGAGACCGACCATGTTCTACATCGACTTTTCTTCGATCACGAATTCCTGGCGCTTCCTTTTGGAAGGCGCGCTCTTCACGCTCGAACTCACGCTCGTCTCGGTCGCCGGCGGCCTCATTCTGGGGACGCTTCTTGCGATCGCCCGACTCTCCAAAAAGTGGTGGCTCAACCTTGCCGCCAAAACCTACATCAACACCATCCGCGCCGTGCCGCTCGTGCTGATGCTCTTCTGGTTCTTCTTTTTGATGCCGGAGCTCTTGCGGTACCTCGCGGGCGCCAACCGTCCGGTGACAGTCGAAGCCTCCGTCTCCGCCATGGTGACGTTCATTCTCTTTGAAGCGGCGTACTTCGCGGAAATCATCCGCGCCGGCATCGGCAGCGTGAAGTCAGGGCAGCTCTCTGCGGCTTCCGCTCTGGGCCTTGACTACGCGCAGACGATGCGCTTTGTGATCCTCCCGCAGGCCATAAAGCACATGCTTCCCGTGCTTCTCACACAAGTCATCGTCGTCTTTCAGGACACGAGCCTCGTGTACGTGCTTTCTGCCAATGACTTCCTGGGCGCCTGTTCTAAAATAGCGCAGCGCGACAGCCAGCTCGTTTTGATGTATCTTCTGGCGGCCGCCGCTTATCTGACGGTTTCGCTCGTACTTTCTCGCAGCGTTCGTCGCTTTGAAAAGCGCAGCGCACTCACCCATTAAGAATTTAGGATTGCTTCCATGCCGATGATTGACATTAAGAACGTGAGCAAGTGGTACGGCTCATTTCAGGTTCTGAAAGATTGCTCCACGTCCGTGGAAAAGGGTGAGGTCGTCGTGGTTTGCGGCCCGTCGGGCTCCGGAAAATCCACGCTCATCAAGACCGTGAACGCGCTGGAGCCCTTCCAGCAGGGCGAAATCTACGTGGACGGCGTAAACGTCGGCGATCCGAAGACGGATCTGCCGAAGCTGCGCTCGCACGTGGGGATGGTGTTCCAGCACTTTGAGCTCTTCCCGCACCTCACCATCATTGACAACCTGACCTTGGCGCAGATGAAGGTGCTCGGCCGCGGCCGCGAAGAAGCGACCGAAAAGGGCCTGAAGCTTCTGGAGCGCGTGGGCTTGGCAAAGCAGGCCCCGAAGTTCCCGGGCCAGCTCTCGGGCGGTCAGCAGCAGCGCGTCGCCATTGCGCGCGCCCTCACGATGGACCCGAACTGCATGCTCTTTGACGAACCGACGTCCGCCCTTGATCCGGAAATGATCAACGAAGTGCTCGACGTGATGGTGAGCCTCGCGAAAGAAGGCATGACGATGATGGTGGTCACCCACGAAATGGGCTTTGCGCGCAAGGTGGCCGACCGCGTGGTCTTCATGGAGGCGGGCCAGATTCTCGAAGACAGCCCCAAGGAGCAGTTCTTCGTGGAACCGAAGAGCGAACGCGCCAAGCAGTTCCTCTCGAAGATCATTTCGCACTGATCCTGGGCATCAGTCGGAAAGCGGCGGAGCGTCCTGCGGCGTCTCCGCCCTATTTTTTTTCGCGTGCCCGTCTTGCGACCGGCCGCCTTCCCTCATGCCATAATGAATGCTCCAACGAGGGAAAAACCATAACAGATATCGTGAATTCCCCCTAAAACGGTACACAGAGTAATAAATCATAGAATATCCAAACAGGCAGCAGTTGCTCTGCAACCTACTGTTTCTACGAAACAAGTTGCAATTTTTGTTTGCCTGATTTAATGACTCGATTATGGCGTGTTTATTGCGCACATTCGGTACGGAGTTAATTTTTAATTTCCATAGGACATAAAAAATCCGCTTTCCAGATTTCTGCGGCAGTGGTTTTCAAGGCACTGTACCGTTCTTGGGAAAATTCACAGATGTCAAACCACTGCCGGCTCTGCCGGCAGGCACGTCTACCTTTGGAGCGCTTCAACTGGCAAAGCACCCCTCTGCGTGGACGAACCGCCCCGAAAAGCCATGGCACCATAACTAAAACCTCTGTTGGTGTTTCTTGTGCCTTGTTTGAGGATCGAAAGAAGTGACTGCCAACCATCGACTTGCCCTGCCGCTCGGCACATCCAATTTTGCCGTGCTTCGAGCATCCGACCAGGTCTACGTGGACAAGACGGCCTTGATCTACGAGCTGGCCTCCTTGCGTCAGAAATTTTTTCTGACCCGCCCGCGTCGTTTTGGCAAGTCATTGCTTGTCAGCACGCTGGCTTCCCTCTTTAGCGACGGACTGAAGCATTTCTCTGGCTTGGCCATTGAAAAGCTGTGGAAGGACAAGACCTACCACGTGGTGAAGATCGACTTCTCAGAAATCAAAAACGTCACGAGCGCCGCCGCCTTTCAAAAGCGACTTCAGGGACTGCTGAGCGCTTCTTTTGCTCCTCTGGGCTTTCAGTACCAAAAAGCGAGCGACCAGGACTTCATCCAGCAACTGTCGTCCTGGCTCAAGACTCAGCCTGACAATTCTCTGGTTCTGCTGATCGACGAGTACGACGCCCCTCAGACGGCGTGTCTCGGCAACAAAGCGCTCTTTAAAGCCGTTAGAACGCGACTGACTGACTTCTATGCCATCGTCAAGTCCAACGACGCCTGCTGGCGCTTTGTGTTCATGACTGGCATCGCTAAATTCAATCAAACAGGGATCTTCTCCGAGCTCAACAATTTCACCGACATTTCGCTCAACCCGCTCTTTGCGTCGCTTCTTGGCTACACGGAAGAAGACATTGATCGATACTTCACAAAATACCTCAAAGAGGCGGCCAAATCCTTGAATTTGCCGATCGCCGAGCTGCGCCGCCAGCTTCGGGAAAACTATGACGGGTACTGCTTTGACGAAGCCGTCTCCCAACATCTGTACGCGCCCTGGTCGGTATTGCAATTCTTTAGCTGGCCGTCTCTAGGCTTTAAGAACTATTGGATGCAAAGCGGCGGAAACCTTTCGCTGCTGCAGCAGTATCTGCATTCGCATTCACTCAAAGCCCCCGAAGCCTACGCCGAAGAAAAAGCGGTCCGTTATCAGGACTTGAATGCTTCCACCGATTTTGACGGCATCAACGACGTCGTCTTGCTAACACAAGCCGGCTACCTCACCATCAAGCGCCGCGCTGACCGATTCTTCTACGTCGGCTACCCCAACAAAGAAGTGGCAGATTCTCTAGCGGAGCTCTACACCGACATATTGTTGCGCAATCAGCCGCTTGAGTCTTTCGGCGCCGGCAAACTCTCCGCCGCCGTACGCGACGGCAATGCCAGCCTGCTTTTTGATCAGGCCAATCACGCCTTCGCCGGCATCGACTACCAGCAGCATCCCATCGCCAACGAAAAGAACTGTCAGGCCTTCCTGCAGATCTTTCTGGCGGGGCTCGGTTTTTCGGTTGTCCCAGAGCAACACAGTGCTCTGGGACGAAGCGACCTGGAAATTGACGCCCCGAAAGTGCACTGGGTGTTTGAACTCAAGTTCCAGCGCAAAGGCGAATCCGCCGACGCGCTGCTCGCAAAGGCCGTGGCGCAGTTTGAAGAAAAGCGGTACGGCGCCGCCTCTCTCAAGCCCGTCATTCGCGTCGCTGCCGTGTTCTCGGAAGAAAAGCGGCAGTTTATCCTCTGGCAACAAGTCGATTGAAAACGGCGGGCTGAACGGCGAAGCGCCTCTCTGGCGACTTCGCCGTAATTTTGTCATCTTTCCGGCAATTCGAACCGCACGACGTCGGGCACCTTGACGCCCATCGCGCGCGCCCGCTCCGGGTACTGGGCGACGGCCTCGCAAACGGCCGCCAGCGCCGCTTCCGCGTCGCGCACTGGGATATCAAAGCGATCCGCCAAGTCCAGGAAGTCCTGCCGCACGGGCTCTCGTCCGCGGCAAGGCATCACCGCAGCATGTTCGCCACGCCGAGACGACGGCACGACGTCGTACGCAGGCGACACGCGCCAGCGCCCTTCGTCCGTCAGAAGGAAGGCAAAGTTCTTCGCGTGATCGTCACGGTTGCCGACCAGATGGCTTCCACAGCGCCGCAACGCCCTCGGCACCCGTCAGGCGCTTTGCCAGCGCAAGCAGCGTCACATAGTCGAAGGCGTCCTCCATCGGATTCAAGCCGAGGAGCCCCGCCGCCGACGTCATGAAGACCTTTCCCGCTGCCGCTCGATCAAAGCGGCGGCTGCCGAACCAGCCCGGCCCGCGCCTTGACGCAAAAAGCCGCACGGGCGGCACGTCAATCCCCGCCTCGCGCATCAGCTCCGCACAGAGGAACTCCTGCACGCCTTGATTCTCGTCATCGCCTTGGCCGGGAAACTTCACGAGCCACGGCGACCAGCCGGGCTTTGCCTCGGTGCCGCATCGAATGCGGCCGCTTTCGTCGTCCGCCACCAGACAGGCCATCTTGGGCCGGGCGCCGCCCGCAAAGCCGCTCGCCGCCTCCAGCCATTGCCGCAACGCGACCGACGCCCGGCCTTCGAGCACCGCCGTCACCTCATCCGCCACGGCGTCAAGGTCCGCTTCCTCTTCTGGCGCCGGCGCCCCTTCCGCCGGCTCAAATTCGAGCGCTCCCATGCCGCCTCGGCCAATGCGCGCCAGCCGCTGCAGCGGCGACTCGCTCTCTAGATGCAGCCCGCGCGCGAGCTGCCGCCCCCACGCGCCCGGCAGGCTTTCCGCGATGAACGCCGGGAGTCCGTCATTGACACGCGGATACCCAGTCCAGACGCCGGGCGTTGCGGGGCACGCCAAGGGCGAAAGCTCTCGTCCCGTCGCAAGAAACGATGGCGCGTACTGAAAGCGGATGCCGGCGCGACCCGCCTCCTCGAGCCTGCCCGCCTCCTGCCGCACGCCGCCCGCGTTGATCATCACGGCGAGCTTCATGCCGCCTTCCTCGCGTGCGACGCCCGGCGGCGCACCTTCGGCCGCTTCGCATACAGGTCCGCCGCCGGCGGCTCATAAAAGACCTTTGCCAGATCGCCCGCCTTGTTGAGTGCAATGGCAAAGTTCACCAACGCCTTCAGCGACACCTCGCCCGTCGTCTCAAACTTTCGCAGCGTCGCGAGCGGAATGCCAGACTTTTCGGCCAAGTCCTTCTGCGTCAGGTTCTGCGAAAGGCGCACCTTCTTCATGCGCTCGGCCATCGCCAGACGAATGTCCCGCGGCGGCTTCAGACTCTCCAGCGCGTCCAGCATGCCGGCCTCCTCTTCAAACTCTACAAACGCCTTCATAATAGCCGTTATGCTTAATTTTCACGCTTAACCGCCACCATAGTGGCACTTGTCGCCGCAACGGCCTGGCTGTTCCCGCGAGCAAAAACGCCGAGCCCCGCAAAGGAACCCGGCGTTGATCACAGCCCGGAAAGCGTCCGCCTACCGTCGCTCAACAAAGTACATCGCCACGGCGGCAAAGGCCATCATGATGAGGGACGGCAGCACCGACATCAAGGCAGGCGACCACGTGTTGATGATGCTCAAGAACGAGAACACGTTGTTCAAGGCGTAGAACGTGATGCCGATCATGAGGCCCACGAAGATCTTGATCGACACGCCGCCCGAGCGGGCGTTCAAGTACGCAAAGGGCATCGAGACCGCGAGCATCACGAAGATCGCCAGCGGATAGAAGATGCGCTTCCAAAGCGCCGCCTCATAGCGCTCTGAGACCTGCCGGTTCTCCCGCAGGTAGTCCACGTAGAGCCACAAGTCCGCGATCCCCATGCGCTCGGGGCGAATCGTCAGAACGCCCAGCAAGTCGGGCCGCAACTCGGTCGAAAGCATCATGTCCGGAATCGTCTTCACGGTCGCCTTCTCCACCATGGGCCCCTCGTCCTTCGTGACGCGGGGGAGCTGCTCCACCGTGGCGTTTTTCAAATGCCACCCTTCGCCCGTCACGTAGTCCGCGCCGCGCGCGTGGACGATGCGCGTCAGTTCCTGATCGGCGTTGAATTCAAAGACGCGCCACGCGCCCGTCTTCGCGCCCTTTTCGCCGTTCACCAGACTTCGAACGTTCACAAAGCGCGTCATCTGCGTTTCACCCGCGGCGTTGCGAACGACGTCCCGAAGCCAGATGCCGGAGTCATACCCGTAGGCCGTCATGGCGCCGTTGTGCAGTTCAATCTGCAGCTGGTCGCGCAGCTTGTAGGTGGCGGGGGCCACGTATTCCCCGAGCCCGTAGGTGGCAAAGGAGAGGATGACGCCCGAGACGGAAAGCATGCCAGCAAGTTTCAGGGGAGACAGCCCCGAAACGCGCAGAATCGTGAATTCGCTGTTGGCGGCCCAGCGCGAGAGCGTGTAGACCGCTCCCACGAGCGCCGCCACCGGCATCACTTCATAGATGCGGGTGGGAAGGTTCAAGGCCGTGAACGTCACGGCCTGCCACAGGCTGTAGCGCGTGCCAATGTTGCCGAGCTGCCGCACGAGGTCAAAGAAGGCAAAGAGCGCCGTGAGAGCAAAAAGGATGAAGACCGACGCCACAAGCACTTCGCGGGTGAGGTGGCGCGTGATGACTTTTATGAGGCTCATGCCCGCTCCTTTCGCGATTGGCGCAGCCGGTAAGGCCACTCCGTGACGGAAAGCGGCAGCCAGCGCGTCATCCAGACGCGGCGCACGAAAAGAAGCGCCGTCACGGCAAACACAAAGCCGTTGATGAGCAGCACCCCCGTGTACCACTCCATCTTGCCGCCGCGCACCCAGGTCTGCCCGATCGAAATGCCGTTCAGGTAGAGAATGAAGACCAGCACGGCGATCACGAGCGACAGGCTCCGGCCCGCGCGGGGGTTGGTGTAGGAAAGCGGGATCGCCAGAAGCACGAGGTTCAATGCCGCCAAGGGCCAGCTCACGCGCCAGAGGATCTCCCCCTTGGCGGCCTTCGTGTCCAAGGCAAAGAGCATCTGCATGGGCATTTCGTCCACGCTCATCTTCGCAATCGCGGCGTCCGCCTTCACTTTGAGCAGCAGGTCGTAGCGCACGAAGTCCACGACGCGCCACGCGGCGGATTGGGTGCCGCTCGCCTCATAGCGGCGACCGTCCGTCAAGGAAATATAGCGGTCGCCCTCGTCCGTCTTCACGATTTCGCCCGCTTCAGAGTGAACGATGATCTCCTTTCCTTCCTTCGTACGTTCGCTCAAGAAAACATTCTTGATGTGAGTGCCCGTCGCGTCCGCGTCCTCAATGAAGAAGACGCGGTTGCCGCCCGCGGTTTCAATGAAGCGCCCGGGCGTGATGCGGTTCACGTCGTCTCGCTGCTCAAACGCAGACGTCGTGCGCTCGATCTGCGCCTTCGCCCAGGGCGTCAACGCGGTGGAGAGAACGCCCACCAAGAGGATGAGGGGCACGGCAAAGCGCAGCACCGGACGAATCCACGCCAAAAGACTCTGGCCCCCGGTGCTGAACCAGACGATCATTTCGCTGTCCTGCCAGCTTCGCATCATCACCATCAAAACAGCGATGAAAAGCGACACCGTCAGCAGGGGCGGCATGTTGACAAGGCTCGAGTAGGCGACGAGTTCAAAGACCGTCGTGGAGGCGACATCGCCCCCCGCGGCTTCCGACAGGATCTGCACGAGACCCACGGTGAGCACGATGGAAAAGAGCACCGTAAAGACGCCCCCCGCGCTGTTGGCGAGCTCGCTCACAAAGGCACGACGAAAGATCATTAAAAGACAAGTAAGAAAGTAACCGGTTGCCGGCGATTCTAAAGCACGGCGCCCGTTTTTCGGCCGTGAAAAAGCCGCCCGCCGGCCTTCCTTTCGTAAGAAAGCCTTTCGGGCGGCCCGAGGGCGTCAATGGGGCGCCCCAAAGCGACCGTTACGCCGCCAGCGGCTCGCGCTTTTGCGACCAGAAGTGAAGCACGACCGTGGCGCCGATCAGGGTGATGAGCGCCGAGCCAAAGCTCGCGACAAGACTTCCCCCCGTGACGCCTGCGACGAGGTAGCCCACGCCCGCTGACACCGCAACGAGGATGGAATACGGGAGTTGCGTCGCCACGTGATCAATGTGGCGGCAGCGAGACCCCGCGGACGAGAGAATCGTCGTGTCCGAAATGGGCGAGCAGTGGTCGCCGAAGACGGAGCCCGCGAGCGTTGCGGAAAGCACCACCACCGTGAGGTTGGGATCCAGCGCCTGCACGATCGGCACGATGATCGGAATCAGGATGCCGAAGGTGCCCCAGGCCGTGCCCATTGAGAAAGAAAGGAACGCCGCAATAGCGAACACCAGGACCGGCAGGAACATCGCCGACATCCCCGAGCTCGTCACCACGCCTTCCATGAACTGCGGGGCCTGCAGCAGATCTCGACAGACGCCCGACAGAGTCCACGCGAGAATGAGGATGATGTTCGCAGGGAGCATCATCTTCATGCCTTCGACGGCGCCGTTCATGAATTCGGAGAACGTCACCAAGCGACGCGGCACGAACATCACGAGCGCCACGACGATTGCCGAGAACGACGCCCACACCAAGGAAATCGACGCCGAGGAGTTGCCGATCGCCGCCATGAAGGTGTGGTACTTCGCGTCTTCGCCCCAGTAGCCGCCCGAATACATGAGGGCGAGCACGGCGGTGACGATGAGGGCCAGCAAGGGAATCAGCATGTCCCACACGGTGCCGCGGGGGTTCGACGGAGGCTCCTTGCCTTCCGTCGTCTGCGTGCCGTCGCTCAATTCGCCCTTCAAGGCCTTCAGTTCCGCGCGGCGCATCGGCCCGAAGTCAAAGTTCGTGCAGCAGATGAAGCCCACAAGAATGAGGCACAAGAGCGCGTAGAAGTTCCACGGAATGGTGGAAACAAAGGCCCCCAGCTCGCTTTCAAAGGCGCCGGTGCTCTTTAAGGAGGACCCCACCGCAGCCGCCCAGCTTGAAATCGGGGCGATGATGCAGACGGGAGCCGCCGTGCTGTCGATGATGTACGCGAGCTTTTCGCGGCTGATGCGGTACATGTCCGTCAGGGGGCGCATCACCGTGCCCACCGTGAGGCAGTTGAAGTAGTCGTCGATGAAGATCGCCACCCCGAGGCCCGACGTCGCAGCCAGCGTGGACTTGCGGCCGCGGATCAAGCGCGTCGCCGCTTCGCCGTAGGCGCGCGTGCCGCCCGCCAAGGCAATCACGTACACCAAGGCGCCCAGAAGGGAGCAGAAAATGAGGATGTTGAAGTCGAGCTTTTCGGCCATCATCTTGAAGGCGAACTCCGTCGTGCCCATCACGACGTTGGCGCCCGTGCCGCAGGCGTAGATGAGGGTGCCCGTGAAGATGCCCACGAGCAGCGAAGAGAACACTTCCTTCGTGATGAGCGCAAGGCCGATTGCCACGATGGGCGGGAGAATGGATAGCCATTGGGCGGCGTAAGGCTGCATGGCTCGATTTCCTTAAAAAAGGGACCAAAAACA
This sequence comes from uncultured Oscillospiraceae bacterium, assembly GCA_963587345.1. Classification (GTDB taxonomy): domain Bacteria; phylum Pseudomonadota; class Gammaproteobacteria; order Burkholderiales; family Burkholderiaceae_F; genus Duodenibacillus. The sequence continues at coordinate 8,127 of CAVACW010000024.1, read as the reverse complement.
AAAAAGCTGCACCCATCGATGCAGCCGTCCGTCTTAAGGAAATCAGCACCGATAGCGCCTCTGCCCGATCAAAACCTCGGGCAGGAGTCAGGCGGATCTTCTCCGTCTGCCCAGCCAAGACCGCCGCCGCGCGCCTTCGCTTCGGCCGTCGAACCTTTCGCTCGTCGTCACAGGGCGCCCCCTCCGGACGGCTACTCATTTCTGACAGCACCTCTATCTACTTTTCACTCCCGACGCACTTTAGCGAATTTCTTCGCCAAATCCGTCGCCTTCCGCCGGAAATTCACCCGGCGAAAAAGAAAAGTCGGATTCTACCGACACTTTCCTTAAATCGTCCAACGGGTTTCGCCTAGAAAACAAGGCCCGCTCCTTTCGATCGAAGTCCCCAAGGCGCTACGGGCTCGGCACGCCGCGCGCAGCGTCCCAGTCCAAGAAAGCCTGCTTCAGGCGATTGTGCTTTGCCTTCGCCAAAAGCCGCTCATGGCTTTCGGGGTGCTCCGCGTCCACCACGACCGCTCCTGCAATGGGGCAAAGCCTCACGCAGTGCGGGCCTTCGGCGTCATCCACGCACTCCGTGCAGCGCCCGAAGCGAACCCAGAATTCGCCGTCCCGCTCTCGGATCGCCTCGTTGGGGCATTCGGGAAGGCACACGCCGCAGCCGATGCATTCCTCTGTTATCTGGTAGGCCATGGCCGCCTTCTCCTCTCCTCCGTCACTTTTTCTTGAAGCGCTTCGTCCACCTCCGGCGTGACGCACCCCGAAACATCGCCCCCCAGCCGGGCGATTTCGCGCACGAGGGTCCCCGAGATGTGCTGCAGCTCGGGCGCTGCGGGGAAAAACACCGTCTCCACCCCAGCGAGCTTCCGATTCATGACCGCCATCGGCACCTCGTACTCGTAGTCCGCCGCGCCCCGGACGCTTCGCACCAGCACCGTCGCGTCATTGTGGCGGCAGCAAGCGGCCAGCAGCCCGGAGAAGCCACAGACCTTCACGTTGGGAAAGCGCGCGCAGGCGGCCTGCGCCATCAAGGCGCGCTCCGTCAGGGAAAACATCGGATGCTTCTCCTTGCTTTCCGACACCGCCACCAAAACTTCGTCAAACATCCCCGCCGCCCGGGCCACGATGTCCAAGTGCCCCAGCGTGATGGGGTCAAAGGTGCCGGGATAAATCACTTTTGTCATGCCGCCTCCTTTTTGAGTTGCGCAAGAAGATAAAAGACGACGCCCGCCTTGCCGCGCCGCACGCTCTCAAACCCTTCGGCAACAAGCGCCGTCTCAGAAAATTCTGCCGGGCTTTCGACGTAGACGTAGGCACCCGCATTCAAGCGCCCTGCCACCGCCGACAAGGCCTTTTTCTGCAAGCCCGCCGCAAACGGGGGATCAATGAAGACCACGTCGTACGTCGTTGCGGTGCGTTGCAGGAAGGCAAAGACGTCGTTGTTCACGACCGCCGCTTCCTCGGCCTTTAATTTTTCTACCGCGTCCTGAATGCGCCGGGCGCTGCGTCGGTCCATCTCCACGATGTCGGCGTGCGCGGCGCCGCGGCTCACGGCTTCCAATCCCATGGCGCCGCTCCCCGCGAACATGTCGAGCACCGTGAGGCCTTCGAGCGTTCCTCCAAAGAAATGCATCAGCCAGTCAAACACCGTCTCCCGCACTCGGTCGGGCGTGGGCCGCAGGCCCTCGCGATCGTCCACCGCAAGCGGCGTGCGCTTGAAGCGCCCGCCCACGATGCGCACGGCGCCCCCGCCCTTCCCCGTGGTTGCTAAACTAGACGGCTGATTCGATTTTTTTCGGGCAGTTTCCGACGCCCGCCGCGCGCCACTTGAGGCCGCCCGGCCGGGGCACGTTCCGCTGCCGCTTTTTTTCCGCTGATTTTCATCCGCCATGGGTTTCTTTTCTCGCTTGAAAGAGGGGCTGCACCGCACCCGCGTGAATCTTGCCGGTCTGTTTTCCGGCGCCGTCATTGACGAAGACTTTTTTGAAGAGCTCGAAGCCTCGCTCATCGCCGCCGACATCGGCTATGAGCCGACGCGCCTCATCCTACAGCGTCTGAAGGACACCGTGAAGCTTTCGGGGCTGAAGACCCCGGAAGAAGTGCGCCGTGCGCTTCGTGACGAAATCGAGCGCATTCTGCTCCCGGCGCAAAAACCCCTGGACGTCACGACGCACCAGCCCTTTGTGATGATGATGGCGGGCGTGAACGGCGCTGGGAAAACCACCACCATCGGCAAGATTGCGAAGTGGCTCGCCGCGAGCAACAAGACCGTGCTGCTCGCCGCCGCCGACACCTTCCGCGCGGCTGCGCGCGAGCAGCTGGCCGTCTGGGGCGAGCGCAACCGCATCGACGTCGTGAGCCAGACGGGGGGCGACCCTGCGGCAGTCGTCTTTGACGCGGTTTCAGCAGGGGTCGCGCGAAAGCTTGACGTCGTGATCGCCGACACCGCCGGGCGCTTGCCTACGCAGACGAACCTCATGGAAGAATTGGGCCGCATCCGCCGCTCTCAAACGAAGGCCTTGGCGGGCGCTCCGCACGAAGTGATCCTCGTCGTGGACGGCACGAACGGACAGAACGCGCTCGCACAGGTGAAGTCCTTTGACGCGTTTGCGCAGTTGACGGGCCTCATCGTGACGAAGCTGGACGGCACCGCCAAAGGGGGCGTCCTGGTGGCGATCACCGCAAGTCGCGGCGACCGGCCGCTCCCCATTTATTTTGTGGGCGTGGGCGAAAAGATCGACGACCTGCAGCCCTTCAACGCCCGGTCGTTTGCGAACGCCCTCGTGGGGATCGACGAATAGGAAGACGTCCCCTTGTCGCCAAAGCGTCACAATTCCTAGGCAAAATAAAACGATTGGCCGTCCGAACCGAAAAGGACGGCCCGCTTTCAAAGGGAATCCCAAGGAACCTCGGTCATGGCTGAAAAAAAACCTCTGCTTCTCGGCGCCGTTGATCTCGGCAGCAACAGCTTCCGCGTCGAAGTGGGGCGGCTCGTCTCGGGCCAGATTCTCACCGAAAGCTACTGGAAGGAGACCGTGCGGCTTGCGGCCGGCTTTGATGAGGACGGGAACCTCACCCCGGAAACCGAAGAGCGCGCTCTGGCGGCCTTGGCGCGCTTTAAAGAGAAGCTTGAGAGCGTAGACCCCAAGTACATCCGCGCCGTCGGAACGCAGGCCCTGCGCGTCGCGAAGAATTCCGCCGAGTTTCTCCCCCGCGCCGAAGCCGCGCTGGGTCACCCCATTGAAATCATCGCGGGCCGCGAAGAGGCGCGCCTCGTGTTTTCGGGGTGCACCCACACGCTGCCGCCGTCACCGGAAAAGCGCCTCGTCGTGGACATCGGCGGGGCTTCCACAGAACTCATCATCGGCTGCGGCTTTCAGGCCAAAGCCTGCGAATCCTTCCACGTGGGGTGCGTGAACACCTCGGTCGCCTTTTTCAAGGACGGGAAAATCACCGCCAAAGCGTTCCGCGAGGCGCAGCTCGCTGCCCAGGCCGAATTTGAAGAGGCCGCGCAGGAATTCAGCGCGCGAAACTGGGACGCCGCCTACGGCAGCGCCGGCACGATCGGCGCTGTGGCAGACATCGGGCAGGCGCTGGGGCTCACGAACTGCGTCGTGACGCCTGCGCTCCTGAAGTACCTCAAGAACGAATTGATCGAATTCGGGGACATCCGCCGCATCAAATTAAACGGCTTGAAGGACGACCGCCGCGAAGTGATCGCGGGGGGCGTGGCCGTCCTCACTGCCGTCTTTGAGACGTTTGGCATCAAGGAGATGCGCCCCGCCGCGGGCGCCCTGCGCGTGGGGCTCCTCTACGACATTCTGGGGCGCAAGAACCGGCAGGACACCCGAGACCAGACGGTGACGGCAATCTTGAAGCGCACGAACGTCGACACCCAGCAGGCGGGACGCGTGGCGAGCTTGGCGGACAAGTTCTTCACCGAGCTTTGCGACGGCAATCCCGATCCCGACCGCCGCAAGATCCTGCAATGGGCCGCCATGCTCCACGAGACGGGAAAGATGATCAGCCCGAGCGGCTACCACCGCCACAGCGAATACATCTTGAGAAACCTCGACCTCGCGGGCTTTTCGCGCATGGACCAGAACGCCATGGCGACGATTGTGCTGGGGCAGCGCGGCAACCTCAAGAAGGTGGAGGCGGCGTTCACGGACCCGATGCTCACTAAAATGATCGCCGCGATTCGCCTGGCTGTCATCTTCGCGCACGCGCGCCGCACAGTGCGCCTGCCGCAGTGGAAGCTCTCGATGGCCAACCGCACCATTTGCCTTGTCGCCGACAAGGCGTGGCTCGGCCGCCACCCCTTGACCGAGTACCTTCTTACCGAAGAAGAAGGCGTCTGGGAGCGCGCCGGCTATCACTTCAGTCTTGAAGCGCGCGACTTCAAGGCGGACAACTGACCCACAGGACCACCCGTGACTCCGCTCACCGCACCGATCGTTGAGTTCGTGAACGTCGCCGTCGAAATCGACGGCGCGACGCGGCTTTCCAACATCTCGTTTGCCATCCCCCGCGGAACGTTCGTGTACCTGCACGGCCAGACGGGGTGCGGCAAGTCGCTTGTTTTAAAGCTCATCGCGGGCATCATCACGCCGTCGGCGGGTGAAGTGCGCGTCGCAGGCGACGTCATCAACGACTTTTCCGACACGAACCGCCGGCAGCTGAGGCGCTCCATGGGGATCATGAGCCAGGAGGGGTTGCTTCTTAACGACCGCACGGTCTTTGACAACGTGATGCTCCCTGCCTTGGCCGCCGACGAGTCCTACCGGGAAGCCCGGCAGCGCGCCGAAGAGGCCCTCGATCGCTGCCGCATTCGCGAACTCGCGGACGCGCGGCCCCTTGAGCTCTCCTACGGCCAGCGCCAGATTGCGTGCCTTGCGCGCGCCGTCGTGAACGGCCCCAAGTTGATTCTCGCCGACGAGCCCGCGGCGCACTTGGACATTGACAACGCGCAGCTGCTCATGAACCTGCTGGGCGAATTTTCGCTGGGGGGCGTCCCCGTGATCGTCGCTTCGCACTTGTCCGTCCTGCCGCAGAACATCTTTGTGAACTCCCTGCGACTCACCCCCAGCGGAGTGTTTTTATGCGACTGATGACTTCGATTCGCTGGAACGCGAGCCAGACCCTCCGAGGCCTTCTCACCCGCCGCGGCGACTTTTCGATGGGCGTGGCGCTGGCGGGCCTCGCGTTGGCACTCCCCTTTTTCCTGGGATGCGTCTGGTTTTCCCTGAGCGACATCTCAATTGAGATGCCCAAGACCGAAATCACGGTCTTTACGGAGCGGTCGGCGAGCATGCCCACCGTAAAAAAGCTCGAAGAAAGTATCGCGGACTTGGCGGGCGTTGCCGAGACCCGCATCCTCACACGAGAAAAGGCGATGGATCTCGTGAACCAGTCGCTGGGGCTGAAAGACCGCTCGGACGCGAACAACACGCTGCCTGACATCATCATCGCGACCTTGGGCGCCAACATGTCCGCGGACGCCACGGCGCAGCTTGCCGCCGAAATCAAGGCGATCCCCGGCGTCACCTCCACCGCCTTTGACGCGCAGTGGGCGGAGAACCTCGCCGCCTTCCGCTCGGCGATTCTGTCGATTGCGGCGATTCTCGCCGTGGTGATCATTCTCCTCCTCGTGCTCGTCATCACGAACTCCATTCAGATGACAACCCGAGCGCAGAACGAAGAAATCCGGGCCTTGAACACCTTTGGCGCGGACACTGGCTTCATCGCGAGCCCCTACGGCTGGCGCGGCGCGATCACGATGCTGCTGGCGTCACTTTTGTCCGCCGCGGTGGGCTGGGTGGGGGTGGGACTTCTTGCCGAGCCCGCCGCGAAGTTTGCGGCGATCTACAACGTGTCCGTCACCCTGACGATGCCGCGCACGGACTATCTCTGCTTCTATTTCTTGGCGTGCGCCCTGATGGGCTACGCCATCGGCCGCGCCACCGCGCACGCCGAAATCCGTCGCGTGCAAGCGGCGCAGACCTTCTGACGCCCGTCTTGGCGGGACCGCTACAATCGTTAACCAAAGCACCGCTCGGCTCCCTTTCGAGCGGTGTAGGATGCGTCTTCCTTAAATTTTTGCTCGCGCGTGAATTTTCCCGTGAAAACCGACGTTTTGGATTCTGCGGACATCGCTCCTGAAATCGATGTCATCGACCCGCCCGCGCCCCAAAAGCGCTCGGGCGCTCTGGTCGTGCCGCCGAAAACGAAGCATTCGGTGGTGCCCTACGAAAAGAAGACGCAGCTGCCGGCGGTCATCGCGACGCCGCTCGGCGACCTTGACGCCTTCATCCGAGCCGCGAACGCCGCCCCCCTTCTGACCGCCGACGAAGAAAAGCACTACGCCGAAGCCCTGCGCGACAAAGGGGACTTGAACGCGGCGCAGGCGCTTGTCATCAGCCATCTGCGCCTCGTGATTTCGGTGGCGCGCGGGTACTTGGGGTATGGGCTTCCTCACGCCGACCTCATTCAGGAAGGCAACATCGGCCTCATGAAGGCCATCAAGCACTTTGATCCGGACCGCGGCGTGCGCCTCATGACGTTTGCCGTCCATTGGATCCGCGCCGAGATTCAGGACTACGTGGTCAAAAACTGGCGGCTTGTGAAGCTTGCCACCACCAAAAATCAGCGCAAGCTCTTCTTCAACCTTCGTCAGATGAAGGAAAGCGACAAGGCCCTCACCTACAGTGAAGCCGAGAAGATCGCCGACACCCTCGAAGTAAAGCCCCAGGAAGTGCTTGACATGGAAGAGCGCATGACGGGGGGCGACACCTCGATTGACGGCCCGGTCACCGAGGACGAGGACAACCCTTCTTTCTCCCCCATCGACTGGCTCTCCCGCGACGAAGACGGCCCGGTGCATCAGATTGAAAGCAGCACCCGCGAGAAGCTCTCCCGCGAGGGGCTCCAAAAAGCGCTGGCGTCTTTGGACGAACGCTCTCGCCGCGTCATCGAGGCGCGCTGGCTCAAGACGGACGCCGAAGACAACGCGGCGCCCGCGACGCTCCAAGAGCTCGCCAAAGAACTCGGCGTCTCCGCCGAGCGCGTGCGCCAGATTGAAAAGAAGGCCCTCCTTACCATGCGCTCGGCCCTTTCCGCTGAACGCGACGACATCATTGATTCCGACTGACCATGTTCCACGTCGTACTTGTGCACCCTGAAATTCCGCCCAACACCGGCAACATCATCCGCATGTGCGCCAACACGGGGTGCGATCTGCATCTCGTGAAGCCCCTCGGGTTTGAAGTGGACGACAAGCACCTCATCCGCGCGGGGCTCGACTACCACGAGATGATGACGATGACGGTCTATGAGAACTGGGAGGACTTCGTGGCGCGCGCCAAGCCCGACGCCGCTCGGATGTTTGCCATGACGACGAAGGGATCGTCCATTTTTTCGCAGATGCATTTTCTGCCGGGCGACTGGTTTGTGTTCGGCAGCGAAGGGCACGGGCTCCCCGACGACCTCCGGAATTCCTTTCCCGCGTCGCAGCGCATTCGGCTTCCGATGCTCCCCGACAACCGCTCCTTGAATCTTTCCAACGCCGCCGCGGTCACGGTCTTTGAGGCGTGGCGGCAGAATGGGTACGCGGGCGGGGTGTAGGTCCCTTCCTTGGCTGGCTTCCGCGTTTGGGAGCCTGAGCTTCTGACTTGGGCGACCTGGCCTTTCAGCGGCCGCCTTTTTTCTCTTCTCGAGCTGGCTTTTTCGGCTGACTCCCCCATCATCGGAGGTTGTGCGGCGTATCGCACGCTGACCTCGGGCGCCGATTTCCCTTCCGACGTCTTGTGTCGAGCGCATTCGGGGCGGCGCGATTCGACGTTTTCTCCTCGCACTCCCCATTCCTTCTGCGTGCATTGAAAATCAGCGCACTCTCCCTATTGACAATCGTCGGCGGGGGGGGGTATGTTTGATTACATATTGATATATAAGCTGAAAGCATGGTGACTTTCAGTTATTTATCGTTTGTGCCTATTTGATTTTCCAAGGGGGTTGCACCATGAATAATACATTCAAGATCGTCTTCAACAAGGCGCGCGGAGCGCTGATGGTTGCCAACGAAGTAACGAGCTCGGTGCAGAAGAAGGGCGTGAGGACGGTGGTCGCTATGGC
>CAVACW010000023.1:0-29618 GCA_963587345.1 uncultured Oscillospiraceae bacterium | reverse complement strand
TTAGACCATCTTGAAAGAGCGAAGCAAAGGTGCTCACGAGCAGAGACTTCCCGAAACGGCGAGGCCGGGTGAGGAAGAATTTCTGACGCAAGGAGGCCAGCTCATAGATTAGAGCGGTTTTGTCGACGTAAATTTGGCCGGAAGACCGAAGTACGGAAAAACTTGATGTGCCGAGTGGCAAGGCGTGACGGTCGCAGGTGGTCATGGTTTTCATCCTCACCGAGGCATTATCGCACGCCCAACGCAGGTGGAACTGACGGCAAAAACTTACCAAAATTCAATGTTCAATTGACGGTTGTCGTTGGAGTGTTCCGCGAGGTGCGACTCAACTCAAGCGGATTTCGCTATTTTTGAGGACGTTGTTGTACGTAAAAAAACGGGAAGCCCCGGACATTGCCGAAGCCTCCCGAAAAGAGACATCTGCCGGCGCCTCCGCCCGGAAGCGCCGGTGCAGCTTCGAGCCTTACGCTAGCTTGCGCCGCGGCTGCTCAAAGACGGTCACCGGGGGCAGTTCGCCAGTCCACTTCGTGACCTGAACGTTCCCCGTGGAAGAGATGTTGCCGCGCGCGAGCTTTGAAGTCGGCTTGTCAATCGTGAGCGCGTTGGAATTGCCTTCGACGTCGATGCGGCCCTTCGGGGTCTTCATCGGGTTGAACCACGCGCCGTGCTGCACGACGATGACGCCGGGCTTCACGCGCTCCGTAACGATGGCGCCCGCGAGCATCGCGCCGCGGCGGCTCTTCACGAGAACGACGTCGCCGCTTTCGATCTTGCGGCTTGCGGCGTCCTTCGGGTTAAGCCACACGGGCTCGCGATCCTCGATCTTGCCGCGCTGGCGATTGTTGACGCAGTCCAACTGGCTGTGCATGCGGTAGCGGCCTTTCGGCGCCATGAGCGCCAAGGGGTACTCCTTCGTTGCCGTCGCCGTGCCTTCGGCGGGCTGGAAGTACGCCGCGTGCCCGTGGCAGTCGTCATAGCCGTAGCCCGCGATCTTGGGGCTGTAGAGCTGGATGAGGCCCGTCTCGGTATTCAACTTGTTGGCCTGCGGATCCTCGCGGAACGCCTTGAAGGACACGTACTGGCGCGACGCTTCCGGCACGTCGTAAAGATAGAACCCCTTCTCCCAGAAGGTCTTGAAGTCGGGCATCTCGATGTCGTAGGCGTCCCCCAGGCCGCGCGCGTCGTTGTAGATCTTCTCGATCCACTGCATCTCGGTGCGCCCCTCCGTGAACTTGTCCCAGAGCCCGAGCTTTTCCGCCAAGTGGCTGTAGATCCAGTAGTCGCTGCGGCTTTCATACTGCGGCTTGATCGCCTGATGCATGGCGACGACGCCGTCGCAGGAATTGGTGCCGATCACTGAAATGTCGTTGTGCTCCAGGAACGTCGCCGCCGGCAGCACGATGTCCGCGTGGCGCGCGGTCGCGGTCCACACGACGTCCGTCACGACGACGGTGTCCACCTTCTTCCAGGCGCGCTCAAGACGGAACGTGTCAGGGTGGTGCGCAAAGGGATTGCCGCCCGCCCACATGATCATGCGAAAGTGCGGGTAGGTCTCCTTCTTGCCGTCAAAGTCGCGCACGGCGCCCGGATGCTCCAGCGCGTCCGTGATGGCCGCCACATGGAGCACCTTGCTCCCCGTCCAGGGCTTTTTCACCGGACGCGCAGGCTCGACCTTGCTCGGGATGCCGCCCACGAAGGGGCCGTTTGCCAAGGGGGCGCCGCCTGAGGAGTAGTGATAATTCGTGCCAAAGCCGCCCCCGGGAAGCCCGATCTGACCCAGCGCCGCCGCCAGCGTCACAAGCATCCAGTGGAACTGCTCGCCATAGTCGATGCGCTGGATGCCCCAGCCGATCATGAGCATCGTGCGATGGGCCTTCAGGTCGTGCGCGAGCGCGCGGATCGTCTCCGCCGAAAGCCCCGAAATCTTCGCCGCCCACTCGGGCGTCTTCTTGACGCCGTCTTCTTCGCCCGTCAAATAGGCGCGGAATTCCTTCCAGCCCGAGGTGTACTTCTCAAGGAACGCGTGGTCCGCCTCGCCCGTCGTCTCAAGCTCATAGATCATGGCCGCCATGACCGCAGTATCGGTGCCGGGATTGACGGCGAGCCATTCGCTGCCCATGTACTCGGCGGTGTCGTTGAAGACGGGGTTGATGGCGTAGGTCTTCGTGCCCTTCTTCTTTAAAGCGCGCAGGTAGCCTGCGTAGTTGTGCAGCGTCGTGTACCAGTCGATGTCGTTGGTCACCACGGGGTTGCAGCCCCAGAAGACCACGCGCTCGCTATGCTCGAGCACCACGTCCCACGCGGTGCTGCGGGGGTCGCCCGCGCCCACGACGTAAGGAAGGATGGTGTTCACAGCCGCAGACGAGTACGAATTGCGCTTCCCGGTGAAGCCCCCCATGAGGTTCAACAAGCGGTACTGCAGCGCCGTCGGGTCGTTCACGCTCCCCGTGGACTTCCAGCCGTAGTTCGAGGCGTAGATCGCGGAAGGCCCGTAGTTGTCGTACATGCGGGTGATTTCTTTGGCGACGAGCTCCAAGGCCTTGTCCCAGGAGACGCGCACGAACTTCTCCGTCTCGTCGCCGCGCTTTTCGCGGCTCTTCGCGCCGCCCTTCAAGTAGCTTTCGCGCACCATCGGGTAGCGGATGCGGGCTTCGCAGTACGGAATTTCGGCGAGCCCCTGAATGTTGGGGCTCGGCGCATAGTCGTACTCAAAGGGCTTCAATTCGACCACGCGGCCGCCCTTTACAACTGGGCGCACGATGCCCCAGCGGGTGGCGGTGATGGTCTCGCCTTCGTTCAAGTCAGAGACGCCGAAGTCGAAGGTGCCGGTATTGCCGACGTCGGGCTCCACGTCGGGAAAGCGCTCGTAAAGCGCCGCGCTCTTTTCGGCGGCAGGATACTCGGTCTTCACCTCGGGACGAGGGGCCTTGGTGTCGCGGGCTTCGGCAAGCCCCGCGGCGGGAAGCGCCGCAGCGGCTGCGGCGCCCGCGAGAAAGTCGCGGCGATTGAGATTCGTCATGATGTTGTCTTCTCTCAAAGTGGCGCGCAGCTGCTCGCAGCGGCCGGCGCGCCGATGGCGTTGGGTACTCCCTCCGACGGAGGGCGGTAGCGCGATTATTCTCGCCGCCAAAACCCTTTTCAATCAGGAGAAACCGTTATTACCAAATACGAATAACGACCTCGGCTTGGCAAAAAACGCCGGGAAAAGAAGTACTTCCTTCGGCGTAAGGCAAAACCCGACGCAGGCCGAATGTCGCAGGTCGTTTGATCCAGGTCGCAAGACCTGCGGCATTTTCCTCAGCACGGCTCGCTTTCTTGTCTTCGGGCATGACTTGGCGCAGGCTTTACCCCAAGCGCCGCCGCCGGGGCGCTTCGGCGGGACTACGATGGCGCTCGATAAAAAGGGAGTCGCTCCCCCGGCGTGACGCCGTCCCTCGATCGGACGTCATCCGGTCAATTAAAAACTTTCTGCCAGGGCGGCCCGCGCAGGGCCGAAAAACATATGACCAAGGATCTCACGAAGAACGACGCCATGCAGCGCGTCGAAGCCAAGACCGCGTTCTACAAGGAGGCGGGCAGCGTCACGGACCACGCCGCCGAAGCCAGGCACGCCGTGGAAAAGGCCGTCATGGACCACGTCGCCGACAAGGAAGCCGTGTACCAGCAGCTCAATTCCGGCAAGGCCGCGAAGACGACGCGCGAAGCGCGCACCGCCAAGGTGATGGAGCGCGTGAACGAAAAGGAGGCGCTCTACCGGCGCCTTGCGGGCGACGAGTAAGTCCCGCGCCCCTCGAAAAGCCCGCCCCAGCCTCGTTCTGCGGCGGGCTTTTTCCTGCCCGGCGGCTACAATGGTCGAAGTTCATCGCTTCGGGGAGAATCATGAAACCGGCGCCCCTGCTCCTTGCCATCGCCTCCGCCATGCTTTGCGCCGCCCCCGCTGCGGCGCCCGTGCGCTTTGGCGTGAGCACCTTTGCGGCGCATTCTGTGAACCTTCCCATCATTCCGGCGACGCAGACGCTCCTGGAAGACCTCCTGGGCGAAGAGAACATCATCGTTACGCAGCTTCCCATTGAAGAGCTCTCGCGTCGCGTGAAGGCGGGGGACTTCGACATGATTCTCACGAGCGCCGGCGGGTTCCGGCGTCTCGCGATTGAAGGCGCGGGCGTCCGGGACCTCGCGAGCGCCGCAAGCGCCCGGGCACCCAACCCCAACTACGCCGACGGCTCGGTCATTTTCGTGCGCGCGGACTCCCCCGTGAAGACGATCGAAGACTTGAAGGGCCGCCGCATCGCTGCCAACCACGCCCGAGGCTTTTCGGGCTGGCAGACGGCGCTGGGCGAACTCCATACGCGGGGCATCGACTATCAGAGCTTCTTTTCCCGCATTGACTTCACGAACCATGACATGGCTGAAGTCGTGCGCCGCGTTGAAGACGGGCGATCGGACGCGGGCGTCGTGCGCGCGTGCTTCATGGAAGACATGAACCTCACGCTCTCTCGCTTTCGCATTCTGGGCGAACGAAAGGACGGGCTCATTCGTTGCGCTCACTCCACGGCGCTCTACCCCAACTGGGTGATTTCAACGCTGCCGTCGCTCTCGCCCGACTTAAGCCGCCGCATCGGCGCCGCCCTCTTTTCAATGCCCCCGATCGCCGACGGCGTGCACTGGAGCATCGCCACGGACTTCCGCGCGATTGACGACCTCTTCAAGAACCTCAAGATCGGCCCCTACGAATACCTGCAGACCTTCAGCTTCCGGCGCTTTGCGGCGGAGAACTGGCCTTTCCTCGCGATCGGACTCACGCTTCTCGTGGCGCTCATTCTCCATTCCGTTACCGTGAGCGCCCTCGTGCGGCGGCGCACTCGAGAGCTTGAGGCGTCGCTCGCCCGAGAGAGCGAACTCATGCGCGAAACCGAAGCGGCGCAGTCGCGGTTTCTGTCGCTGCAAAAAGTAGGCATCGTGGGCCAGATGTCTTCGATCATCGCCCATGAGCTGCGGCAGCCTCTTGCCGCCATCTCAATGCAAGCCTTCGGCCTCTTGCGGCGCTTTGAAAACGGCACCGCCACCGAGGCCGCCGCCACGGCCTCCCTCACGCGCATCACGCAGCAGACGGACCGCGCCTCCGCCATCGTCGATCAGGTGCGCGCCTACGCCAAGGGGGATCGAAAGCGCGGCCCCATCGAACTCAACGCCGCCGTTGCCGCGGCGGTCGCCGAAGCGCGAAAGAGCCTCCGATCAACCGGCGTTGAAATCCGCTTTCGCGCCGCCGACACCGCGCAGACCGTGGTCGCCAATCCGCTCGAAATTGACCTCATCGTCATGAATCTTCTGAAAAACGCCGTCGAAGCCGTCGCTGGCGACGACGCCCGCGACGCGCCCGTCACGTGCACGGTCACGGCCGCCGCCGACGGCCCGGGCCTTCGGATTGAAAACCCCGGCCGAGTGCTCACCGACGCGCGCTGGGAGACGATCCTCGCGGATTCACTTGTGACAAGCAAGAAGCGCGGCCTGGGACTCGGGCTTTCCATCGTGCGGTCCCTCACGGACGACCTGGGCGGGCGCCTTGCCTTTGACCGGCCGACTTCGGGCGGCCTTTCGGTTTCTGTTACTTTTCCTTCAGCCACCTCATGACCACGCCCCTTCCCCTCATTCGCCTCGTGGACAACGACGCTGACGTCCTCGAAGGCCTTCAGTTTCTGCTCGAAAGCGAAGGCTGGCGCGTCGCGGCCTACGCAAGCGCCGAAGCCTTCCTCACCGCCGATGCGCCATCCACGCCGGGCTGCCTCGTGCTCGACTTTCACATGCCGGAAATGACCGGGCTGGAACTGCAAAAGGTGATGACCGAGCGCGGCTACAACCTCCCGATCATCTTTCTCACGGGGCACGGCGACATTGACCTGGCGGTCGCCGCCGTGCGCCGAGGCGCCGTGGACTTTCTGCAAAAGAGCGCGCCCGACATGAATTCGCGCCTCATCGACGCCGTCGCGCGGGCCGTCGCTCGGTCGCTCGAAGGCTTTGCGGACCTCACGGACGATCCCTTCGAAGCGCAACGCAAGCTCGCCAAGCTCACGGAGCGCGAGCGTCTGATCGTAGAGAAAATCGCCGCTGGCCAGCTCAACCGTCAGATTGCGGCACAGCTCGGCATCTCGATTCGCACCGCCGAAGCCCACCGCGCGGCGGCGACGCGAAAGCTTGGCGTCAAAAGCGCACAGGAGCTGGTGAGCCTTCTGAGGCTCGCCACGCCCGCTGACTGACAAGACGCCGATCAATCAGCCTTCTTGCCCGCCGCCATCGCCGCCAATTCCGCCTGAGCGGCCGCCTGCGCTTTGCGCATCACCTCGAGCTCCGGCATCGCCCGAATTTCCTCTGGGAAGGGATACGGACCGTCGTCTTTTTCGAGCACTGCGATGAGTTCGTCAGCCAAAGCCGGCGTAATGCCGTCTTCCGAGAGAACGAAATGGCCTTCCAGCCCGCGCGTGAGATCCATGTCGTCCACTGCCGCGTAGGCGGTCACCTCGGGATGGCGGTCCAGCCATTCGCGGATCTCCATCGAGCGCTCCTGAAAATAGCTTTCGCCCGCAAAGCATTGGGCGCAGCGCTCTCGCACCTCCCACTTGGCGCCTTCGCCGTCCAATCCCTCTCGGTAACGAAAATACTCCTGCATCGTGTCATCGAGGTAATACGAATCCAATCCCCACATGCGAAAGAGCGCCTTCATCGCCTCAAAGCCGAAGAAGCGCCACGAAGACGACAGCACGATCCTGGCGCCCGTCGCGTCCAAGACGCGCTTCAGCTCCCGCACGGCGTCCGCGTTCCAGTCCCACTGCACCGCCGCGACGGTCCAGAAGGGGTTCGACCCCTCGCGCCCTGCCCAGGCGTCGTAGTCGAATTCGCCGCCAAACCGAGCCGTGAGCTCGCGGCAAAGCGCATGCACCTCTTCCTTCGTGTGGCGAAAGCGATTTTCCGTGAAGAGCTGAATCACGCCGTCGATGTCAAGAAAAAGAACTCTCATAACTGCTTTCTCCAAAATTCAAGTGTTGGTCTTATTGTCAGACTGCTGTCGCCGCATTGACTGGCCTTGGGGCGTGAAACCGCCCTGACGGCGCCCGCCAAGCCCGCGCGAAAGCGCTCCTCATCTGCCGT
The DNA here is from genome assembly GCA_963587345.1 of uncultured Oscillospiraceae bacterium. GTDB lineage: Bacteria > Pseudomonadota > Gammaproteobacteria > Burkholderiales > Burkholderiaceae_F > Duodenibacillus. The sequence continues at coordinate 22,475 of CAVACW010000023.1, read as the reverse complement.
ACGTCTCGCCCGCCGCCTTAGCCGCCAAATAGGCCGCCTGCGCTTTTCGAATCACCTCAAGCTCCGGCATCGAGCGGATTTCAGCCGGGAGCGAATACGGACCGTCCTCTTTTTCAAGCGCGGCGATGAGCGCGTCCGCCACCTCAGCCTTGAGCCCGCGGCGAGAGTGGACGAAGTGGCCTTCCAGCCCGCGGGTGAGATGCATGTCATCCACCGCCGCATAGGCCGTCACCTCGGGATGGCGGTCCAGCCATTCACGGATTTCCATGGCTCGCATGTCCAGAAAATCGTCGCCCGGCAGGCACTCTTCGCAGCGCTTCAGCACCGCTTTCTTGGCGCCGTCGCCGTTCAACTGACGCCAGTCCCAGAAGTACTCCTTCACAGTGTCGTCGAAGTAGTACGAATCCAGTCCCCAGATGCGAAAGAGCGCCTTCATCGCTTCAAAGCCGAAGTCGCGCCACGAGGACGACAAGACGATCTTTGCACCCGTCGCATCGAGGACGCGCTTCAGCTCCTTCACGGCGTCCGCGTTCCAGTCCCACTGCACCGCCGCGACGGTCCAGAAGGGGTTTGACCCCTCGTGCCCCGCCCAAGCGTCATAGTCGAATTCGCCGCCAAACCGAGCCGTGAGCTCGCGGCAAAGCGCATGCACCTCTTCCACCGTGTGATCAAATCGATATTGCGTAAAAATCTGAATGACGCCGTCAATGTCCAGAAACAGAATCTTCATGTCCATAATTCATCAAATATTAAGCACGCAAATTCGTCATATTGCCACTATGTTGACACAGAACTGACAATTTGCTTGATGGTCATTGTTGCATAAATGAGCAACTTCTGCAATATTGCTGAAGGGCGTCATTTGTTCGCAAGCGACGCTCATTGACGCAGGCGATGCGATACTTGCTTGACACAGAGCACTTGGGAGAACGCCATGACAGAACTCGCCGCATGGTTTTGCCAAACGATGGAAGACCTCGAATCATCCCAAGGACGAGCACTATCGCAAAAGCGTCTGTCTGCCGCTGCCGCGCGCCCTTGCGGGCGAAATATTCATCGTACAAGAGCTCTGGGATCTGGAACGCGACTTCTGCGCCGCGATGCGCGCCCGAGCAAGCGCTGACACGGCGCTCGCCGTCGAGCTTGCCCGCCGAACGGGGATTGACGAGCTGCTTGAACTGGGCATGACGGACAATCACTGCTGGTTCATGGGCTTCACCACGAAAGAGCGTGCGGCGTGGGAGGCGTCGGACGCGCTGGGGCTTCCCCAGCACCCGGCCGCCATTCTCGTCAAGAACGACCGCGCCGCGCTCTTTCACGGCGACAAGGCGCTCTCGCCGCTCGCCCGGTTCTACGGACAGAAGCTGCGGCGCAGGGATGCCCGGCGGATCTGGCAAGAGCGCGAGGTCCGCTCGTCTCGCGAAGACTGAGCGAACCTCGCCTCAGCAAAGCTCCTCGGCAAGCGAAGCAAACGCCGACTGCGACTTTGACTCATAGCGGCTGGCGAGCGACACCGCGTCAAAGTCGCGCACGGCGAGCTCGTCCTCGAGCCGAAAGTACGCAAGCGACGCTTCCGTCCCCGTCACCAGCCGGTCGCTTACCAAGGCGGCGCCAAGCCCCGCCTGCGCAAGCCGCGCTGCCGTCACGAGCTGTCCCGCCTGAAAGACGACGTCAGGCACGACGCCCGCCTTTTCAAACATCGCCATCGCCCGGCGGTAGAGGTTGTTGCCTTCCGTAAGAAGCACAAAGGGCGTCCCCGCAAAGGCCGAGAGCGACACGACAGGCGCCTCCGGCGTGCGATGGCGGCCTGCCGCAATGTCCGCCGCGGTCAGGGCCGCCCCCTGCACCGCTTCAGGAATTCCCAGCGCGAGCGGCACCGCGAGGAGCAACCGGTCTTCAAACACAAACGTCCGCCGGCAGTCCGCCTCCATCGCCGCTTCGCAGCTGAAGGTGAGATCGATGCGGCCGTCGCGAAGCATCTGAAGGAGCTCGTCGGCGCCTGCGTCCACGAGCTTCACCTCCACGCCCGGCCACTTTCGCCGAAAGGCCGCCACCACGGGCGGCAGCACGAAGGCGTTCAGGTAGTGGGTGCCGCCCACCGTGAGCGTTCCTGACTTCAGTTCCGACAAGTCCGCGATCTCGCGCCGCAGCTCCTCTTCGAGCCTTGCGATCGCCTCGGCCTTCGCTAGGTACAGGCGCCCAGCCTCCGAGAGCTCAAGCGGCTTCTTCGTGCGCGCAAAAAGCGGGACGCCCAGCGCCTCCTCCGTCTTCTTCACCGCCTGCGTGAGCGCCGGCTGCGTCACGCCGAGCGCCTCCGCCGCCTTCGTGAAGCTCTTCTTTTCCCAAATGGCGCTGATAAAGCGCATCGCCTGCCGCACGTTCCGTTCCGTCATGGCCCTCTCCCAATAACCAATGCTTATTAAAGCATTATAGAGATTAATTTGATTTATTTTCAGCATAGCGCCATGATCCCGCCATTGCAAGAGGCGCCCCGCCGCCTCCGGCCCACAAAGAGGAGATCCCATTCATGAACATCAATGCGCTGCTGATGGACGCCAAGGACAACGTCGTCACCTGCGTCACCGACGTCGCCCAAGGCGAAGCCGTCCGCTTTCGCCGCGGCGACGAAGTCGTCTCGCTCGCCGCGCTCGAGCCCATCCCCTACTGCCACAAGATCGCGCTCTGCGACCTTCCCGAAGGCGCCGACATCGTGAAGTACGGTGAAAGCCTCGGCGTCACGACGGCCCCGGTGAAAAAGGGCGGCTGGGTCGCGCACCACAATCTCGTAAGCGTCCCCCGCGACTACGAAAGCGAAATGATTCCGCTCTGAGGAGAAAACGACATGCAGTTTCTGGGCTATCCCCGCAAGGAAGGCCGCGCCGGCCTTCGCAACCACGTTCTGATTCTTCCCACCTGCGCCTGCGCAAGCGAAAGCTGCCGCATCGCCGCAAGCCAGGTGAAGGGCGCCGTCAACATCGTCTTCAACACTGGGTGCTCCGACGTCGCCGCCAACACCGCGATGTCGCAGAAGGTTCTCACGGGCTTTGCGTGCAACCCGAACGTTTACGGCGTCGTCATCATCGGCCTCGGGTGCGAAACCGTGCCGCACAAGGCCTTGAAAGAAAAGATTCAGAAGCTCACCACCAAGCCCGTCGTCTCCTTCGGCATTCAGGACGAAGGCGGCACGCTCGTCACAATTGAAAAGGCGGTGCGAGCCGCGCGCGACATGGCGATGCAGGCCGCCTTGGAGCCCAAGGTGCCGTGCGACATCTCAGAACTCTTGCTGGGCATTGAATGCGGGGGCTCGGACGCCACCTCCGGCATCGCCTGCAACCCGGCCGTTGGCGAGCTCTCCGACGCGCTCGTGGACCTCGGCGCCTCGACGATGATTTCCGAATCCATCGAATGGATCGGCGCCGAGCACGTGCTCGCAAAGCGCGCCGCGACGCCCGAGCTGCACAACGCCATCATCCGCGTCTGCCGCGACTACGAAGAGCACCTGAAGCTTGCCGGCCAGGACTGCCGCGCGGGCCAGCCCACCCCCGGCAACAAGGCGGGCGGCCTCTCCACGATCGATGAAAAGAGCCTCGGCTGCATTCGCAAAGGCGGCACGCGCCCCATCGTCGAAGTGCTCGAGCAGGCAGTGCCCCCCACGAAAAAAGGCGCCGTCGTCATGGACACCGCGGGCTACGACATCTCGTCCGTGACCTCGATGGTCGCGGGCGGCTGCAACGCCGTCATCTTCACCACGGGCCGCGGCACCTGCACCGGCAACGCCATCGTCCCAGTGCTCAAGGTCACCGCCAACGAGCGCACCTTCCAAAAGATGGTGGACAACATGGACATCGACCTCTCCGCCGTGATGCGCGGCGAGAAGACCTACCAGGAAGCGGGGCGCGAGATGTTGAAAGACATTCAGGAAATCTGCAGCGGCCGCCTCACGAAGGCCGAGGCCTACGGCTTTTCGGACGTCGCCGTGGACCACGTTTGCCGGTTCGTGTAGTCCAACACTTTTGTTGCGCCGCCCGACTGATCGCCGCCGCTGGGCGGCGTGGCGATCAGTCAAGCGTCTTGTCTTTGCAACCACTCACTGCAAAAGAGAGTACAAAATCAAAATCCTAGCAATTGAAAACAACAAAACTTATCCATTTAATTCTTCTTCAATCGGCGAAGCAAAGCCACCCCCATCGCAGTCAACAAATATTTTTGACTGCGATGCCGGGGCGCCTCTGGGTAAAGAAGACGTATCACACCGCGTTCCAATCCCGGTCGAAGATGCTTCGCCCGAAAATTCTTCATATCCTTGAGCGCCATTGCTTCAAGCAAATCCTTCAATGACCACGCCTCTTCCCCCATAGCCAAAACCAACGCTACCAACGACTGATCCTGAGCCAACTGATCCAACGATGTCACTAGCGATGCATCCTCCAGCTTCTCAAAAGAATCTTCGGAAGATACTTCTTGCGACTGTTCCCACTCAGCAGGCGGATTGATTAGCAAATATCGGTTTTTGAGCTCGTTCTTTTCTCCCAACAACAGATTGCGCAGAAACGCCGTCAGAAATTTCAGCTCTGGTTGCACTTTTTTTTCAAAGTTGCTATAGACACACCTCACCAGCGCATTACGAAAATACCATGAATTTTCTGCAAAAACATCATTATTAACCTTGAATCCATGATATCGCAGATACTGAATTAGAAATACAGCAACAGTACGAGTGTTCCCTTCCCGAAAGGCGTGAATCTGCCACAAACCCGACGTAAACTCCGCCAAATGTGCCACCAGTGCGTCGATGTGCAAACCCTTGTAAGAAAAGCGTCTCTCACGATCCAAGTCATATTCCAAACCACGGAAGATGTCCTCATAGTGCATGTAAAGCACTGTGTCACCCCGCAAAACCCACTCTCGCTTTGTGATATTGCAGGTGCGAATCTCCCCAGCGAAAGGGAAAACACCCTCAAAAATCGCACGGTGCGTCGCTAGAAAGCCCACCACCGAGAAGGCCTGCGCCTTCTGACTCAAAAGGCGCGAGATGTTGGCCGCCACCTTATCCGCCTCTTCCGTCATCCGCTCAGTGTCTTTACGATCGGATTTCTGTTCATAGTAAGTGCGCAAGGCGCTTCGCACTTCATCAATAGATACCTTTCCCTCGACATGCTGCCGCGCCTGCTCTAGAAGGTAGTCCGAAGTCTGAAGGCCGTCCACCGCCTGCAAGCCCACTGCCGTTTTCCAAATGGCCGCCTTTTGTCGCCGATCCGGATCAGCCGCCTGCAAATACTCATCAAATTCGGACGACATTGCGCCTTTATTTGAAAACTTATCCATCTTCATCTCCATCGATATTTAACTTTTTACGGTTCTTGGGGCGTTCTCGGGGCGTTCTCGGGGCGTTCTTGAGGTGTTCTTGAGGTGTTCTTGGGGTGTTCTTGAGGTGTTCTTGGGGTGTTCTTGGGGTGTTCTTGGGGTGTTCTTGGGGTGTTCTTGGGGTGTTCTTGGGGTGTTCTTGGGGTGTTCTTGGGGTGTTCTTGGGGTGTTCTTGCGATCAGCCCACTTAGGCTTCATGCTAACACAAACCACCTCCCCCATAAACTCAATGTTTCATTAAAAAACAATGCACTTCATCGTCTTGTTTTAAGCTCAGCTCAAACTCAACAAAAGCGCAACCATCCAAACGACGGCCACCCCGACGTTTTGCCTACGAAGAATGCCGAACCGCTCCGCCGCCTCCCAAGCGCCGCCCCCGACCTCCAGCTTCGAAAGTCAAAGAAAAATTCGCCGCCCCGGCGCCCTCGGTCACCCCACGGCAACATCCCCGGCGCCGCTGAGCAAAAATAGGCATTTCTCCCCACGGCAGAGCGCCCCTTGCGGAGTACACTGAAAAATCTGCGCGTTGATGCCGCCCCTCGCGGCTCAAAGGCCTGACGCATCAGGCCCGGCGCATTTCTTCAGTAATACCTACAAGGCGTTTTGAACCATGTCTTCTTCGCTTTTTTCCGGCCTCGTCGCCGCCCCTGCTGATCCGATCCTCGGCGTGTCTGAAAAGTTCCGCGCCGATCCCCGTCCTGAAAAGGTGAACCTCGGCGTCGGCGCCTATCTCACCGAAGAAGGCGTCACCCCGATTCTTGAAGTCGTCCAGGAGGCTGAAGAAGCCATCACCGCGGCGAAGATCCCCCACACCTACATTCCGATCAGCGGCCTCGCGGGCTACGGCGCCCTCGTGCAGAAGATGGTCTTCGGCGCCGAGAGCGAAATCGTCCTCTCCGGCCGCGCCGCCACCGTCCAGACGCTGGGCGGCACGGGCGCCTTGAAAGTCGGCATGGACTTCATGCACCACATCTGCGGCGCGAGCGTGGGCGCTACTTCGAAGCCCACCTGGGGCAACCACAACGCCCTCTTGAAGATGGCGGGCTATGACGTGAAGGGCTACGGCTACTACGACGGCAAGGAAGGCATCGACTTCACGCAGATGACGGAAGACCTGAAGGCTCTGCCCGCGAAGACCCTCATCATCCTCCACGCCTGCTGCCACAACCCCACGGGCTACGACCTCACGCACGAGGAGTGGGACGAAGTGATCAAGATCTGTCAGGAAAAGGGGCTCGTTCCGTTCCTTGACATGGCCTATCAGGGCTTCGGCCAGGGGCTCGATGAAGACGCCTGGGCGATCCGCCGCTTTGCCGCAAGCGACCTCGACTTCCTCGTCTCCACTTCCTACTCGAAGTCCTTCAACCTCTACGGCGAACGCATCGGCGCCCTCACGGTCGTCACGAAGAACGCCACTGAAGCGCAGATCGTCCTGTCGCAGTTGAAGTCCGTCATCCGCTGCAACTACTCCAACCCGCCCGCCCACGGCGCCCGCATCGTCTCGCACGTGCTTGGCAGCGAAGCGAACTTCAAGCACTGGGAAGTGGAACTCGCGGGCATGCGCAACCGCATCAAGGAAATGCGCGGGCTCCTTGCGGAAGAAATGGCGAAGCTTGGCGCCAAGCGCGACTTCTCCTTCGTCACCCGCCAGGCCGGCATGTTCTCCTTCACGGGGCTTTCGCCTGAACAGATCGAGAAGCTGGCGACGGACTACGGCGTCTACGCCGTGAAGAACGGCCGCATCTGCATCTGCGGCCTCTCTCACAAGAACGTCGCCTACGTCGCGAAGGCGATCGCCGCAGTGCTCTAACCGTCCCCGCATCCGCTCTTTGCCGCGCTGCGGCAAAGAGCCCGCGAAGCCGCCCGCCGGACTGCCGTCCCCGGGCGGTTTTCTTTTGCCTTTTGAAGAGCCTCGCCAGCGCCGGTCATCCATAGTTTAAAAACTATGAAAATCATAGCTTACATAGTTCAAAAGCTTTATAGAATGCTTCCATCGGACGAGAAACGCTAAGCCCAAAGGACTAGAGCCCCTCATCCGACAAAAGACCCTAACCCACTTAGAGAAGAACCACATGTCAGATCAAGCTCTTTGCGATCGCTTCACCGGCATCATGGCTGACTTCACGGCGTACATGGCCAAGCACCTGCCCGATGACGTCGTCGCCAAACTGAAGGAACTGCGCAGCCAGCAGAATTCGGAACTCGCGAACATCATCTACGACACGATGTTCGCCAATCAGGAAGCCGCCGCGCGCCGCAACGTGCCGAGCTGCCAGGACACGGGCGTCATCCAGTACTTCATCCAGTGCGGCGCGAACTTCCCGCTCCTGGGTGACCTGCCGAAGTGCCTCCCCGAAGCCGCAAAGCTTGCGACCGTCCGCGCCCCGCTGCGCCACAACGCCGTGCAGATCTTTGACGAAAAGAATTCCGGCAACAACACGGGCGTGCGCATTCCGTACCTCGACTGGGAGATCATCCCTGACTCCGACGAATGCACGATCTACGCCTACCTCGCGGGCGGCGGCTGCTCTCTGCCCGGCCACTCCAAGGTCTTCATGCCCGTGGAAGGCTACGAAGCCGTCGTGCGCTTCATCTTTGACCTCGTCTGCGATCGCGGCATCAACGCCTGCCCGCCCCTTTTGGTGGGCGTCGGCATCGCGGGCTCCGCGGAAGTCGCGGCCGTTCTGTCGAAGAAGGCGCTGCTGCGCCCCGTCGGCAGCCACAACGCCAATCCGAAGGGCGCTGAATTCGAGCGCCTCATCCAGGAAGGCTTGGACAAGATCAACATCGGCCCCAACGGCGTGGGCGGCGTGAAGTCCGTGATGGGCGTCAACGTCGAGCAGGCCGCTCGCCATCCGTCCTGCCTTGCCGCGGCCGTCAACGTCGGCTGCTGGGCGCACCGCCGCGCCGGCATTCATTTCAAAGCAGACCTTTCCTATGAAATCTTTACGCACAAAGGGGTGACGCTGTGAGCAAGAAGATCCTGACGACGCCGATCAAGGCGGAAGACCTCGCTGATCTCAAGATCGGTGACGTGGTTTATCTCACCGGCAAGCTCGTGACGGCCCGCGACTGCGCGCACACCCGCGTAGTGAAGCTCGGGCGCGAATTCCCGGTTTCTTTGAAGGACGGCGCCATCTTCCACGGCGGCCCCATCATGACGAAGGACGAGACGAGCCCGAGCGGCTGGCGCGTGGTGGCGATCGGCCCCACGACCTCGATGCGCATGGAGCTCTTTGAAAAGGAATTCATTGAGAAGACGGGCGTGCGCCTCATCATCGGCAAGGGCGGCATGGGCCCCAACACCGAAGAAGGCTGCAGCAAGTTCAAGGCCGTGCACTGCCTCTTCCCCGCGGGGTGCGCCGTGATCGGTGCGGAAGCCGTGGAAGTCGTGGAAGACGTGAAGTGGTCTGAGCTCGGCATGCCCGAGTCCGCCTGGTGCATGAAGGTGAAGGAGTTCGGGCCCCTCATCGTGACGATCGACACGACGGGCGACAACCTCTTCCGCCGCAACAAGAAGCTCTTTAATGAACGCAAGGAGCCGATCGTCGAGGAGATCCTTCCGAAGACGGCTTACACGGACTAAGAGCCCGCCAGACCGATCATCACTTGCAATTAGGTTTTGCCCCGCCAGGTTCGCCCGGCGGGGCTTTTTTTCGTCAGGGGACGGCTCAAATCCCCTCGGAGACGAGACCGTCGCGCTTAGGCTGAAAGTGGTCGAGCGCACCCTGGGCCGCCCATTCGTCGCCCGCCGAGCGCGCCTTCGTGTTGCCGGTCGTCAGCCAGTCCCGCGCCGCCCGGCGCAAGTCGCTCGCAACGGCGGCGTTCGGGCACCGGAAGCACTGCCGTCCCTCGCTGCCTTCCGCCACCGCCGTCACCACGCCCGCAAGCCACAGGCGAGACCACTGCACTCGGTCGCTGCGAACATCAAGGTCCGAGACCGCGAGCGCGTCGGCGGCAGGGGCTTCGATCATCGCGCCCGCCAGAAGCCGCTTGAAGTCTTCGAGCTGCGCTTCGTCGGCTGCTTCAAGAAAGTCGCACACCTCGCGGGCGACCGCCGGATCGAGCGCCGGCTCCCTGGCCGCCTGGTTTTGGCAAAAGCGCAACCAATCTGCAGGGCGCGAGACTTCTTCTCCGCCAAAGCGCCAGCCGCCGCACGATGCGATCGCTTCGTCTTTCCTCGCCAAGAGGCCGGCTTTGGCAAGGAGCTCGTCTCGCTCCGCCGCCGTGAAGCCAAAGGCGCCGGCAAACCACGGATCCGCAAGACCTCGAAAGGCAAACTGATGGCATTCGTCCGAGGGCTCAGGCGCAAAGCGCCCCATGAGCACTGCCTTTCGGACACTCCGAGCGTCCTTCAGCGCCCGTCCGAAGAAGCTTCGCATCAGAAACGACATTTCAGCCAAGGCGCCGCACCGCCGCGCTTGAACAAGCGGCGCGTCATAGTCGTCCACCAGCACGACGACGGAACGGCCGCAGCTTTCAGCGAGCGCGTCCGTCCAGTCGCGGAGGGCGTTTCGGAGGGCTGCCTTCCGCTGTTCGCACGGCAATTCCGGCAAGCGCAGGAGGTCAGCAAAGTCCGACTTCAGGTCGTCCGGAAGACGCGGCGACGCGAGGAGCCATTCGTGCGCCTTTGCTTGCTGCGCCACGACGGATGCAAAGCTCTGCACCAAGTCATCGAACGACTCGCCCTGCACTGCTTCAAGGCTCAGAAACACCACCGGCCAGCGTCCGAGGTTTGCGTCACAAAACGACGCATCTTGGCGGATTTCAGTTCCGGCGAAAAGCTCGCGAGCCGCGGCGGCAGGCTCGACCGGTCGGGCATAGTCCATCTCGAAGAATGCTCGCAGCCGTGTGAGAAAGTGCGTCTTTCCAAAGCCTGACGGACGCGAGACGACCGTCACCGCGCGGCCGTCCTCCCAAAGGCGCCGCATCCACCGCGTCTTGTCACAGACAATGCTGTCCGCCTCAGCCGCCGTTTGCCGTTCGCTTGTTGCTTGCCCAATGCCCTCATTTTTCATGGCGACTCCTTCAGAATATATTGTGATTGTAATTGATTATATCGTCCAGCGGTTGATTTTGACCGCGTCACGCCCACAACAGCCTCCGCCGTCCCCTCACTGAATGCGATCGTCCAAGCGAGGAAAGACTGACTCAACGCCGCCGTGACGAACCGCAAGGAGCGCCTTTGCGGCGCTTCTCTTCATCCCACGCTTTCCAAGCATTCGGCAGGCGCTTCCTCCCAAGCCGAAGCCCCTTTTGCGAAGCCAGTGACGCCGACAGTCTGCTGGCCGCCCGACCGCGCGGCGCTTGCCCGCCGCCTCGTTTTTTCCTACGATTCGACCTTTCTGAAATTTCTTCGGACGCATTCCATGACCGCACGCACCACGCTTCCCGCAGGCCGCATCCCCGCCCTGCGCCTTGAGCCCCAGCCCCGCGACACCAACCAGCACGGCGACATCTTCGGCGGCTGGGTGATGAGCCAGGTGGACCTCGCAGGCGGCGAAACCGCCATGCGCTACGCGCTCACGAAGAAGGTGGTGACGCGCGCCGTCTCGTCCTTCACGTTCGAGCACCCGATCCGCCTCGGAGACGTCGTCTCGGTCTACACCGACATCATCCGCGTGGGCACCACGAGCATCACGGTGAAGGCCGAGGTTTACGCCGAGCACCTCACAAGCGGCCGCAATCTCGTGGACCTCGTGACGCAGGCGGAGCTCGTCTACGTCTGTCTCGGCCCCGACGACCGGCCGCTTGCGGTGGAAGAAAGCCGCCGGCGCTACTTTGAAGCGCACCCCGAGGATGCAGAGGACTGAAGAGCCGAAGCGTCAGCCCGCCGTTCGCACGCAAGCCGCCCCGTCGCCGAAGACCATCGCTGCCCTGTGAAACCGCGCTTCTCCAGCGTCTGCTGTCTGCCCTGACACCTCCTGCAAGAGCGCGGCCGCCGCGTCTTCCAGCGTCCCTACCATCTCTGAGCGCTTCACAGCCAAGGCCAGCCGGAAGGCCTCGTCCTTGACAGGATCCAAAGGACGAAGCAACACGTCAAAGGCCGCCGGCCCCCGTTCCTGCATCGTGACGACGAAGCGCCCCCGCAGCTTTCCCATGAGGGCGAGCGCCAGCGCGCGAGAGAAGCCTTCCGGATCGCCCGCCCATCGATCCGCCGCCTGCCAAAGCTGATTCACGACCCATTCCGCATAGCCTTCCTCGTTTTCGGCCAGCGCCTGAAGGACCTCAGCCCAGCTGCCGGCGGGCGCCGGAACCCAGCACGACACGATCTCCGCCAAAAGCTGCTTCACCTCGTCGCTCGGGATCACGAGCTCGCGCCGCCCTTCTTCGGAAGCAGCTGCCGCCGTCAAATAGCCGCTCTCCCAAAGCATCGTCCACGGCGCCTCGCCTTCCGTCACCGCCACAGACCGCCCCTGCAGCAGTTCGGCCAGCGACGCCATGCCGCCCGCGCCGCCGCTCATGAGCAGCTCGTCCACACGCGTTCGGCCGCCCGAGTTCACCCACCAGGCGCGCAGCTCCCCGTGCAGCAGAAAGTTCGTCATCTCCCATGGGCTATAAAGGACATCCGCTCCCAGCCGCCATCCCTCGTACGCCGCCCGCACGCTCTCGGCTCGATCCGCCCAGCCGCGCTCCCCGAGCGACGCCTGCACCTCCGCCGCCGTGAAGCCGCAGCAGGTCGAATAAACGGGCATCCTGACAGAGTCAACGACGAGCTCGCGGACGCCGGACAAGAGCGGCGCCAGGGCGTGTGACACGATGCCCGCCATCAAGCCGCGGCCAAACCAGGGATTCTCCGCCAGAGTTCTCGTCAGAATTCTTGCCAGAAGCTTCGCCGCTTCGTCACGACAAGCCCCCGCCGCGGTTTGAACCAGCGGCGTGTCCACCTCATCGATGAGCAAGAGCGGCTTCACGCCCGTCGCGTGACAGACCGCCCGGCAGAGACAGCGAATCGAATCGACGAGCTGCGCTTCCGTTCGATGGCGCCCGGCAAAGTCTTCCTGCCAGCGATGGTCTTCTGCCGAGAGCTTCGGGCTTTGCAGCAGCCCGCGAAAGTCGTCATACAAATGGTCAGTCACAACCCACAGGCTGTCGCGAATCGACTCAAAGGTGCTGCCGCCGCAGCCCGACCAGCTGAGGCGGATGACCGGGATCGAGCCCGCGAGCGACCTCATGTCCGATGCCTGCCAGACCGAAAGTCCCTCAAACAGCGCCGCCAGATCCGTCACGCCGGGAGAAAAGAAGCAGCGAACCGTATCGAGAAGGAGCGTCTTGCCGAAGCGCCTCGGCCGCGTAAGGAGTGTGACCGCCGCGTCCTGCCGCCACCAGTCGGCGACAAACGCCGTCTTGTCCACGTAAAAGCCGCCGCAGCGGCGGATCGTCTCAAAGCTCTGGCTGCCGAGACAAATCGGCGAGCCTTGCGCCGCATCACGCGTCATGTCGGTCTCCTGTGAAAACAAAGCCTTTCTCCCCGTCGCCGAAGAAGAAAGGCTTTCACAAAACTTCATGCCGGGCGAAAAATCACTTTCGCCCGAAGCCCCCGAGAAGGGCCGCCACCGGCGCCTTCTTCTTTGCGGGCCGCGAGAACGGGCGCGCGGGCGCAACGTCCTCCACGGGCTGCTCGCTCGGCTCATAGGGCCGGTCAAAGATCGGGTCGTAGACCGCGGGCTTGTAGGCGGGCCCCTCGGGCTTCACGCGACCTTCATGATCGTGGTCGCGCCAGTCGTCGCGACGCGGACGGCGCTCGCGGCGGTCAAAGCGGTCGTCGCGATCCCGCCGTTCACCCCGATCCCCTCGGTCAAAGCGCCGAGCCGGACGCTGCACGCGGTATTCCTCGGGATCAATTTCCTGCTTGGTGAGCTTTGCGATCGCCGTGACGGAGCGTTCGTCCGCATCCGTCACAAGCATGACGGCGAGCCCCTTCGCGCCCGCGCGGCCCGTGCGGCCGATGCGGTGCACGTAGTCTTCAGCGACGTAGGGGACGTCGTAGTTGATGACAGTGGGGAGTTCCGCGATGTCCAGGCCGCGGGCCGCCACATCGGTTGCAACCAGCACTTCGCAGGCGCCGTTCTTGAAGGCTTCCAGCGCCGCGATGCGCTCTTCCTGCGTCTTGTCGCCGTGAATGGCGTCCGCCTTGAGGCCCGCGCGCTCCAAGGTGCGCGCCAGGCGGCGGCAGGTGATCTTCGCGTTCACAAAGACGAGCACCTGCTTCAGGGGGGCTCCGTCGTCCCCCGTCTTCAAAAGTTCAATCAGGGCGTCCGTCTTGTCACGGTCCGAGACGTGATAAAAGACCTGCTTCACGGTGTCCGCCGTGGCGTTCTGGCGCGCGACTTCAATGAGCACCGGGTCGTTCAAGTAGCTCTTCGCAAGCTTCTTGATCTCGGGCGAGAAGGTCGCCGAGAACATCAGGTTCTGCCGCGTCTTGGGGAGGAGATTGAGGATGCGGGTGATGTCCGGCAGGAACCCCATGTCCAGCATGCGGTCGGCTTCGTCCAGAATCACGACCTTCACCTGCGAAAGGTTCACCGCGCGGCTTTCCACATGGTCCAAGAGACGGCCCGGCGTCGCCGTCAGAATCTCCACGCCGCGGCGCAGCGACAATTCCTGCGGCTTGATGTCCACGCCGCCGTAGACGACGTCAACGCGCAGGGGCGTGTTCTTCGCGTAGTCCTTCAGGTTCACGTTCACCTGATCCGCGAGCTCTCGCGTGGGCGCCAGAATCAGCACCTGCACCGGATGGCGCGCCGGGGACGCCGACGTGTTCGCAAAGGGCAGCACGCGCTCGAGCGCCGGCAGCCCGTAGCCCGCCGTTTTCCCCGTGCCGGTCTGCGCCGCCCCCATCACGTCGCGCCCCGCGAGCACCGCGGGAATCGCCTTCTGCTGAATGGGCGTGGGCTTTACATAGCCCATGGCGGCAATCGCCGACTGAATGCGGGAATCAAGGCCGAAATCGGCAAACGTGAGCTCTTTAGTATCGGACATCCTGGATATCTTCGCGACGGACCGCAAAACTCATTCTTGCGACGCCGCCTGACGCAATAAAAACAATTTGTTAAGTATATCAGCCTTCCGAAATTCGCTCAAAAGCGTTCGCACCCGCCAGGCCTTGTCCGACAAGGCTTGGCGACCGTTCGCCGCAAGGCAGCCGCAGTCTTGCCTAAAGTTTGAGCACAGCCGAATTTCAGCGGCATCTCAAAGGCTTTCTTGCCGAGAGCCGCCCCTTCTCCACACCTTCTGGGGAAAGGCGGTCGGCGAAATCAGGCCGCCACGGTCTTTGCGGCAGCTAGGCGCCGGCGCTCGGGCGTGTCGAGCCCGCCAATGCCCCAGTTTTCGGGCGGCACCTCGTCAATGATCACCGTGGTCGTCGCCGGGTTCTTTCCCAGAACGCGCACGAGGAGATCCGTCGCGCCGCGAATAAGCGCCTTCTTCTGCTCGGGCGTCGGAGCCTCATTGCCGCCCGTCACGCGGATCGTCACCAAAGGCATGTCCGTCTCCTTTTTGAAAAATCGCGGCCGGCCGCCGCACCAGTTCTCGAGCCGTCCATTATGATCCCGCCTTCTTTTTCTTGGGTCGCCCCCTGCCGCCATGTCTTCCTTCCGGCTCACCGCCCTTGCGGGCCTTCTCCTCACCCTCGCCTCGGCGCCTGCCATGAGCGCAGACGCCGCGACGCCGGACGACACCGTCGGCCATCGGCTCGCCGACGCCGCCCGGCGCTTCGTGCCGGACAAGAAGACCACGTTCTTTGCGAGCATTCCCTGCGGCGACGCGCTCTGCGTGCGCACGACGAGCAAGGCCGCGGCCCACGACCTCGCCCGCCATGACGGGATTCGCGTGACGCTTCTGCCTGACGCCACAATCGAGGGGCAGTCCGCCGGCGTCATTCGCGTGCCGGTGGCGGCGATTCACCGCTCGAACGCCTTCTCGTCGGAAATCGTCACCGAAGCCGTGATGGGGACGCCCGTGAAGCTCTTGGAAAAGAAAGGCTGGTGGCACGTTCAGACGCCTGACGGATATCTCGGCTGGGTGCACGCCCTCCAAGTGACACCGATGACGAGCGAAGCCTTCCGCGCGCACGAAGCGAAGGCGCACTATGCGGTCGCCACGTTCTCGGCGCCCGTCTACGCCGAGAGCACGCGAAAGACGCCCATCCTCGAACTCCCCAACAGCGCGCTCGTGACGCGCACGGCCTCCGCTCCGCAAAACGGCCAGGTGGAAATTCAACTCCCCGACGGCCGCACAGGCTGGGCGGCCCAGTGGCGCCTCCAATCGCAGGCCGCCGTCCAGCGCCGCGCCGAGCGCCTCATGAAAACGCCGCAGGCCTTGCGCGAAGCCGTGGCGGACCATGCGATGTCCTTGCTCGGGCGCACCTACCGCTGGGCGGGCGCCTCCGTCTGGGGCATGGACTGCTCCGGGCTCGTAAAGACCGCCTGGCGCATGGCGGGTCTCGACGGCCCCCGAGACGCCGACCAGATGGCACGCCTTTCGGGGCGCCTGCCCGACGGAACGACGACCTTCAAAAAGGGCGACCTGCTCTTTTTCGGGAAAACAGGCATTTCGCACGTCGCCGTGAGCCTGGGCGGCACGCGCTTCGTGCATGCGCTGGGCGACGTTCACACCGGCGACCTCGACCCCAAGGCGCCCGACTACGACGCGTGGGCGGCGGGCGTCTTTCGCTTTGCGGTGCGCCCCGAGTTTGAGGACGGATGCCTCACGACGCTCGGGCGCATTCCGCTCTATCAAGGGGAGCCCGAGCCGATGCACTGCGACCGGCCGGCCGCTGACTGAAGCCGACGAATTCTCAGGCCGAACAGGCGATCGGACGACTGTTTTCCGCCATCAGCCGTCGAAACGCCCGCCGCACGTCCTCGTTGGGGATTCGCGCCGCCCGGCCGCCGTCTGCAGGCTCAAGCCAGCCCAGATGCCCCCAGATCGTGAGCACTTCGTCCACCGTGACGGGCGACGTCAGGCCGTCGAGCCGCTCCGCCTCAAAAAAAGGCATCGTTTCGCCCGCCACCAGCGCCGCCACAATGTCCTGAAGGCCCAGCCTTGTCGCGAGCCATTCCTTCCCAATGACGCCGCTTTCCGTCGCCGCCCAGCGCGCCAGCACCTTGCCGCGGAAGAACGACGTCATGACGTCCACGGGTGACCAAACTTCGGTCCCTGAGACGCTGCGCCGGCCGCACTCGGCCTTCATGAGCGCCGCGTCAAGTCCTCTTTCGCGGCATACGGCCGCCGTCTCAGCTGACGTGAAGCCCGGAAACGCCTCGAATTCCGCCGGCCGCGTGACCGAACTCTCCCTCACCGAGGGAAGATCGACGCCCGACAGGCGCATTGGCAGAATGCCCGTCATATACGCGCCCGACAAGGCCTGAGCCGCCGGCCCTTCCAAAAGCGAGCGCAGCCACGCCTCGTACTGCCGCCGAACGGGGGCCCCCGCCGGCATCTCGCAAAAGACGATGTCCCATTCGTCCAACAAGGAGAAGGAACGTTCGCCCCGTCGCCTCGTGCACTCGATGGAGCCCGTCCGTGAGCGTGACTGCCGGCAGCGCGGCGGAGAAGGCCTGCTGCAGCTCAAGGAGCGCGCTGCGCTCAAAGCGGGCAAGCGGATCCGCCTCCTGCAGGCGGCACGCGAGCCCCGTCATGTCCAAAGCCAGCACGTCGCACTGATTGAGCCTTGCGTCCCATGCGCCGCCCGCTTGAGCCACGGCACGGTCGCGAAAAAGCGCCCGCGCATCGGCGCCTTGGGAAAAGTACGCCGAAAGCATCTGACACGCCGAGGACTTTCCAAAGCGCCGCGGACGCGTGAGGCAGAGAAAGCGCGAAGGCGTCTCCAGCCTTGCTGCCACCTGGGAGATGAGCTCCGACTTGTCCCGCCAATGACTGCGAAGAATTCGCTCAAAGCCGTCCGTTGACGGATTGAAAAAGACGCCCATTACGCTGGATGCGCCGCCGCAAACTGCGCCCAGCCCCGCGCTCTGAGCTTGCACGCCGGACACTCGCCGCAGCCGTAGCCCCACTCATGAAAGTGCGTTCGGTCCCCTTCGTAGCAGGTGTGAGTCTCCTTTCGCACGAGATCCACAAACGCCCAGCCGCCCAGCGAATTCGCGAGCGCCCAGGTTTCCTCTTTCGTGAGGTCCATCAGAGGCGTCTCGATGCGAAAGGGCTCGTCCATGCCAAGCGACAGCGTCACCTGCAGGCTCTTCATCGTGTTGTCACGGCAATCGGGGTAGCCCGAGTAGTCCGTGTCGCACATGCCGCCCACGAGCACCGTGATGCCGGCGCGCCACGCCAAGGCCGCCGCGTACGTGAAGAAAACGAGGTTGCGGCCCGGCACGAAGGTGTTCGGAAGTCCCCCCTTCCCCTCGCCGATCGCGCCGGGGCGCGTCAAGGCGCAGGCCGCCACGTCGCCGAAGGACTCGATGTTGATCAGGTGGTCCGCCCCGAGCCTTGCCTGCCACGCGGGCTTCACGCCGCCGATCAGCCCCAGAATGCGCTGGCGGCATTCCAATTCCGTCTTGTGGCGCTGCCCGTAGTCAAAGCCGATCGTCTGCACCTCGTCAAAGCGCGAGAGCGCCCACCCGAGGCACGTCGTCGAATCCTGTCCGCCCGAAAAAAGCACGAGCGCCTTTTTGCCTTCTGCCATGTCGGTTTCCTTTTCACCGTTCGAGAAAACGCGTATTCTGCACCGGCTCGCGGGCGTCGAGCGGACCGGTCACCGAGCAGCCGGCGGCCGTCCCGCATCCGCTTTCCGTTCGGCACGATTCTTGCTCCATAAACTCCCCATTGATTTCTCTTTCGGAACCCTCTCATGCTCATTCGCACCGCCCAGCCCGCCGACCTTCCGGAACTCCTCGCGATCTACAACGACGAAGTCCTCCACGGCGTCGCCACCTTTGACACCGAGCCTCAGACGCTGGAGCAGCGCCGCACGTGGTTCGATGCGCACAACATTGAAAACCACCCCTTGATCGTCGGCGTCGCCGACGACGGTTCGATCACGGGCTACGCCTCCCTCTCCGCCTTCATCGCCAAAGACGCCTACGCCTCCACCGTGGAGCTTTCGATCTACGTGGCGCGAAATCAGCGCGGCCAGGGTGTGGGAAAGCAACTTTTCACCGCCATTTTGGCGCTCGCGCAAAAGGACGAGCGCACTCATCGCGTCATCTCCATCATCACGACGGAAAATCAGGCAAGCGAATCCTTGCACCGCAAATTCGGCTTTCGCGAAGCCGGCGTTTTGACCGAAGTGGGCTACAAGTTCGGGCGCGCCCTCTCCGTGGGCTACTGGGAGCTTGCGGTCTGACGGTCTCGCGTCCCATGCACGACATCTGGAACCCGTGGCACGGGTGCGTCAAGGTCAGCGAAGGCTGCAAGCACTGCTACATGTACGCCTTGGACCGCTTGCGAGGTCAGGACGGCCGCCGCATCTACCGCACGGCGGGCGACGTGATTCCGATTGCGCCGGACCGCCGCGGGCGCCTCAAATACCGCCCGGGCGAATTCATCCGCGTCTGCATGACGAGCGACTTCTTTCTTGCGGAAGCCGATCCGTGGCGCGAAGACGCCTGGCGCGTCATGCGCGAGCGGCGCGACCTGAAGTTCTACCTTCTCACGAAGCGCGCGGAGCGGATCGCGGACTGTCTCCCTTCAGACTGGGGCGACGGGTGGGACAACGTCATGCTCTGCGTCACCGCGGAAAACCAAAAGCGCGCCGACGAGCGGCTGCCGCAACTTCTTGCCGTCCCCGCCAAACACCGAGGCGTGAGCTGCGCGCCGCTGCTGGGGCCGGTTTCCTTGGCGCCCTACCTCGCAGCCGCGCCCTTTGATCAGGTGACCGCGGGCGGCGAAAACTACGGCGGCGAGCGGCCCTGCAACTGGGGGTGGATTCAACAGCTCTCGCGCGACTGTCGGGCAGCCAACGTCACCTTTGCGTTTCTGGAGACAGGCACCGTCTTTGTGAAAGACGGTCGCACGTATCGCTTGAACGGCAAGGCGCTCCAGACCCGCATGGCGTTTCGCTCGCAGGCGTCCTTTCAGGGCGCCAAGCGCCCGTGGCGACTCACGGACCAGCTGGGGCTCGAGATCCCCGACGCCGACCGCCACCGCCCCGTCTTTGACGGCCCGCCCTGCGGGGAATGCGCGGGGCGGCTCGTCTGCAACGGGTGCTCGCACTGCGGACTATGCGAGAAAAAGTGAAGCCCGCTGCCCCGTTGTTTTCTTGACACACGCCACAACATTGGCCTACACTGCGACCATTGACGATCAAAGCTCAGCCGGCCCTTTCCGCCCCCTTCGCCGGCGATCGTTCCAACATTCTCTGCCTTCGCTCCTTTCCATTGACGCGCGTGCACAGCGACAGAGAAGCTTTCTTTTTCACTTTGAATCAACGATGCGCTCCTTCAACGGACGATGCCCTTCTCCGAACCGCGGGCGCATGACGCACCATGACGGAACTCTTTCACAAATGGCGGTCCATTGAAAACCTTGACGACTTTATTGTCGAAGATGAGATGAAGCGCACGGGCGGCGACGTTCGCTATGTCATCACCGAAAAGCTCGACGGATCGTGCCTTCAGATCGCCTGGGACCGGGCGACGGACTCGCTCGCCTTCTTCACCCGCAACGGCAACTCGCCCTTTGAAACCGTGAAGGGCTTCACGGAATTCGCGCCCTCCATGGCGGACCTCGCCGCAGTGGCGCGCGCCTTTGCGGCAGCGCATCCAGACGTCACTGCCGCGGGCTGGTACGGCGAACTCATCGGGTCCAAGGCCATGAATCGCCTCAACTACTGCAAGGACCTGCAGGTGCGGCTCTTTCACTTCTACTGGGAGACGGCGGACGCCGTGCGGCACGCCTCCTTTGCGGAGTTGAAAGAGCAGCTCAAAGCCACGGGGCTTCTTGAAAAGTACGGGATGCCGGTGCTGGGGACGATCGCCTTGAAGGACCTCGTTGGCTGGCAGTGTCCCGACTGGAAGTCGGCCTTCCCCACCGCCGTGGGATTTGAAGGCGTGGTCTTTCACCCCGCGGAAGCGGACTCGCGGGAGCGGCGCATTTTCAAATGGAAGACGCCCGCCTTTGTGGAAGTGTCAAAGCGCGTGCCGCGGCTCAAGACGCCGGAAGAAAAGGCGCTCGAAAGCCACGTCAACGCGGGGCGCGAGGTCTTTCTCGCCTACGTCACCGAGAACCGCGCCTACAGCGTGCAGTCCAAGATGGGCGTTATTCGCATGAAGGACGTCGGGCGCGCCACGGCGTCGCTGATGGCAGATGCGCGGGAAGACTTCTTGAAAGACCACCCGGAGTACGCCAAGGACGAGGCCTTGAAGTCGATCCTCAACGTGGGGAACGCCGGCTTTCTGCTCGTGAGGAAGCTCGCGATGAAAAACGAAGCGGCGGGGGCCTGACGGCCCGCAGCGGGCGCTGAGGCGGCCCGTGAATGGCGACGAGCGCCTTTTGCGGACGCCCGTTATGACGAAGCCCTCGGACCTTGCGGTGCGGGGGCTTCAATCAACTTACCAAAAACTGCCGAGAGGCAGCATCAGATTAGAAGTTGTGGCGGAGGCCAACCATAGCAACAACCGCGGACGGCTTGACCTTCTCGTCAACCGTCTTGTTCTTGTATTCAGCCTTGCTGTAGCTGGCAACGCCATAAACGTTGGTGCGCTTGCTGAGGTTGTAGACGTAGCCAGCGGACACCATCCAAGCTGACAGATCGAACTTAGTCGTGATCTTATCGTCAGATTCAGAAGCGTCAACATAACCAACGCCGAACATCGACGTGCCACCAAGCACCGGAGCGCTCACGGACGCCGTCAGTCCATAGCCGTCAATGTGAGCAGACGTATCAGCGTAAGTCTGGTACTTTGTGACAAGATCAGACTTAACAACGCTACCAAAGGCCTTGAACACGCCGACGGAGCTAGCAGCAACATCCTTGAAGTACTGACCGCCGAAGTAGGCGCGAGCCACACCGAAATCCCAGTTGCCGCCAAGGGTGACGGTCAGACTGTCATCCGTATCGTTGCCGGTTTTGGTTTCCGGGTTCCAGGATGCATAGTTCGTGGAGTCCACAGCAAAGAGAACATGCGCCGGACCATTGTCATAGGTCGCGCCAACAGCGTAGTAACGATCCGTCGAGGATTCGTTTTCCACCTTGGAGTGGGCCTTATCCGTCTTGGCAGCAGTAGAGCCCATCGCATACTGGGCATAAACCTTAAAACCAGCAAAAGACGGAGTCTGGTAGGCAATCATGTTGTCCCAAACGCCAGTCGTGGAGGCAATCTGACCATCCTGAGCAACATAATCGCCGTAAGACGTGCCAAAGGCAGAGAAATAGCCCATCTTGCCCCAGGAAGACGTACCCTGAGTGATGGCACCGATCTTACCGGCGCTGATCTGACCAAACGGCGTGTAGAGGGAGAGAGACGCTTCACGATTGAAAATCGTACCGGAGCTCACCATGGCGCCGTCGTCAGAAGTAAAGCCGCTTTCAAGGATAAAGCCAACCTTGTAGCCGTCGCCCAGTTCTTCGGTGCCCTTAAGGCCGAAGCGGGAGCCAGCCTGATTGCCAGACTTCATTTCGAACTTATTCAGAGCGCTCGTGTTCGTGGCATAAGCCGCGGGAACGTCAGAATCAGTACGAGTGTACTTGAGACCGGTATCAACCACGCCGTAGAGCGTGACGTCAGCAGCCATCGCGGAGCCGGCAAAAGCGCCGAGAACGGCGACAGCAGCGAGAGTCTTTTTCATTTGAGAATTCTCCAAATTAAGAAATTCGAGTGCCGCCCGCTAGTCCGGTCGCGACTAAACGACCACGGGCGGCGATGCCTTGAGGAGATCTCTCGAGGCACAGCCATTCTCAATTAGGCGATTCTCACTACCCAATGAAACTGCACAATTATCTGTTGCGGGGGGGGGCACATTTCACCGACCTTGTCAAGTCGTTAAGTGAATTTAACAAAACCCCCTGGCATTGAAGCCATGCGGTCCAAACAGCTGCGCATCGGATTGGTCGTCCGTCGTCGGCGTACAGGCATTGCCTCGGTCGATGAGGTGTCTACGTGAATTTCGCGGAAAGGGGTACACAAATCGGCGGAATTTATTTTGCTCACCTA
>CAVACW010000022.1:0-29941 GCA_963587345.1 uncultured Oscillospiraceae bacterium | reverse complement strand
AGGTGCACTGGGTGCTTGAGCTCAAGTACCAGCACAAGGGCGAGTCCGTTGACGCGCTGCTCGCAAAGGCCGTGGCGCAGATCGAGGAAAAGCAATACGGCGCGGCGTCGTTGAAGCCCCTCATTCGAGTCGCTGCCGTCTTCTCCGAAGAAATGCGGCAGTTCGTCCGCTGGCAAACGCTCGGCTGATTTCCGGTCGATGGAACTTCCGATCACGGATGTTTCGGCGCCGCAGCGCCGAAGCGGTTCGCCGCCTCCTGCGACGGCAGACAGAAGAACACCAGAAGGATGAGGCCGCCAATGCCCGGAATAAGGTACAGGAGCTGCCACCAGCCGGACTTTCCAATGTCGTGCAGGCGGCGAGCGCTCACCGCCAGCGTCGGCACGAGAATGGCGAGCCAGAAGACGCCGCTCACAAGGCTCACTGTGCCGATCACGGCGTCAACGATGCCGGCTGCAAACGAGAAGATGATGCTGAAGAGCGTCCAGTACCAGTACTCCGACCGCGTGGCGCGGCCGTCAAACGTACCGTAAATGCGAAACTGTCGCGTGAACCAGCTGAAGGCTTTCTGCATGACGTTGCTCCTTGATGCCACCTCCGCTCGGGCGGCCTGATGCCATTATGCCGACAGAGCCGCGCTCTCGGACGGCACCAGCTCCCTACGCACTATCTCTCAGCTCCGTCACCTCACCGCGGCATTTTGCGCCGCGCTCGACGCCGCTTCGCTTCGCGAATGGCACAATGGGCAGGTCTTCGGGGACGTTCCCCGTCACTTTTTCTCAATGCCCATGACGACGATTTTCGCAAAATCTGTTGTGCTCGCCCGAGCGGCCAAGCCTTGCGGCTGGTTCGCTCAGGGGGCTTGGTCATGGCGCCGCTTCACTCTCTAGCGCTGCCCTTTTGGCGCAGCCCCCGCTCCGAACGCTGATGGTCTCTTTTCAGTGTCCGGCCTCTCTCTCGATTTTCCTTTGCTGAGCCTCTCAGCCTTTTTCTAAGCCGCTTTGCACTCGGGCTTTGTCCCGCTTTGTGCATCGCAGGCGCCGAGGCTCATCTGAATTTCCCTTACGGAGATCCGTGTCATGATGACCGAAACCGAATTCCAAGCCCTCGCCGATCGAGGCTACAACCGCATCGCCATCGTCGAGCAGTGCCTCTCGGACCTGGAGACGCCGCTTTCCATCTACTTAAAGCTTGCGAACCGCCCCGACACCTTCCTTTTGGAAAGCGTCGAAGGCGGCACGCGCTTTGCGCGCTACAGCTTCATCGGCCTTCAAGCGCACACAAAGATCGTCTCGCACCTCACGCCCGAAGGCACTGTCACGAAGCTCATCACCGACGGCGCGGTTGTCGAAGAAAGCCGGGCGAATCCGCTTGACTTCATCAAGGCCTACGCCGCCCGCATCACGTCCTACGCGCCGGCCGGGCTGCCGCGGTTTGCCGGGGGGCTGGCGGGCTTCTTCGGCTACGACACCGTGCGCCTCATCGAGCCGGGGAAGCTTCCTGACCTGAAAGAAAACGATCTGGGGCTGCCTGACATTGAACTTCTGCAGTGCGACGAGCTCGTCGCCTTTGACAACCTCGCCGGTCGCCTCTATCTCATCTTGAACGTGGATCCAAAGTCTCCTGACGCCTTCCTGCGCGCCCGCACGCGGCTTCGCACCTTGAAGGAAGCCTTGGAGCGCAGCGTGCAGGCGCCCTACGCCGGCGAAGGCACGCTCCACGAAGCCTCCCGCCCCTTTGCCAAAGCAGACTATCTCACCGCCGTCCGCAAAGCCAAGGACTACATCGCCGCGGGCGACGTGATGCAGGTGCAGATCGGCCAGCGCATCGAGCGACCCTTCACCGAAAATCCGCTCTCCCTCTACCGGGCGCTGCGCACCTTGAACCCCTCGCCCTACATGTACTTCTACCATTTCGGCGACTTCTACGTCGTGGGAGCGTCGCCGGAAATCCTCGTGCGAAGCGAGCATCGCGAAGGCAAGACGATCGTCGGAATCCGCCCCATCGCAGGCACCCGGCCGAGAAGCCCCCTGCCCGACGAAGACGCGCGGCTCGCAGACGAATTGCGGCACGACGAGAAGGAATGCGCGGAGCACCTGATGCTGATCGACCTCGCCCGCAACGACATCGGCCGGATCGCAAAGATCGGCACCGTGAAGGTGACGGAAAAGTATGCGATCGAGCGCTACTCGCAGGTGCAGCACCTCGTGAGCCACGTCGAAGGGGAGTTAAAGGACGGCTTCACGGCCGTGGACGTCTTGAAAGCCACCTTCCCCGCGGGCACCTTGACGGGCGCCCCCAAGGTACGCGCCATGCAGATCATCGACGAGCTCGAGCCCGTGAAGCGCGGCCTCTACGGCGGCGCCGTGGGCTACCTCTCCTACGCAGGCGAAGCCGATCTCGCGATCGCCATCCGCACGGGCGTCATCAAGGACAAGGTGCTTTACGCGCAAGCCGCCGCCGGCATCGTCGCGGACTCGGTGCCTGAATTTGAATGGAAGGAGACGGAGATGAAGGCGCGGGCGGTTCTCAAAGCCGCGGAAATCGCGGAACTCGGACTCACGGAACGATAAGAGGCGCAGCCATGCTTTTAATGATCGACAACTACGACAGCTTCACCTACAACCTCGTGCAGTACTTTGGAGAGCTCGGCGAAGACGTGCGCGTCGTGAGAAACGACGAAATGACGATGACAGAGATCGCGGCTCTGCACCCCGACCGCGTCTGCCTCTCCCCCGGCCCCGGCGCCCCCAAGGACGCGGGCGTGACGCTTGAAGCGGTGAAGTTCTTTGCGGGGAAGGTGCCTCTTTTAGGCGTCTGCCTCGGACATCAGGCGATCGGCGAAGCCTACGGCGGCCGCATTGTGCGCGCGAAGAAAGTGATGCACGGAAAGACTGACACCATCACCGCCAACGGAGAAGGGCTTTTCACCGGTCTTCCTGAGACTTTCATCGCAGCTCGCTACCACTCGCTCGTGATTGAAGAAGCAACCTTCCCCGCGGACCTCGTCGTCACAGCCCGCAGCGCCGACGGCGAGATTCAGGGCGTGCGACACAAGACGCTTCCCGTGTTCGGCGTGCAGTTTCACCCCGAAAGCGCTGTGAGCGAATACGGCCACGAGATGCTCGCGAACTTCCTGCGCATGAAAGTCAAGTGACATCCAACAGACGGATTAAGCCAAAGCGTTGAACGGATTAGTCCGTCCCCGTGCGGGGTGGGGTTCTCCTCGGTTTTTCGGGCGGTTTTCCGCCCGCTTTCGTCTTCAAAATGCCCTTTATCCGCCGCAGCCCGAAATCGGGCCGCGGACTTCAAAAGACATTCAGCTCACGAAAGGAACCCCGCATGTCCAACACGTTCACCACCACGCTTCGCCTTTGCTCCGCTGCACTGGCGGCGGCCGCGGCGCTTTCCGCGCAGACCGCCTCCGCCGCAGGCTTTCAGCTCACCGAACAGTCGAGCCTTGGCGTCGGCCGCGCCTACGCCGGCGCCGGCATCGTAGGCGACGACCTCTCCGCCGTGCACTACAACCCTGCCGGAATGACGCTGCTCCCTGGCACGCAGCTCCAAGCTGGCTCCGTGTGGATCGAAGTGAACGCTGACTACTCCGGCGTTGACGGTTCCTCCGAAAACGGCCGCTACAAGGGACAAGCCATTCCAGCTGGCTACATTACGCATCAAGTCACGGACGACGTGTGGCTCGGGCTCGCCCTCACCGTGCCCTTCGGCATGGGCACCGACTACGGCAAGCACTGGGAAGGCAACGAGCGCGGCTACACCTCCACCATCCTCACGTTTGACATCAATCCCAACGTCGCCTGGAAAGTGAACGATTACTTCTCCGTGGGCGGCGGCATCTCGCTGCAGTACGCGAAGTCAAAGCTCGGGCAAGCCGTTCGAGCAAGCGGCTACGAAATGGGAACAGGAAAAATCGACGCCGACAGCTGGGACTGGGGCTGGAATGTGGGCTTGATGCTGCAGCCCGCGGACTCGCTCCGATTCGGCCTCTCCTACCGCTCGGCCATTACGCATGACGCCGAAGGCGACTTCACGTTTGAACCTTCGGCGATTGGCTCCCGCATCGGCGTCGCCGCCATTGACTGCAGCGCCGAAGCAACTGTCAAGACGCCCGACACCGTGATGCTCACCGCTACGTGGGAAGCCACCGACAACTTGCGACTCTCGGGCCTCATCCGTTGGGCGAAGTGGTCAAACTTCAAAAATCTCCAAATCAAGAACAGCCAGGGCATCACGCTCTCCACCGTCGAAAACAACTGGGAAGACACCTGGCTCTTCTCCGTCGGCGCCGACTACAAGCTCACGGAAGACTGGACGGTGCGCGCAGGCGTTGCCTACGAAAAGGACCCGGTGAGCGACAACACAAAGCGCATGGCGGTCATTCCCGACACCGACCGCCTGTGGCTCACCGTGGGCGCCACGTGGCATGCGACGAAGCATCTGCAGATCGACGGGGGCTTTGCGTACCTCCGAGGCATCGGCAACCGCGACCTCTACAACAACGCGGGGCAGAAGATCGGCAAGTACGACAGTCTCGACGCCACGATCCTCGGCCTGCAGGCGCAATACCGCTTCTGATTTCCGCCGGCCGGGAAGCCGCCTTCTCAGAGCGGCTTTCCGTGGGCAGACTGCCCGGGCGAATGTCAGCGTCGTTCGCCCGTGGTCTCCTTTGGCCCGCCTTTCCTTCGCCGGAAAGCGCGGGACTTTTTTTCGTCCGGTCAGTCTTTTGCCAGAAAGGACCGGAAGTTCTTCGCGTAGAGCACGAACACGTACCCGATCACGACAGTGGCGACCACAAGCTCCGCCGTTCCGAGCCGCCACAAGGTCTGCGCATAGTCCGCCGCCCCGAGGCGCGCCACGGCGTCAGAGGCCTTGTAAAGCGCCGTCGCCCCGATCGCCATCGGAAAGGTGAAGGCAGCGTAGCCGGGAGAAAACTTCAGCCGCAGCAGATTCCAGAACGCAAAGTAGATGACGACCGTCATCAAGAGGGCAATCCCCAGAAGCACCGCGCAGAGTAGGTAGTCAGGCTCGCGCACGACGGTGAGATAGCCCGCAAGCGACAAGCTCGCCGGCGCCGCCATGATGGCAAGCGTCGGCCGCGCGCCTTCGGCAATCGTCGTACCGAAAACGAGCCGGTAGAGCATCAGTGGGAGAAGCACCGCGTAGCTTGCAAGACCAAACGCCAGACAGCCGTCTGCCAGGGGAAGGAGCCACTCAACGCCGGGGAATGTCACGTCCGCTACCACGATCCCCACGGGCGGAACGAACCAGCTTGGCACCATCTCCTTCATGACGTTCCCGCGCACACGGTGCCAGAAGAAAACCGCGAGCACGGCAAGGTGCAACGCCACCGCCGCTAGCCACAGCGCGATGCCCGCCGCCACGGACAGGTATGCCACGGAGCGCGAAATCACCATGAGGCACATGGCAAACGTGGGCACGATGGATCCCGCCACGGGATGCCGCAAGTCCGCCACAATGGTGTCAAAGTGAAAGACGCCGCGCACTGCGAGCATCAGCAAAAGCCCCGCCGCCGTCACGGCGCCCGCGATCTGCAGAAGGCCGCCCGCCCCCAGCGCGCCGTCGGCACACCACGCAAGGCTTGCAACGCCAAGCGCTAGGCCTGCCATGGGCGTGGGCAGCGTGCGAAATCGTTTGGGCCAAGTATGAATCATCGTCGTATCCGAAAAGAAGAGAAAAAAGGCGCTGCGGACTTTACCTCATCCGCAGCGCAAGGCTTGCCACCCAAGGGGAGAAACAACAGAGAAACTATGAGGCGCTGTCAGGCCGCAGAAGCGGCACCGTGAGGCTTGCTTCCGGCATGAGGATCATCCGCGGCTTTTCGCCTGTGTAGGCCGCTGCGATCGCCAGCGCCTCCGGGAGCGTCTTCACGGCTTCCGTAAAGAGCATGTCCTTTGCGAGCTGGCGGTCGGCGTCCGTCACGAGAAGATAGCGCGCGTGCTGCATGTTGCGCGAGATGGCGAAGGCCTTGTTCGCGCCCATCCGGAAGTTCGCGCGCAGCTCGGCCTCAATGGCGTCAAAGGTCTTCAAGCGCCGGAACGTCTCCACCAGAAGGTCGTTTCCGGCACCTTCCGGACACTGGGCGACGACGATCACGACGCCCCCTTCCTTCACGGCGCAGCGCGCGTTGTCCATCGTCTTTTGCATCTGGTAGATGTTGATGTCCTTCGGGTAGCCGCCGCAGGAGGCGATCACCAAGTCCGCCTTCTCCGGAATCGGGCAGCCGTAGGCCTTGTCGGCAAACGCCGCGCACGCCAAATGCGCCTTGACGAAGTCCCCGGCGAACATCGCCAGGAACTCGTGCTTTGCGTTCAGGACCGCGTTGAAAAGAAAGAGGTGACGGCCCTTTGCAAAGAGCCTCACGCCTTCCACCTGATCCTCGTAGCAGGGGTTGCCGGTCGTAACGCCGAGGCCGCACGCAGGATCCATCATGTGCTTGTGGTTCGCGGTGATGGTCTCCAAGGAGGAGCACCCCGGCAGCACCGCCTTGCGGCCGCCGCCGTAGCCCGCGAAGTAGTGCTGCACGACGGTCCCCGTGAGAAAGACATGATCCACGTGGCAAAGCTCGCGGTGCACGTTGACGGGCGTGCCGCGGCTCGTGACACCAACGTGCTCAAACTCCTCGGAGCGCTTTGCCTGACTGTTGAAGCACTTCACACGGCGAAAGACGTCTTCTCCCACGGCCTCCGCCATTTCCGCGTCCGTCATGTCGCGGTGCGCCCCGAGCGCAAAGACGATCTTCATGTTTTCATCGGGGACGCCGAGCCGGTTCATTTCGTCCAAAAAGACCGGCATGAAGTCAAAGCTGTTCGCAACGCGCGTGAGGTCGTTGCAGATGAAGGCGGCGGTGTCGCCGGGCTTCACGGTTTCGTCGAGCGTCGGGCAGCCGATCGGATGCCGAATGGTTTCCAGCACCTTCGCTCGCACCGTTGCAGGATCCATCGGCGGCAGGTCCGCCGTGTGGAGCTCCGCAATGACGAGGCTCTCGTCCAATGTCGCCTGCTGGCGGCCGTGTCCGTAGGGAAATTCGTAGGTCTTCATCATGATCGAGTCTCTTAAATAATCAGTAAAGCGCAAGCACCTTCCACCACACGAGACCGCTCGCCATTGTCACGGCCAACGTGAAGGTGACCAGAACGAAATTCAAGCTGTAGAACTTCGGACGCTCGAAGTAGCCCTGCCCGAAGTAAAGCGGCCCCGGACCGCTGCCGTATTCCGTCAAGCCCCACATGAGGTTCGTGAGTATGCCGAAGACGAGCGAGGCGAACAGGGGCGGCACGCCCGCCGCGATCACAATCGACACGAAGGGAACGTAGAGCGCAACGACGTGCGCCGCGCAGGTCGCGAACATGTAGTGCAGATAGAGGTACACGGCGCCAAGGACGACGAACGTCACCATGGGATCAATCCCCACGAAGAGAACCGCGATCTCAGCGCTCATCCACTTCAAGAACCCCAGCTGCGCCAAGGCAGTCGCGAGCGAAATGATGGCCCCGAACCAGATCACGGTGTCCCAGGTGGACGTGTCCTTCAGCACATCCTTCCACTCCACGGCGTGCGTCACGAAGAGGAACGCAATGAGACCGATGCCAACCGCCGTGCCGTTGATGCCCGTCACCAAGCTCGTGCCCCAGCCCGCCAAGGCGGCCACGAACCCCACGGCGATGAGCTTCTCGCGACGCGTCATGGGCCCCATCTTCTCGAGCTCTTCGCGCCCCATGCGCTTGGCTTCCGGCGTCTTTTTGAGTTCAGGATTCAGAAGCCGGTAGGAAAGCAAGGGCATCAGCAAAAAGCACAGTAGCCCCGGCACGGACGCTGCGGCAAACCAGTTGCCCCAGTTGACTTCGACGCCGAAGCTGTCGTGCGCGAGCGTCGGGCACAAGGAGCTCGCCGCCATGCCCGTGAGGAAGATCGCGCCCGTGATCGGCGTGAACTGAAAGCAGGTCATCATGAGAAAGTCGCCGATGCGCTTGCCCTTGGGGCCGGGTGCGGAGTCCATCACGAGGTTGATCGACTTCACAACGGGCATGATGATGCCGCCCCCGCGGGCGGTGACAGAGGGCATCGCGGAAGCCATCAAGAAGTCCGCCATCCCCAGCGCGTACGCAACGCCCAAGGACGAGCCGCCGAACTTTGAGAGCATCGTGAACGCCACGCGACGCCCGAGTCCCGAGCTGATGAAGCCGAGCGACAGAATGTAGGCGCAGAAGATGAGCCACACGGTGCCCGACGAAAAGCCCAGGAGCGCCGCCTTGATGGTGATCGTGCCCGAAAAGAGCGCGAGCCCCAGCGCGAGAAAGAGGAGCGCCCCCGAAGGCAGCGGCGACGTGAGAATGCCCGCGATCATCGCCACGAAGATGGCGAACATGTGCCAGGCCTTGGGATCGAGCCCCGCGGGACACGGGGAAAGCCAGACGCCCACGAGGAGCAGTCCGGGAACGAGCCAGCGCCAGAGACTTTGCCATCGCATTGTTTTCATTTTCTACTCTCCTTTGTAGGCAGCTCATGGCTCGAGCGGTGCACTCCGCCTGAGACCCGGGCTGCGGTGAAACTCGCGGACGGCGCGGCGGATGCCGCAGCCCGTCCGCTGCCGGCCAATTTAGTAATGCGGGTCGTACATGGAGTTCGCCACGAACTTCTCCAAGTCCGCGGGACGCTCGATCTGAGCGTTGCCGGTCTCAAAGGCGCGCTTCAAGATGTTCACCGTCACGGCCTTCACGATGTCGCGCACGATGTCAAACGGGGGATAGAGCGACCCCTGCGCAAGATCGTCGTCCGTTACCATCGAAGCGACCGTTTCCGAAGCAATCAGAAGGTAGTCGCTTTCGATCGTGCGGCAGCGGCCTAAAAGCCCTGCAAGGCCAATCGGCGGGTAGATGTAGGCGTTGTTGCCCTGACGCGGCACAAAGTGCTTGCCGCCGAAGTCCACTTCGGCAAAAGGCGACCCGGAGGCAAAGAGGGCTCGGCCGTCCGTGAAGCGATAGGCGTCTTCGGCGGAGCACTCCGACTTGCTGTTGGGGTTTGAGAGCGCAAAGACCACCGGGCGCTCGTTGATTTTCGCCATCTCGCGCAGCACCGCCTCATCGAAGGCGCCGCCCACGGTGGAGAGGCCCACGATGGCGGTCGGGCGGATCTTGCGGATGCAGGAGAGGAAGTCGCGGTCTTCGTCCATGTCCTTCACGAAGGGCTTGTGCGAGTCGGCGACTGCCGCACGATGCGTGGTGACAAGGCCGTCGATGTCAAAAAGGAACATTCGGCTTCTCGCCTCATCCACTGTCGCACCTTCCTTCACCATGGCGTTCACAAGCTGCTCGGCGGCCCCCGTGCCGGCTTCGCCGGCGCCAAAGAAGAGAACGCGCTCATCAATGAGCTTCGTCTTCTTCACGCGCGCCGCAGTGAGAAAGCCCGCCACCACGATGGAGCCTGTGCCCTGAATGTCGTCGGAGAAGCAACAGTAGCGCGGCATGTAGCGGTCCAGAAGCCGGAAGGCGTTGCAGTTGCCGAAGTCTTCGAACTGGATGACGCAGTGCGGCCACTTCTTGTGCAGCGCCACAAACACCTCCTCCACAAAGGCGTCATAGGCTTCGCCGCGCACGCGGGGATGCTTGTGCCCGAGGTAGTGCGGATCGTTCAAGTAACGCTCGCGATTCGTGCCCACATCGAGCGTGATGGGGAGGGTCTTTGCGGGATCGACGCCCGCGAAGGCGGTGTAGAGGCCAAGCTTCCCCGCCGGAATCGCCATGCCGTTGATCCCCAGGTCGCCCAGCCCCAGGATGCGCTCGCCGTCCGTGATGACGATCATGTCCACGTCCTTCTGCGGGGCGTTCTCAAGAATCTCGCCGATGCGCCCCTTGTCTTCGATCGAAAGGAACACGCCCTTCGGAAAGCGCCAACAGTGGCTGTAGTTGAGGCAGATCTCTGCTACAGCCGGCGTGTAGGCGATCGGAAGCACTTCCGCCACGTGGTGCACGAGGAGGTAGAAGAAGAGCGTTTCGTTGGAAGCGTGGATGGACTGCAGATAGAGCGCCTTGTGGTAATTTTCCTTGAAGGTGCGGAGCACTTCGAGAACGCACTGCGCCTCGTCTTCAATGGACACAGGCGCCGGGGGCAGCAGTCCCTCGAGCTTTTTTGCCTTGCGCTCCGTCAAGGAGTAGCCCGTGCCATGCGTCGCCGCGGCGTCTGTGAGAAGGGCGAAGCCCGTCTTTTCTTCCGTCATTTTCTCTCTCCCAAAAGGATCGTTGAAATGAAGCCCTCTCTCTGCTCACTTGTCGGAGAGGACAAGGCTTCAATGGGGAGCGAGTCTAGAAATGAGGCCTGCCGTTGAAAATGGACTTTTGATAACTTAGACTTGTCAAATCGACAACTAAGGAGATCGTTGTGAGTCGATCAGAAAGCCTCAGAACGTGGGCGCTCGCGCATGCTTTTCTGCAACATGGAAGCCTTGCCAAGGCTGCGCTGGCCGAAGGCATTGAACTCTCGGACGCTTCGCGCCGGATGAGCGCTTTGGAAAAGCTTCTGGGCGTGCCGCTCCTGGATCGCACGACGCGCCCCGCGGGCGCGACGGAAAACCTGAAGCGCTATGCCGCGTGCGCTTCTCGCATCGCCCGCGCCTCACGCGACATCGACCGCATCACGGCGGCGATTCACGCCGAAGCCGCTCCCGCCTCCATGCGCACCGTGCGCCTGAGCCTTCCCGTCAACATGGACAAGGCGGCCGTTCTCTCCGCCCTGCAACAGTTTGAGGACTCGCACCCCGACGTGCGCATCGAGCTTTCTGCCGACAGCGGCATTCCGCAGCTACTTGCAGGAAAGACCGACATCTCGATGGGCGGCTACCTCATGCAGCTGCCCGAGCTCTTTGCGATGCATGTGGAAGAGAGCTACAACTTTCTGATGGCGACGAAGGCCTACCTGAAGCGCCACGGAACGCCCAAAACGATCGAAGACCTCGAAAGTCCCCGACATCGCGTGCTTTTGCGAAACCACGACAACTTGTTCTTCTCAAACCGCCTCGAATCGAGCAGCGGTGAAACCTTCTACCTCGGCGACAACGTCAACCTCTTTTACGGCGACGCCGCCGCATGCCGCGACCGGATGCTCGCCGGCGAAGGGATCGGCGCCGACCTTCACATCGGCTACGTGTCGGAGGCGATCGCCGCGGGCACCGTGGTCCCGGTTCTTCCCGGCTGGCACCGGGCGCCCTGGAGCTACTACGTCTACTGCCGCACGTCCTGCACCGACGACCCCGTCATCCGCGAGCTGATGGCAATCGTGCAGAAGAACGCCTTCCGCTCGATCGCCAATCAGTGGCGCTTCTGGTACCGGCGTCTGGGGCTCCCCACCCCTTTGAAGTCCCGCATCCGCCGGGCATCCTGACGCATTCTCCTTAAGCAGAATTTATTCGAAATCCGATCGGAAATCGGCTAGACTTTTTTTCGCAAGGAGTCCGCCATGTCACCCCAGAGCCTCTCAGAGAAAAACGCCAAAATGATTGCCGCCGAGTTCATCACCGAGCATGACAAGGCGGGGCTTCTGGGCGGCTACTGCGAGCCGGACTTTCCGTTTTTCTACGCCAACGAGCAGATGGCCCGGATGCTGGGGTACGACTCGGTCGCCGAGCTCGTCGATGGCATCGACGGCAAGGTCTCCAACACCATTCATCCCGAGGACATGGCGCAGGTCTTGAAGGACCTCGGTCCCGACCTCCACGAAGGACTCGTCTACCAGACCACCTACCGCATGCCGCGCCGCGACAGCACGTGGTTCTGGACTGTCGATCAAGGCAAGGTGATCCGCACGGAAGACGGGCAGCTGGCGATCATCAGCCGCTGCAGCGACATGAGCGACTTTCTCGCGCAACAGCGGGAGCTGGAAGCCGAGAACCTCTTCTCGACCGCGATGCTTGAAACCATGCCAGGCGGCTACCATCGGTGCGATCCGACGACGGAAGGCTACGAGTTCCTCTATCTGAGCGACCGATTCCTCGCCATTCTCGGCTGGACGCGAGACGAGATCCGCACGCGCTTTGACAACAAGTTCGCAAACCTCATCCATCCCGACGACATTCCGCTCACGGTGGAGTACGTGAATCGCCTTTCCACCGCGCCGAAAGGCACGGTGCATCAGGACATCCTCTACCGCCTTCTCGGGCGCGACGGCTGGCACTGGGTGACCGACGCCACGATCTTCGTTGAAACCGCTCGCAAGCCCATTTTGCAGGGCTTCATCTCCGACGTCACGCCCTTCATCGAAGAGCGCGAGAAGCGAGAAAAGGAGCTTGCGAAGGCTTTGGACCACGTCCGCCGCGCCGACCTTGCGAAGACCGACTTTTTGCGCCGCATGAGTCACGACATCCGAACGCCCATCAACGGCATCCGCGGCATGCTCGAAATCGCCTCGCACTACCCAAAGGATCTCGCAAAACAGGCGGAGTGCCGGCAGAAGATCGAGCAAGCCTCGGGCTTTCTTCTCTCGCTCGTGAACAACGTTCTTGACATGAACAAGCTGGAAAGCGGGACGCTCACGCTCGAAAAGAAGCCCTTCCGACTCGACGACCTCTTGAAGGAAGTGGGCGCCGTCATTCAGATGCAGGCCGTGGAGCGCGGCGTCGCCTATGCGACGTCCTGCGACATCACGCACCGCCGGCTCGTCGGGAGCGCCACGCACTTGAAGCAGATCCTTCTCAACATCGCCGGCAACGCCGTGAAGTACACTCCCTCGGGCCACGACGTCCGCATTTCAACGCGGGAAGTCGCCTGCGAAAACGGCGCGGCGGCGTTTGAATTCATCTGCCGCGACACCGGCATCGGCATGAGCGAAGAATTTCAAAAGCGAGCGTTCGAGCCCTTTGCGCAGGAGACGCGCACGGGCGGCACGCAGTACGCCGGCACGGGGCTCGGCCTTTCCATCGTGCACGAGCTCGTCCGCCTCATGAAGGGCACCATCCGTCTTGAAAGCA
Source organism: uncultured Oscillospiraceae bacterium (assembly GCA_963587345.1). Lineage (GTDB taxonomy): Bacteria > Pseudomonadota > Gammaproteobacteria > Burkholderiales > Burkholderiaceae_F > Duodenibacillus. The sequence goes on along the minus strand of CAVACW010000022.1, from coordinate 16,947 downwards.
AGTTGGGCGTCGGCACCTCCTTCACGATCACGCTCCCCTTTGCCGTAGACGAAACGCCCGAGGAAAAGCCGCGCAGCCCGCACGCGCAGGGCATCAAGGGCGCTCGGGTGCTCCTCGTAGAAGACAACCTCTTGAACCTCGAAATCGCTGAATTCATGCTGACGGAGGCGGGCGTTGTCATCACGACGGCCGCCAACGGCAAGCTCGCCCTCGAGCGCTTTGCGGCTTCGGCCCCAGGCGACTTTGACGCCATCTTGATGGACATCATGATGCCCGTCATGAACGGCCTTGAAGCCGCACGCGCCATTCGCGCCCTGCCCCGCCCTGACGCGACGACCATCCCCATCATCGCCATGACAGCCAACGCCTTCATGGACGACATGGAGCAAAGCCGCGCCGCGGGCATGAACGAGCACCTCACAAAACCTCTGGACGCGAAGCGCGTCATCGCCGCCTTGGAGGAGCTCCTCCCATCGCGCGACTGACGGCTGGCGTCTCGTTGAAAGCTTCAGCGACTCCTCCATGGCGCCGTCGCCTCACGTCGGCGAGAAACGCAACAAGCGTCGCCGCCTCGCCGCCGGCCGCGCTGTCGGTGGCAAAGCGCAGGAAAGGGAGTCCCACGGCGGAGAGCACCGCATCCTTGATCCGGTCCCGCGCGGCCTGCCTTGAGCCCGCCCGATGGTAGGCCACGCCGTCCACTTCAAAAGCGGCCACGGGAGCGTTGTCCAGCGTGTCGTAGACAAGAAAGTCAAGCCGCGCCCCGTTTTGCATGAAGCGAACTGCCTCTTGAGGGAACCCCGCGAGCGTCCTTGGCACAAGCCGCAAGGGGTACTCCTGCACGAAGCGCCAGTCCGAAAAGCTCTGCCGCAGCACGTTCGCGAGCAGCACGCGAAAAAGCACCTCAGCAGGCGACTCGCCCGCGTGGCTTCGCCCCGCCACCGCGTCCCCTGCGTAAAGCGCGTCAAAAACAGAGCGAACGGAGGACGTTGTGATGCGCCGCTTCTCAGGATCGAGATGCCGCAGGTAGCGAATGAGCGCCGCGGTGTTCGTATCACCCTTTGCAGCGCACGCGGGCGCCACAAGAATGAAGCGCGACCGGGCGCGCGACACGGCGACGTTGATGAGCCGCGGATCATCCGTGAAGGCTGACGGATGGTTCACCACCGTGTTGAAAATCACCACGTCCTTCTCCCGGCCTTGAAAGCGATGCACGGTGTCGGCCAACTCGCCAATGCGCCGGGCGTGCGCACGGTAGGGCGCAATGACGCCGATGTCACCCGCCGCCACGCCCTGCGCCTGTAGCTGTGCCACGAGAGTCTGCGCCACCGCCGCCTGCCGAGGGCTTGTGACGCTCCCCGCCTCGCGCACCACGGCCTGAGCGCCGGGATCTATCCATTCGATAGCCGACGGCCGCCCTTCGGCGCTCGTTCGAGCGGCAAGCGCTCCGCCATAAAAACGACGGTTGCAGAATTCGATGATGTCGGGATGGCATCGGTAGTGCTCGGTGAGAAGCGTCCGATGCCGGGGAAGAAGCGCCGCGAGTCCCTCCAAAAAACTGCGATCATCGCGAAAGGCGGCGGGCATGCTGGCGTCAGGCGGACCGCCTCGAATCACAGCGGCAAGCTGCCGCACGTCCCCGGCTGCCACCACGCAACGGGCGCAGGCGAGAGCCGCAGTCGCCGTGGGCCAGTCCAGCTGTCCCGCCTCATCGAGAATCAGCACATCCCACAAATTCCCTTTGGGTGATGAATAGCACAAGGAGGCAGCCGATGACGTGACGACGGGGAATCGCTCAAAAAATGATCGGTCGCCTCGAAATTCCTCCGCCCTCAATGACGAGAAAGTCTTGTTGTCGTACCTCTTTCTCACAGCCGCCCGAAAATACGCGTCAGAGAGCCGCCGATAGCGTCGCTCAACCGCTTCGCAACCCGCCCTCGCTGGCGCCAGCATGGCAACTTTCGCTTGCAGCTTTTCTTCCCGTCGCCGAGCCGTGAGACAAAAGAGCGCCGCGGCCATCTCCTCCTCTCGCCCCGGCGGCACCGAAAGCCCCTCGCTCCAAAGCAGCAGACGCGCCCACCAGCGAAGCAGCCGCCATCGTGACGAAAGCCAGCGTCGGAAGCGCGCCACCGTCCAAAGGCGACGCTCAGAGAACGACGCAAGCCGTGCGTACTCAGGCGACGCTTCCGGGCTTCGCCCAGCGGCCGCCTCTTCCTCAAGAAAAACCGAAAGCTCAAACCGAAGGCGCTTCAAGTCCGCCTCCGCCGCCCGGAAGCATTCGTCAGCCCTCTCCCAGCGCGCCAACTCCTGCGCTGCCACGGCAAGGGCCACGCGACATGGCGCGCGTCCCGCAGCGGGCAGGTGAAGTTCCGGCGGCGACGCAAAGAACGCCTCGCGCCGCTCGCGACTGCCAAGCCGCGCAACGAGGCTTCCAAGGCCCGCCGCTTGCAATTTCTCCGCCGCATTGTCCGCCGCGGCATTCGCCGGCGCCGCCACCGCGATGGTCTTGCCGCGGAGGAGAAGATTCGCGATGAGATTCAGAATGGTCTGCGTCTTCCCCGTGCCAGGCGGCCCCTCGATCATCCAGACGGAATGCGTCAGGGCCGCCCTCACCGCCTCACGCTGGGCGGCGTTGCTGCCGAAAGGAAAGATCACCGGCGTCTCATCCTCAGGCTGTGGAGCGGAAATACCGCTCAGCACATCGGTGAGCGCCGAGCGCTTCAACGGCCGCGTCAAAAGACGCTCCAACGCCGCCGCAACGCCCGCCGACGCGGGGTTCGCCTCCGCTCGCAGACGGTCTCGCCAATGCACGATGAGAGAAAAGTTATCGGAGGATTTCTTGGATTTCGACTCGCAAGAAGTCGTGTGAAAGGCTTGGTAAACTGATGTTTTGACGGCGTCCGCCCGGAGATTCCCGTTCATGGCTCTCGTCCCGTTGATGTCGCTTTAATAACCCCGAACAGAACTGCTTGACGGCCGTCCTGTTTATTCGTTAGTTATTCTAACGACCGTCCGTTGTCCGGTCAAGCCTCTAGCAAATCCGCCGTAGTGCGAAAGACGGGCGGCGGGCGTATCGTTGACGCCCGTGATGAATCCCGCTTCAAGGAAAGCCCATGCGCCAGCCGCTCATCGGCGTCACCGCCGACCTCACTGACAACCTCATCAATCTGCGCCGACAGTACGTGGAGTCCGTCTCGCGCGCGGGCGGCCTGCCGGTCGTGCTCCCCGTCACCGCCTCCAAGGAGGATCTGACAGCGCTTATTCAGCATCTCGACGGCCTGCTCTTCATGGGAGGCGCCGACATCGACCCCGCCTGCTACGGCGAGCCGCGGCACGCCAAGTGCGGCGACGCCAAGCCCGAACGCGATCGCACCGAGCTCGCGCTGATGACGATGGCTCGCGAAGCGAACCTCCCGGTGCTCGCCATCTGCCGCGGCTGTCAGGTGATGAACGTCGCCTGCGGCGGCACACTCCATCAGGACATTGAGTCAGAATTCGGGATCCCTGCCGCCCGGCATTCGCAGCCGGAGGACTACGCCGTCACGACGCATCAGGTGTCGGTGACGCCGGGGTCGCTTCTTCACGCTCTCACGGGACTTCAAACGCTTGACGTCAACACCAAGCACCATCAGTGCGTGAAGACGTTGGGCGAGGGGCTCGTCGTGGACGGCCGCTCTTCGGATGACGGGATCATCGAAGCCTTTCACGATCCCCAAAAGCGCTTCTTTCTCGGCGTGCAGTGGCACCCTGAGATGCTCTCGCAAACGAAGCCCGACGCCGCCGCGCTCTTTGCCGGGCTCATCGCCGCGGCGCGCGAAAAGCCCTGAGATTTCCTCACGAGCAAGGTGGAAACGCTTGTGGAAAAAGCGTTGTTCCCCAGAAAAATCAACACACTAAATGCTGTGCTTAAAATTTAAGCAACCGACACCGGCGCCTTCACGGAAAGCGTCATGGCAAAAATGGTTTCTGTCGCATCGGACTGCACCGCCACATCGCCGCCATGCAACCTCGCGATCGACGCCACCATCGCGAGCCCAATCCCCGTGCCGCCGTCCTGTCGGTTTCGCGAAGGATCTGCGCGGTAGAAGCGATCAAACAGATGCGGCAGGTGTTCGGGCGCAATGGGCGAACCGGGATTCGCGACCGCGATGCGCGCGAAGTCGCCGCCGGGCTGCGGCGACACTGTTATCGTCACCTCGCCCCCAGAGGCCGTGTGCTTGGCGGCATTGGTGATGAGGTTCGTAACGGCGCGGCGCACCATCAGGCGGTCCGCCGTCACCCACAAGGCGTCGCCCGTCACGCGAATCGCCACACCCCGCTCATCCGCCCAATCCGAAAAAAAGTCCGCCAGGTCAGCGATGTCCGCCGTCAGGTCAAAGTGCTCTTTTTCCGTCTTCTGCGCCGCGTTGTCGATGCGCGCGAGAAAAAGCATGTCTTCAATCATTTTGGAAAGGCGCCGGTACTCTTCCAAGGAGGAGTACAAAATGTTCTCAAGCTCCTCGTTGCTGCGAGGACGCGCAAGCGCCACCTCGGTCTGCACGGTGAGGTTCGTGACCGGCGTTTTCAGTTCGTGCGCAATGTCGGCACTGAACTGCTTTTCGCGCACCAAGACGTCCGCAATGCGCGAAAGCAATCGATTAAAGGCCGCCACAAACCCCGCAAGCTCCGACGGCACAGCCGATTCGTCCGCCGCGGGTCCAATGCAATCCGTCGTCATCTCGTTCATGCGCCGGCTCAAGGTCTCCACGGGCTTCAAGCCGCGCTTCACCGTGAACCACACCGCTGCAAGCACCGCAAGAATGAGGATCACGAGCGCCGCAAGAAGCTGCAACTTGAGCGTCCGATGAAACGCGAGATGCACATCCATGGGCGTCAAGCAGTAGAGCACCGCCCCGTTCTCTTCCGTCGTCCGAAGCCCTCGCCACGTGCGGCCGTCCTCGGTGAGTCTGAAGAGTCCGTCCTTCACCGGAGCATTTCGCTCGAGCATCTTCGGAACGCCGGCGCCGCGCACCGTGACCTGTCCGGCCTGCACCAGCGCCACCGCCGCTTCCGGGTGCTCGCGCATGACGTGCGAGAGCGCCTTGGCGCTTGCTCCGCCCTCAAAGAGAAAGGCCGCGCGAATCTCCCGAAGCGTCAGCTCGTCGAGCTCTTCAAAGTGATGCTCCATCGCAGAGAGAACGATGGCAGAAAAAATCACCATGGCGGCAGCCGTGACAACGCCGATCACAGCCATCATCTTGAGCGCCATGGAATGGCGGCGCGTATTCATTCTGCTAGATATCCCAGTTGGCGGCAGGCTCGCTCATGCGATAGCCAATTCCGCGCACGGTTTCAATAAGGTGCACGGCAAAGGGCTGGTCGCACTTGGCGCGCAACCGCTTTACGGTGACGTCGATCGCGTTCGTGCCGCTTTCAAAGTTGATGTCCCAGACTTCAGAAGCGATCCGAGAGCGCGGCAGCACCTCGTCCTTGTGACGAAGGAAGAATTCCAAGAGCTTGAATTCGCGCCCCGTGAGCGTGATTTCCGTTCCGCCTCGCAAAACGCGGTGTCGCACCAGATCCATCGTGAGGTCAGCGCAAGACAACGTCGTCTGCACCGCAGCCGCGGGCGCCGTCGCCGCGCCGCCTCGGCGCAGCAGAGTCTTCACGCGCGCCAAAAGCTCCGTAAACGCAAAGGGCTTTCCCAGATAATCGTCGGCGCCCAATTCGAGTCCCTTCACGCGGTCTTCAACCGAAGACAGCGCGGTGAGCATCAAGACGGGAAGTGCGCTTCCTGTTTTTCTCAAGAGACGCACAAAGTCAAAGCCGTCCACGCCTGGGAGCATGGCGTCCAACACCACGAGACTGTAGTCGCCCGTCAACGCGGCCTTGTAGCCTTCCAAGCCATCCGACTGCCAGTCGCAGGCAAAGCCCGCCTCCTCAAGGCCCTTTTTAAGGTACCGCCCTGTCTTTTCTTCGTCTTCAACAATGAGTATCTTCATGCGCAGCTCACGATCAGTCCATTGATCTTCGCATTTTGGCAGGAGCGGATACCTCTCGTTGCCAAGAATGACAAAACTGTCATCTTCACGACCTGCCGCCCGTCACGCGACGTCGTAGGATGCGCGTCGGAAAGGAATTGCGTTCCTGAGGTGGCACGTGTCTTCTTTCCTGGCGGCCCGCTGGAATCCTTGCACTTTTCGCCGGCGCCGCTCTGCAGTTGATGCAGCTTCATCGGCCGGGACAACCTCCCGGCCGCTTTTTTTCAGCGCGCCGTCACCGTGACGCCCACCTCTTCCTCGTGCATCGCCACCTTGTCTTCGTACATGCGGTGGTCGGCGAGGATGCGAATCTCTTCCGGAGATGTGCTGTCTGCGGGACACTTGGCCCAGCCGCAGCTCGTTGTCACGCGCAATTCGCGCGTCGCCAAAAGATAAGGCGCGGAAACCGCCTCTTTGACGCGCTCCACCATCGCGAGGCAGTCCGCTTCAGAAGGCGTTCCCGCCGTCACGATGCAGAATTCATCCCCGCCCACACGAAAGACCTTGTCCTCAGAACGCAAACACCCCGTCAGACGGTCCGCGACCGCTTTCAAAAGAAGGTCTCCCACGTCATGTCCGCAAGCGTCGTTCACCGACTTGAAGCCGTTCAAATCAAGGTAAAAGAGGGCAAAAGGCTTGCCATGGAGCTGCTTCAAGGTGGCAGACAAGTTCCTCGCATTAAGCAGCCCCGTGAGCGAATCGGTGTTGGCAAGCACTTCCAGAGCGTGCTTTTGCGAGCTGTCTTCGCTCACGAGCATCACCTTCGTCAAAAGCCCGTTTGTCCACTCAATGGGCACGATGGAGAGCACCATGAAGGCCGACTTGTCCTGCGTGCAGTAGTCAAATCGACAGACGTCGGTTTCGCTTCGCAGCTTGCGCCGCAGGCTCGAAGGCGTAAGGAAGTCCGACATCTGGCGGCTCGCGTCGTCCCCAATCGGCATGAGCGTCTCGTCCATCCGCGCGAGAATCTCCATGTAGCGTCCCTGCGGCCGGTAGCGACGGTCGTTTTCAAAGGAGTAGTACTGGTAGGCGCCGCTTGCCAGATCACAAACAACGAAGCGGTTCACCATGCGCGTTACGCCGCGCACGAGCTGATCAAGCCCCGCCTTTTCTCGCGAGAGCTCGTTGCGCTCGGCCTCGCGAAGTTTTGAGACCGTGATGTCGCGCAGGTAGACGAGCACATGGCAAAGGCCGTCTGCCGGTAGCACCGCACAGCGCACCCAGACGACGCTGCCGTTCACCTCAAGCTTCACGTCGCCCGAGAGTCCGCCGGCTGCCAGCTGCAGGTTCTCGCGAATGTAGCTGCGGCTCAAAAGCCGCCGGAAGGCGTCGCGACTCTCGACATGAACGCACTCCTCTGAGAGCCGATCAATGAGCGCATCCCAGGAGGGCGTGCCGTCCACCAGCAGCTGAATCGACGCAGACGCCTTGAAGCACTCGTAGGCGTCCGTCTGCAGATCCACGAAGAATTCGCAAAGGTTGCCGTCGCTGAAGGCCCGGAGCACCGTCTCATGGCGCACTTCGCGCGCTTCCTCCGCCTTCTCTTCATCGACTGAGTAAATGACGCCCAGCGCCTGGCAAACCGTGCCGTCGGCGCGACGCACCAGATAGACGCTCGAACGGAACCACTCCCAGCGGTTTTTCACCCGAAGACGACACTCGAATTCGCAGCTGTCGTCGCCTGGACGCGCCTCGGGGATGCGCTTTAAAAAGAACGCATGCACCGCATCAAGATCCTCAGGATGGACGATCGACAGAAAGCCCGAAACGCGATCAGCCGCCGTTTCATCATCCAAGCCAAAAAGCGACTGCAGCTTCGAACTCCAGCTCGTATCCACCACGCTTCCCGACTCGTCGTAGTCCGTCGTCCAGTAGGCGTTGTCAAAGAGTCGGTTCACGAGCGCCAGATTCTGCGAATGCGCGTCGCGCCGCAGGGACATCACCCACTGGCGCCTTCCGTCCTCGCCCGTGATATCGCGCTTCACGGCATACATGAGGCGCGGCGTGCCGTCAGCGGCCTGCATGTAGAAGACACCCTTCCCCTTCAATGTCCGAAAGGACTCCTCGGTGAAGGGAAAGAGTTCAGAAGCCACCATGAGGCTTTTGAGCGACATTCCCGAGCGTTCGGCAAAAGTCTCGGGTTCGTACCCCAGACTCATGACGAAGTAGTCGCTAAACGACGTGATCGTAAACGCGTCGTCGTACTCGCCCGCCGCAACGCCAACGGGGTTGTTCTCACGCAGGACTTCGTAGGCGGCCTCCGCGAGCGTAAGGGAGACGCTCTCCTCCGCCAAGCCGTGCGTCATGTGCAGCTTTGTGAGAAGCGCCTTCTTCTGCGTCGCTGCGCTCGTCATGCCGCGACTCCTAAAGGAGCTTGACATGCGAAGCCCGCGTTTCTGCGCAGGCCTTCATCCTGAAGTGTTGTGCAACTGGCTACCATATGACAGGCCCTATAGCTTTGCGCCGCAGTCTTTCGACTGTTTTGCCAACGAATTGTTGAGGTGGGGGAAAAGAAAAAGCGCATTATTTTACAGTCTTGCCGCCCAGCGAGTCAATTTTCTCCCGATTTTTCATTGAACTAGCCTCAACTTCCACACTTCGTAAGACGCCATCCTTGCTCCAAGCCGCCTCAGGACGCGAAAAAGCCGCCCGAAGGCGGCCTTTTCGTTAGAAGCTTGTATTACAAAGATTAGAGCGCGAGAAGCGCGTTCAGCTCGCGGATGAAGCCGTTCGGATCCTTCAAGGTGCCCTGCTCGGCGAGAACCGCCTGATCAAGAATCACCTGCGCCCAGCGGGCAAACGCCGCCTCGTCCCCCGCGGCCGCCTTTTCAATCAAGGGGTGCGACGGATTGATTTCGAGGATGTAGCGCGCCTCAGGCACAGGTTGCCCCGCCGCCTCGAACATGCGACGCATCTGCGCGGACACAAAACTGCCGTTCTCCGCCACGACGCAGCTCGGCGAATCCGTCAAGCGCGTCGTCGTGCGAACATCCGTCACCTTGTCCCCAAGCGCCTTCTTGAAGCGTTCAACCAAGGGCTTTGCCTTCTCAGCGACTTCCTGCGACTTCTTCTCCTCTTCCTTGTCGGCGAGGTCCCCCAGCTGCAGATCGCTCGCGGTGACGGAGACAAATTCCTTGCCTTCAAACTCAAAGAGGTTGCCCATCAGCCATTCGTCGATGCGCTCCCAAAGAAGGAGGACTTCCACCCCCTTCTTCTTCAATTCCTCGAGGTACGGCGACGTCGACGCCGTCTGCCAGCTCGTCGCCACGAGGTAGTAAATCTTCTTCTGGCCCTGCGGCATGCGGCCCACGTAGTCCGCGAGGCTCACGTTCTGCGCGTCAGTCGTGTTGTGCGTGGAGGCAAAGCGCAGGAGCTTCAGGACCGCCTCGCGGTTCGTCGGATCCTCGACCGGACCTTCCTTCATGACGCGGCCGAACTGCTTCCAGAAGTCGGCGTACTTCGCAGGATCGTCCTTTGCCATCTTGTCGAGCATCGTGAGCACGCGGTGCGTCAGCGCCTTTTTGAGCTTCTGCGTCACCGGCGTTTCCTGCAGCATTTCGCGCGAGACGTTCAAGGGCAGGTCATTCGTGTCAACGAGGCCCTTTACAAAGCGCAAGTAGTTAGGAAGGAACTGCTCGGCCTTGTCCATGATGAAGACGCGCTGCACGAAGAGCTTCAAGCCGTGCTCATTGTCACGGTTGTAGAGGTCCCACGGCGCTTCCTTCGGAATGTAGAGTAGCGACGTGTACTCAAGCTCCCCTTCCACCTTGTTGTGCGCCCACGCGAGCGGCTCGTCGTAGGCGTGCGTCAGGTGCTTGTAGAACTCCTTGTACTGCTCGTCCGTCACTTCGCGCGGCGCCATCGTCCAGAGGGCCTTGGCGTTGTTCACCTGCACCCAGTCAAAAACGGGCGCCTTCTTTTCGTCCGCTTTTTCGCCGTCCTTCGGCGCCTCAGTCTTCTCTTCCCAGAGGTAGACCGGCATCGCGATATGGTCAGAGTACTTCGTGATCGCCGAGCGCAGCGTCCACGTTTCCAAGAATTCCTTCTCGTCCGCCTTGAGGTGCAGCACAATGTCCGTGCCACGCCCCGCCTTGTCGTACGCTTCAGACGTAAACGTGCCGCTGCCGTCGCTCTCCCACTTCACGCCTTCGGCGGACTTCGCCGAGCGCGAGTAAACCGTCACCTTGTCCGCGACGATGAAGGCAGAGTAAAAGCCCACGCCAAAGCGGCCGATCAACTGCGAATCCTTTGCCTGATCCCCGGTGAGATTCTTGAAGAAGGCTTCCGTGCCGGAATTGGCGATGGTGCCCAGATGCTCGTTTGCCTCCTCAAGCGTCATGCCGACGCCGTTGTCGGAAATCGTGAGCGTGCCCGCGTCCTTGTCCGCCTTGATGCGAATCTTGAGGTCGGGGTCGTCCCCGAGAAGCGTCGCATCGGTGAGCGACAGGAAGTGAAGCTTGTCCAACGCGTCCGACGCGTTCGAAACGAGTTCGCGCAGGAACACTTCCTTGTTGGAGTAAAGCGAATTCGCCAGAAGGTTCAGAAGCTTGGCGACTTCGGTCTGAAACCCATGCACTTGAGCAGCCATGAAATGCGTCTCCCAATCAAAAAAGAACCGCATCTTGGCGGTTCTTGGTAACCATCGATGCCCCCTATATGGGGACGATTCGGCGGGTTTCAAGCGGGCAGGTTATTCAGCGGTTTCTGGAAGCGCCTTCACGACCTTGCCGGGGGTGAGCTTCTTGGCGTCCGGCAGCTCGCCGGGCACGTAGAGGTTGCCGCGCTTCGGAACAAAGATGCGGCCGCCCTTGGTGAGGTTCTCCTCCGTTTCCAAGGGCGGAAGGTTTGACTTGTCCTGTCCCTTGGGAACCAAACGAAAGAGCGCCTCGTCGCTGCGGATCATCCCGAGGCGCATGCGGGCGCGCTCTTCGACGGCGCCGCCATCGCTTTCAAGCGACTCAATCTCCGCGGCGACGGCATCGTTTTCGGCGCGCTGCCGATCGTTTGCCGCCCGCACGCTGGCGAGCTCCGCTTCGAGCACCTGCATCCTCAGGACACCCCCGCGCCCGAACCACAGCGGCCACTGAATGGCCACAGCGAGCGCGAGCGCGATGAGGCAAGCCCAATGTCGAAAGGCCACCGCCGCTCCTTACTTGCGGAGGTTGTAGAACGCAGCGAGCCCCGGGTAGACCGCGGATTCGCCCAGACGCTCTTCAATGCGAAGGAGCTGGTTGTACTTCGCCATGCGATCCGACCGACTCATGGAGCCCGTCTTGATCTGGCCCGCGTTGAGGCCCACGGCGATGTCAGCGATCGTCGCGTCTTCGGTTTCGCCCGAGCGGTGGGAAACCACGGCGGTGTAGCCCGCGCGCTTGGCCATCTCAATCGCTTCGAAGGTCTCAGAAAGCGACCCGATCTGATTCACCTTGATGAGGATCGAATTGGCGACGCCCTTTTCGATGCCTTCCTTCAAAATCTTCGGGTTCGTCACGAAGAGGTCGTCGCCCACGAGCTGCACCCTCTTTCCAAGGCGGTCGGTGAGCATCTTCCAGCCTTCCCAATCGCCTTCGGCCATGCCGTCTTCAATCGAGATGATCGGATACTTCGCGACCCAGGCTTCAAGCTGATCCGCCCATTCTTCCGCAGTGAGCGCCTTGCCAGTGCTCTTTTTCATGACGTACTTGCCGTCTTCGAAGAATTCGCTCGAAGCGCAGTCCAGCCCCAGGAAGAAATCCTTCCCCGCCTCAAAGCCCGCTTCCTTGATCGCCTGAAGAATGAGTTCGATCGCCTCCTCGTGGCTTTCGCACTTCGGGGCAAAGCCGCCTTCATCGCCCACCGCGGTGCTCATGCCGTGCGCGTTGATGATCTTCTTTAAAGCATGGAAGACTTCCGCACCGTAGCGCACCGCTTCCTTGAAGGTCGGAGCGCCCGCCGGAATGATCATGAATTCCTGCAAGTCGAGATTGTTGTTGGCGTGCGCGCCGCCGTTGATGACATTCATCATCGGCACCGGGAGCTGCACCGCGCCCATGCCGCCGAAATAGCGGTAAAGGGGCAACCCCGACTCTTCAGCAGCCGCACGAGCGACCGCCATGGAGACGGCGAGAATCGCATTGGCGCCCAGACGGGACTTGTTTTCGGTGCCGTCCAAACGAATCATCGTCGCGTCGATGAATTCCTGTTCGCTCGCCTCAAGCCCCAAAATCGCGTCGGCAATTTCGCCGTTGACGTTCGCCACGGCCTTCAAAACGCCCTTGCCGTTGTAGCGCTTCTTGTCACCGTCGCGAAGCTCGATCGCCTCGCGCACGCCGGTGGAGGCGCCGGAAGGCACCGCCGCGCGGGCGACGACGCCGCTTTCCAAATAAACCTCGGCTTCAACCGTCGGATTGCCGCGGCTGTCCAGAACTTCACGACCGATGATGTCAATGATGGAACTCATGTTTTTATCCTCTGTTGGGGTGGCATCCGGGGGATGTCAGGAAAAATCGTTTTCAAGATAGGGCGACGACTTCACGAGGCGGTCAATCGCCGAGAGCTCGGTGAGGAGCGCCTCCATGCGCGAAAGCGGCACGGCGTTGGGGCCGTCGCTCTTCGCGTGCACGGGATCGGGGTGCGTCTCCATGAAGAGGCCGTCCACGCCAACGGCGGTCGCGGCGCGAGAGAGCACCGGCACGAAGCGCCGGTCGCCGCCAGAACTCGTACCGTTGCCGCCCGGCAGCTGCACCGAGTGTGTCGCGTCAAAGACCACGGGCGCCCCTGTCTCACGCATGATGGCAAGGCTGCGCATGTCGGACACCAGGTTGCCGTAGCCAAAGCTAGCGCCGCGCTCGCACACCGTGAAGGCGTCGGTGGAAAGTCCCGCCTCCGCCGCGGCTTCGCGCGCCTTCTTGACGACGTTCACCATGTCGTGAGGCGCCAGAAACTGGCCCTTCTTGATGTTCACCGGCTTGCCGCTCATCGCGCAAGCGCGGATGAAGTCCGTCTGACGGCAGAGAAAGGCGGGGGTCTGAAGCATGTCAACGACCGACGCCACGTCGGGCACTTCGTCTTCGGTGTGCACATCCGTCAGCACGGGCACGCCCACCTTCGCCTTCACTTCGGCGAGAATCCGAAGGCCTTCCTCCAAGCCAGGACCGCGAAAGCTCTTTCCGCTCGTGCGGTTCGCCTTGTCAAAGCTCGCCTTGAAGATATATGGGATGCCAAGCTTTTCCGTCACTTCCTTCATGTGAAAGGCGATGTCAAGCACCATCGCTTCGCTTTCAATCACACAGGGTCCGGCGATGAGAAAGAAGGGGCGTCCGCCGCCAATCTCAAATCCGCAAAGCTTCATTCGTCGTCTTCCTTAATTGAAAAAGGGCGACTTCCGCCCGTCCCCGGCGCCAAGAGTGCGCCGGGCTAGGGAGTGAAATCGCCCGATGTCCGATCACGGGTTCGATCGCTTAGTTCGCCTTTTCGGCGTGGTACTTCAGCGCCGCCTTCACGAAGGCTTCAAAGAGCGGATGGCCCGTGCGCGGATTGGACGTGAATTCCGGATGGAACTGCACGCCAAAGAAGAAGCGATGATCCGGCAACTCCATCATTTCCGGAAGGTTCTCGCTCGGGGTGCGAGCGGAGATCTTCATGCCGCGGGACTCGAACTGCGGAACGTAGGCGTTGTTCACTTCATAGCGATGGCGATGGCGCTCGCACACCGTGTCGCCGTAAATGTCGTGCGCCAAAGTGCCCGCTTCGACCGGCACCTTCTGGCTTCCGAGACGCAGCGTGCCGCCCAGGTCGCTCTTTTCGCTGCGGGTCTCCACCTTGCCCGTCTTGTCGAGCCACTGGGTGATGAGCGCCACCACAGGATGCGGGGTGTCGAGATCAAATTCGGTGGAGTTGGCGCCGCCCAGACCGCAGACGTGACGTGCAAATTCGATCACCGCGGTCTGCATGCCAAGGCAGATGCCCAGGAACGGAATGTCGTTCACGCGGGCGTATTCGATCGCGCGGATCATGCCTTCGGTGCCACGCTTGCCAAAGCCGCCCGGAACGAGAATGGCGTCCAAGCCTTCCAAAACGCCCGTGCCGTCCTTTTCAATGCCTTCGGCGTCGATGAAGCGGGTCTTCACGCGAGTTTCCGTGCGGATGCCGGCGTGGGTGAGCGCCTCGTTCAAGCTCTTGTAGCTGTCGGCATAGTCGATGTACTTGCCCACCATGCCGATCACGACTTCCTGCTTCGGATTCTTGATGCGGCGCACAACTTCCTGCCACTGCGTGAGGTCGGCGGGCGGCGTCTGAAGCTGCAGCTTTTCGCACACCAAGTCGTCCATCTTCTGGGCGTGAAGCATCAGGGGCACTTCGTAAATGGTGCTCGCATCGGTGACGCTGATCACGCAGTCCATCGGGACGTTGCAAAAAAGAGCTATCTTCGCACGCTCGTTTTCAGGAATTTCGCGCTCAGCGCGGCACAGCAGCAAGTCGGGGTACACGCCTTCTTCACGAAGCTTCTGCACGGAGTGCTGAGTGGGCTTCGTCTTCAGTTCGCCCGCCGCGGCAACCCACGGGCAAAGCGTCAGATGCACGAAGCAGGCGTTGCCGCGACCCACGCGGAAGCTCATCTGGCGAATGGCTTCAACGAAAGGCAGGGACTCGATATCACCCACCGTGCCGCCGATTTCCACCACCGCGACGTCGCATTCGCCGCCGCAGGAATTTTTCGCGCCGCGCTGGATGAATTCCTGAATTTCGTTCGTGATGTGCGGGATGACCTGAACGGTCTTGCCCAGGTATTCGCCGCGACGCTCCTTCTCGAGAACGCTCTTGTAGATCTGGCCCGTCGTGAAGTTGTTGAAGCGATGCATCTTCGACGAAATGAAGCGCTCGTAGTGGCCCAGGTCAAGGTCGGTCTCCGCGCCGTCTTCGGTCACGAACACTTCGCCGTGCTGGAAGGGACTCATCGTGCCCGGATCCACGTTGATGTAGGGATCGAGCTTGATCATCGTCACCTTGAGTCCGCGGGACTCCAGAAGCGCCGCCAAAGAAGCAGCGGCAATGCCCTTGCCAAGGCTCGAAACAACGCCGCCCGTTACGAATACGTACTTAGTCATGTTTAACACTCGCCAGAAGATGTGCTGTATCGCGAAAGGTTCAAAAGTGGAAAAGACGGCTGATTTCGCCGCCCACTCCGTCAAAACCGAGGGCGAATGAAGCCATCCGCCGCGCCGATCGACCGATTCAAACTAAGTGTTTAATTTTAGCCGGTCGGGGCAACATTTCCAAACGAAATCGGCGGCTCGCCACGTCAAGCTCTAAGATTCTGCATCTTTTCAACCTTCCGCCCCGATTTCCCCCGGGCCCATCCCATGCGCAACGCTTTTCTCAGCCTGCATCTTTCGATCCTGCTCGCGGGCTGGACCGGCATTTTCGGCAAGTTAATCGACCTCTCCGCCTACCTCGTCGTCTGGTGGCGCGTTCTTGTGGGCGGCCTCGTTCTCTGGGCGATCGTCGCCGTCATGAAAAAGCTGCAGGCGACCACCTGGCGCGAACGCCTCGGCATCCTCGCCCTGGGCGCCTTTCTCGGGTTTCAATGGATCGGCTTTTACGCCGCGATCAAGGAAAGCAACGTAAGCATCGGCGTCGTGTCCTTCTCCACCATCGGCTTCTTCACGGCGCTTTTTGAACCGCTCTTTGAGCGGCGCCGCCCCTCAATAAAGGAAATCGGCTTTTCGCTGCTCACCATCCTCGGCATCGCGCTCATCTTTCACTTTGACTCGCGCTACCGCTTGGGGATTTTCTACGGCGTCCTATCTGCTGCCGGCGCCGCGCTCATTGCCATCCTGATGAAGCAAAGCCAGCGGCATCACAATGCGCAAACCGTTCTACTCTGGGAGTTTGCCGGCGCATTCATCGCGCTCACCGCGGGGCTGCCCATTCTTTTTCACGCCTCCCCCGACGCCGTCTTCCGGCCCGCTCTCTGGCCCGACGCTCTTTACATCGTGATCTTTGCAACGGTCGTGACGATCGGCATGTACCTCCTACAGCTTGCCGCCCTGCGGCGCATCTCCGCCTTCACGGTGAACCTCTCCTACAACCTTGAGCCCGTCTACTCGATTCTCATTGCGATGGTGCTCTTTGACGAGGCGCACGAACTGAACGCCTCCTTCTGGGGCGGGCTCTCGCTCATCGGGCTTTCCGTTGTACTGCAGACCGTGTCGGTGCTCCGAAGCCGCCGCACCGAGCCCCACGAGATCGCCATGAAGCGCTGAGCGCCTGACTCGGTTCGACGCCACGAGAGCCCACGCATCAAAGGTTCGGTCCTACGTTCGCCTGCCGCAACGGCAAACGCGGCTTCGATGATTGCCGTACCAAAAAACACCGCATTTCGTATGTTTGGCAAGCCTCATCTTGCTAGGGGTAACCCGTATTTTTATCATAATTTATCTAGAAAGATTTGTTTCATACTGTTGAACATTGTCGTTTCACCTGACGTGCCTGTAAAAATAAGCTAGACTTTTCAGCATCTCGATTCGAACAAAGGAGAACCGGATGGAAAATGCTGATAAAGACAGGAAGAAACGGACAAAGATAGGCGACACGCTTCACAAGCAGCTTTTGCGAATGCGCCCAGTCTGCGCGGCAGCGATCAAGGTAAGCTGCGTGGAATTTCGCAAGGAATCGCGGCAGTCGCTTGAGAAGAAGATTTCGCCTTCACCACTTCTGACGTCACTGGATCCCATGGTCAGCTCGCGCGCGGCGGGCGAAAACTGCGAGGTTTGCGACGACGGCACCAAAACGGTGTTCGACTCGCTCTTCGTCGTGAAGCACGGCAGGACGGCCGTTCGCGTCAACATCGAAGCCCAGACCACGATGCCGAAAGGCTTCCCTCATCGCCAGAACTATACGGAACGACAAAGTGACTTGTGCTTCGAGTAAGACAGACTCCAGGGCACCA
>CAVACW010000021.1:0-29989 GCA_963587345.1 uncultured Oscillospiraceae bacterium | reverse complement strand
AACCTCTCCGCCAAGCAGCAGGCCGCTGAAGTCGCCAAGGTGAAGCGCCACGAGTCCGGCGTCGTGAGCGATCCGATCACGGTCGGCCCCGACATGCTCGTGGGCGACGTGATCCGCATGTGCCTCGAGCACCACATCAGCGGCGTTCCCGTCGTGGAAGGCCGCCGCGTTCTCGGCATGGTCACGAACCGCGATCTTCGCTTTGAAACCCGCATGCAGGCGCCCGTGCGCGAAATCATGACGCCCCGCGAAAAGCTCGTCACGGTTCAGGAAGGCGCTCCCCTTGAAGAAGCGAAGCGCTTGATGCACGAGAACCGTCTGGAGCGCGTTCTTGTTGTTGACAAGGATTTCAACCTTTGCGGCCTCATCACCGTGAAGGACATCGTGAAGGCCACCGAGCACCCCAACGCCGCCAAGGACAAGGACGGCAAGCTGCTTGCGGGCGCTTCGATCGGTGTGGGCGCCGGCACGGAAGAGCGTCTTGAGCTTCTTGTTGAAGCCGGCGTGGACGTCGTGGTGGTCGACACCGCTCACGGCCATTCCAAGGGCGTCTTGGACCGCGTGGCCTGGGTGAAGAAGAACTACCCCAACCTGCAGGTGATCGGCGGCAACATCGCCACGGGCGCCGCGGCTCGCGCGCTCGCTGACCACGGCGCTGACGCCGTCAAGGTCGGCATCGGCCCGGGCTCCATCTGCACGACCCGCATCGTGGCGGGCGTGGGCGTTCCGCAGGTCACCGCGATCAGCAACGTCGCCGAAGCCCTCGAAGGCACGGGCGTTCCCTTGATCGCCGACGGCGGCATCCGCTTCTCGGGTGACGTCGCCAAGGCGATCGCCGCGGGCGCGAACTGCGTCATGATGGGCGGCATGCTCGCGGGCACCGAAGAAGCCCCGGGCGAAGTCATTCTCTATCAGGGCCGCTCCTACAAGTCCTATCGCGGCATGGGCTCTTTGGGCGCCATGTTCAAGGGCTCCGCGGACCGCTACTTCCAGGACAACAACGCGGGCAACCTTGACAAGCTCGTTCCGGAAGGCATCGAAGGCATGGTCCCCTTCAAGGGCTCCGTCACCAACATCCTCTACCAGATGGCGGGCGGCCTTCGCTCCTCGATGGGCTACTGCGGCTGCCGCACGATCGACGAAATGCGCTCTCGCGCTGAGTTCGTCGAAATCACGGCGGCCGGCTGGCGTGAAAGCCACGTCCATGACGTGAAGATCACGAAGGAAGCGCCGAACTATCGTCAGGAAAACTAATCCGGCGGCAGTTTCACGCTAAACTGACGGCGCAGGGTGTGCGAAACGTCCTGCGCCGTTTTGTTCTCAATTTTCAACGACTTTTCCCTCATAGTCTCTATGCAGCACGATCGCATTCTTATTCTGGACTTCGGCAGCCAGGTGACGCAGCTCATCGCGCGCCGCGTGCGCGAAGCGCATGTGTACTGCGAAGTTCACGCCAATGACGTTTCCGCCGACTTCATCAATGAATTCAATCCTTCGGGCATCATCCTCTCGGGCTCGCACATGAGCGCCTACGAAGAGAGCAATGACCAGGCGTCCGAAGCGGTCTTCAAGGCGGGCGTTCCGGTGCTGGGCATCTGTTACGGCATGCAGACGATGGCGCAGCAGCTCGGGGGAAAAGTGGAGTGCGGCACGAAGCGCGAGTTCGGCTACGCTGAAGTGCGCGCGCACAACCACACGAAGCTTCTGGAAGGCATTGAAGACTTCAAGGGCGATAACGGCGAAGGCATGCTCAAGGTCTGGATGAGCCACGGCGACAAGGTCGCGGAGCTCCCGCCTGGGTTCGTGGTGATGGCTTCCACCCCGTCCTGCCCCATCGCCGGCATGGCCGACGAGAAGCGGCGCTTCTATGCCGTGCAGTTCCACCCTGAAGTGACGCACACCGTGAAGGGCCGTGAAATTCTGCAGCGCTTTGTGCTCGACATCTGCGGCTGCCGTCCGGACTGGGTGATGGAAGACTACATCACCGAAGCCGTGGAGTCGATCCGCGCCCAGGTGGGGAGCGATCAGGTCATTCTGGGCCTTTCGGGCGGCGTTGACAGCTCGGTCGCCGCGGCGCTCATTCACCGCGCGATTGGCAACCAGCTCACCTGCGTCTTCGTGGACAACGGCCTGCTGCGCAAGAACGAGCGCGAGCAGGTGCGCGACACCTTTGAAAAGCACATGGGCATGAAGCTCGTGGTGGTGGACGCGATCGACCGCTTCATGAACGCCTTGGCGGGCGAAACCGATCCCGAGAAGAAGCGCAAGATCATCGGCCGCGAATTCGTGAACTGCTTCCAGGCTGAAGCCGAAAAGATGACGGACGCGAAGTGGCTTGCTCAGGGCACGATCTACCCGGACGTGATTGAAAGCGCCGCCGCGAAGACGAAGAAGGCGAAGACGATCAAGAGCCACCACAACGTGGGCGGCCTTCCTGACACTCTCAAGTTGAAGCTCCTGGAGCCCCTGCGCTCGCTTTTCAAGGACGAAGTGCGCGAGCTGGGCGTGAAGCTTGGGCTGCCTGCAGAAATGGTCTACCGCCACCCCTTCCCGGGGCCGGGGCTGGGCGTGCGCATTCTGGGGGAAGTGAAGCGCGAGTACGCGGACATTCTCCGCGAAGCCGACGCGATCTTCATCGACGAGCTGCGCGCCGCGGGCTGGTACGACAAAGTGAGCCAGGCCTTCGTGGTCTTTCTTCCGGTGAAGAGCGTGGGCGTCATGGGCGACGGCCGCACCTACGAATGGGTGGTGAGCTTGCGCTCCGTGCAGACGAGCGACTTCATGACCGCGAAGTGGTCGGAGCTCCCCTACGAGCTCCTCGGCCGCGTTTCGAACCGCATCATCAACGAAGTGAAGGGCATCAACCGCGTGGTTTACGACGTCTCCGGAAAGCCGCCCGCCACGATCGAATGGGAATAAGGCAAGAAGCCTGCGCAAGGGCCGCGTGAAAGCGCCCCTTGCGTCCCAAGGCGGCCGCCCGACGGAGCATTCCGAACGAGCGACCGCCTTTCTTTTGGCCCATTTTTAGGAGAACACCATGCAGCATCAGTGCCGCATCACCGTCCTTGAAACCAAGGTCTTTCCGGAATTGCAGGCGAAGTACCTCGCCAACCCGAAGTCCGGTCCCTGTCCCTGCTTCAAGCCCGGGGACACGTTCCTCTTGAAGCGCACGCCCGAGCAGGATGACTTCTATCACTTGATGAACGGGCGCTTCTGCGGCGAAGCCTGGGACGCCGTGAGCCGCTACGTCTACACGGCGCTGCAAGGGGGCTCCCTCATGCACAAGTGGACGAACGATGAGCGAATGATGATCGCCTGCTGCAACGACGGCACGCGCCCCGTCATCTTCAAGATCGAGCGCATTGACATTCCGGAAAACGAAGCCGAAAAGGCGTGGCTCGAGAAGCAGAATTTCCGTAATACGGCGAACGACGCCTACACGGGGTGATTTTTTGCACCGATGAGGTGCATCAGTGGGGCGTGACGGCAGGATTTACCCTTAGGGTGTGGCAAAACGGTCTCACCGCCGCAGGCCTTGATTGAGATGGCCGGAGGACTGATTTCTGACCAAAATCTGCCTGTGGAAAACACAAGAGCTTGTGGTTTTCCGGGCTTGACACCCCCGCTGGTTGGGTCTTATTGTCACCCTGCCGTCCGAAAGCTGGACGGCGTCCTTTTGTTTCCCCTTTTATCTGTCTGGCGGTGCGCCGAAAGCGTCTTCCGGGGCCTGTGGCCCGAGCGACGCCTGGCGGCTTTTCGCACGTTGCGAAGAGCGCCTGAGTTTGGCACCGGCCCGACAAAGCGAGTTGAATTATGTCCGTCATGCCTCAGCACCTTGTCAAGCGCGACGGCAGCGTCAAGCCTTTTGACGCCGCCAAGATCGTGGCCGCCGTCACCAAGGCGGGGAAGGCGACGGGCGAATTCGGCGCCGCGCAAGCCGAGCGCCTCACTCAGGAGCGGGTGCTGCCGAAGCTGGCGGCCGCTCATTGCGCAACGCCCCACATCGAGGCGGTGCAGGACGCCGTGGAGCACGCCCTTTTTGAGGCGGGGTTCTTTGCGACGCTCAGAAGCTACATCGTCTACCGTGAGCAGCGCGCGAAGATGCGGGACGCCAAAAAGAGCTGGGTCAACGTGGAAAGCTCCATGAACGAGTACCTCGACCAGAGCGACTGGCGCGTGAACGCCAACGCCAATCAGGGCTACAGCCTCGGGGGCCTCATTTTGAACGTTTCGGGGAAGGTGGTTGCGAACTACTGGCTCAATTTCATCTACACCCCGGAAATCGGCGCCGCGCACCGCAACGCGGACTTTCACATCCATGACCTTGACATGCTCTCGGGCTACTGCGCGGGCTGGAGCTTGAGAACGCTCATTACGGAGGGCTTCAACGGCGTGCCGGGGAAGGTGGAGTCCGCGCCCCCGAAGCACCTCACGTCGGCGACGGGGCAGATCGTGAATTTTTTGGGGACGATGCAGAACGAATGGGCGGGCGCTCAGGCGTTTTCGTCCTTTGACACGTACATGGCGCCCTTCGTCCGCAAGGACAGCCTCCCTTACGACGAGGTGAAGCAGTGCATTCAGGAACTGATCTACAACCTCAATGTGCCGAGCCGCTGGGGCACGCAGACCCCCTTTACCAACCTCACCTTTGACTGGACGTGCCCGGAGGACTTGAAGCCGCAGCATCCGGTGATCGGCGGCGAGGAGATGCCGTTTACGTACGGGGACCTGCAGGCCGAGATGGACATGATCAACCGCGCCTACATCGAGGTGATGATGAAGGGCGACGCCAAGGGGCGCGTCTTCACGTTCCCGATTCCCACGTACAACATCACGCCCGACTTCGACTGGGAGAGCCCGAACTGCCTGCCGCTTTTTGAAATGACGGCGCGCTACGGGTTGCCGTACTTTCAGAACTTCATCAACTCGGAATTGAAGCCCAACATGATCCGGTCGATGTGCTGCCGCCTGCAGCTCGATCTGCGGGAGCTTCTCAAGCGAGGCAACGGGCTCTTTGGGTCGGCCGAGCAGACGGGGTCTCTGGGGGTCGTGACCATCAACTGCGCCCGCCTGGGCTACCTCTTCAAGGGGAACGAGGCGGCGCTCATCGAGCGGCTCGACCATTTGCTTGACTTGGCGAAGGAATCTTTGGAAATCAAGCGCAAGGTGATTCAGCGCCACATCGACGAGGGGCTCTTTCCGTATACGCGCCGCTATCTTGGGACCTTGCGCAATCACTTCTCCACGATTGGCGTCAATGGCGTAAATGAAATGATTCGCAACTTCACCGGGGGCGCCGACGATATCACGAGCGAATCGGGGCACGCCATGGCGGTGCGGCTTTTGGATCACGTGCGCGAGAAGCTCGTCGCGTTTCAGGCGGAGACGGACCACATGTACAACCTTGAAGCGACGCCCGCGGAAGGAACGACGTATCGCTTTGCCAAGGAAGACAAGAAGCGCTTTCCCGACATTTTGCAGGCAGGGACGCCCGAGCATCCCTACTACACGAATTCGTCGCAGCTGCCGGTGGGCTACACGGACGATCCCTTTGAAGCCTTGGAAATGCAGGAGGATCTGCAGCGCAAGTACACGGGGGGCACCGTGCTCCACCTCTACATGAATGAGGCGGTGAGTTCGGCCGAGGCCTGCCGCGATCTGGTGCGCCGGACGTTGACGCGCTTTCGGCTTCCCTACATCACGGTGACTCCGACGTTTTCCATCTGCCCCAAGCACGGGTACCTCTCCGGGCGGCATGACTTCTGCCCCAAGTGCGACGCGGAGCTCATTGCGAGAAAGCGGGCGAAGGCCAATTGAATCGATAGGCGGCATCAAGATTTTTGCGGCACAATGGACTGAATTGGTTTGAATGAAAAAGGAGACGACCATGGAAAATGCAAGCAGCGAAAAGGTGGAATTGAAGGACTGCGAGCGCCAGCCCTGCGAAGTCTGGACCCGCGTGATGGGCTACCACCGTCCGGTGCAGTCCTTCAACATTGGAAAGAAGGGCGAGTTTGAAGAGCGCAAGTATTTCGTGGAGGCGAAGTGCCGCCCGCAGTCTCAGCCGTCCGCGGCCTAGGGGGAAGCGCTCGGTGGATTCGATGATTTCACCCATGGAAATCCGCGCTGAGGAGAAGGCTCCCGGCGCGGATTTTTTGCTTCCCGCCGATCGTCTCAAGGTGGCGTCGATCACGCCTTTTACGACGATTGACTTTCCTGGAAAGCTCGCTGCGGTGGTCTTCGTGCAGGGCTGCCCCTGGAAGTGCGGCTACTGTCAGAACGACTGGATGCAGTCGCGTGAGTTTTCCGCCGACCTTGCGCACGAAAGCTGGCAGGCGGTGGCAAAGCTTCTCGCCCGGCGCCGGGGACTGCTCGACGCCGTGGTCTTTTCCGGGGGAGAGCCCGCGATGGATCCGGCGCTCGCGGCCGCTGTGCGCGCCGTAAAGGAAGACTTCGGCATGCTCGCGGGGCTTCACACCGGGGGCGCCTACCCGCGGCGCGTGAAGGACGTGCTGCCGATGCTTGACTGGGTGGGGCTTGACGTGAAGGCGCCGCCCGAAGACGCGGCGCTTTTTGATCGGGTGACGGGGCGGCGGGGGAGCAGCCTCGCGTGGCGCGAGACGTTTGAAGCGGTGGCGGCGTCGGGCGTGGAGTATGAATGCCGCACCACGGCGCATCCGTCGATCCTGTCGCCCGAAGATCTTCTCGCCGCCGCCCGATGGCTTGCGGCCCGGGGCGTGGGGAACTATGCGCTTCAGATCTACCGCCGGCCGCCGGGCGCAATTTTTACGGCGCTCCCTGCCGTGGGATCGGACTATCCCGGCGACGCGGTGGAAGCGGAGATGAAGCGCCTCTTTCCCCGCTTCACGCTGCGACGCGGCTGAAGGACCGTTCAGTAGAGCTTTCCGGTGCGCGCGAGGTTTTGCCCGCGCGGCGTGCCGTAGGTGAGCGCCACGCGGCGGCTCGCGGCAAAGTAGAGGGTCCAGCCAAGCGCCCAGCCGAAGAGCTCGAAGAGGGAGAACTCGGTGAGCTCGCTATCAAAGTACCAGCTTTGCAGCACTGCGACGCCCGGCCCCATGATCCAGAGAAGAAGGATTGCGGTGGCGATCGCCGAGGGCTTCCGCTTGGCGACGATCTGCCAGAGGACGATGGCGCCGAAAATGAGCGCGAACACTGTGGGCAGCACGGCGACCAAAATGCTTTGCAGCGTTCCGGGCGACTTCTGATAGACGTAGACCAATTCGCCCGAGAGGTAGCACGCCTCCCAGAGCCCGCGCAGGAACCAGGCGACCTGGCCTGCGAGAAAGACGATGAGCCAGCCGCCCACGCCCGAAGCGAGTTTTTCGTGCGTGAAGGCAGGCGGAAAGCTCTTGGACCACTTCACGAGCACCACCGTCGGGATGGTGATGATGACAGCGAGAAGGGCGACCACAAAAA
Source organism: uncultured Oscillospiraceae bacterium (assembly GCA_963587345.1). Taxonomy (GTDB): domain Bacteria; phylum Pseudomonadota; class Gammaproteobacteria; order Burkholderiales; family Burkholderiaceae_F; genus Duodenibacillus. The sequence continues at coordinate 22,552 of CAVACW010000021.1, read as the reverse complement.
GCGTCTTCCATTGAAAGACGTTGAAGAAAAAGGCTTGCAGCGATTCAGGCATGAGTGCACCGGCAAAAAAGAAGGGCGGGCGCGTACTTTAGCGCGGCCGTTCGAATTTCAAGGTGGATTTTTTGAGTGCAGATGTTTCCGCTGGGGCGTCAGGAGCGTTCTCGATGCCGCAGGAGCAATGCCCCTCGCGGGCGTCGTCTTCGAGCCCCGTCAGAATGCCGCAGGGACGGCCGTCCGCGTGTCCGGGGCAGCGCAGCGCCAGGGCGAGAAGGTGCTCCCGCAAGAGCTGCAGCTCGCGAATTTTTTCGCTGATCGCCGTCACGTGCCGGGCGATCATGGCATGAGCCTCGCGACAGTCTTCGGGCTTTTGAGCGTCGAAGGCGACGAGCGCCGCCACGTCGTCAAGACTCATGTCAAGCGCTCGGCAGTGGCGGATGAAGCGCAGGCGTTCCAAGTGCTTTTCGCCGTAGACGCGGTAGTTGGCGTCAGTGCGGGCGGCGGGCTCGATGAGCCCTTTGGCTTCATAAAAGCGAATGGTTTCAACGCTGAACCCCGATTGAGTAGCGAGCTCTCCGATGCGCATGGCGGCCTCTTTTTTTCAAAAAACAGCTGCAGGACTTGACCCTGAAGCGGCTTCAGGGTTTTTAATCCCCTCACCTTAGCAAATGAAAGGAGCCGAGTGATGGCGGCTGAAGTAAAAAAAGTCCTGCGCTTCAAGGTGCCGGCGATGGATTGTCCCGTGGAAGTCGGAGAAATCGAGGCGGCACTGAAGTCGCGTCCCGACGTGACGGGGGCCGAGTTTGACGTGGTGAACCGTGTCGCGACCTTGACGACGACGCTCGCGGCGGAGAAGCGTTCGCTCCTAGCCTTCTTCAAGGCGCTGCAGATGCCCGCCGAGTGCTTGTCCGAAGACGTGCTGGGGCGAGTGCGCACGCTGGTTCTTTATGTGGAGGCGATGGACTGTCCGGTGGAGGTGCGGGAGATTGAGGCCGCGCTTTCGGGCAACGCTGCGGTGGCGGCGGCCGCCTTTGATGTGATGAAGCGCGAGGTGACCTTGAAGCTTGCGGACGAAAAGGCGAAGGCGGACGACCTCCTCACGCTCTTTGACGCGCTCGGCATGCCCGCTCGGGTGGTTTCAGACGGCATGCCCCCCGAAGGCGTCGAGGTGAAGCTCTACGTCGAAGCGATGGACTGCCCCGTCGAAGTGCGCGAAATCGAGGAGGCGTTGAAGGGAAACGAGGCGATTCTCAACCTTGCTTGTGACACGATGAACCGCGTGGTGACGCTCTCGATGAAGGACGATAGCGCCGACCTTACGGCGATTCTCGCCACCTTCAAGGCGATCGGGATGCCGGCGGAGGTCTTGAGCGACAAGGGCGGCGAAGCGGAGACGGTCTTTGTGATTGAAAACATGAAGACCGAGAAAGACGTCGAGGCGGTTTTGAAGGTGCTGGGGCTTGATGCCGCGGTGGACCCGAGGCTCAAGTCGGTTTCCGTCGTGACGGACGCCGCGCAGTCTCTGGCGCTTTTAAAGCGCCTTACAGCGGCAGGCTGGCACGCGAAGATCCGGCAGGTGACGGAAAAGGCGGTGGCCCCGGAGGCAAGGCTTCCCTGGGGGCGGCTCGTGACGGCGCTGGTGCTCGCTTTTGCGGCCGAATTCATTGATCTGGGGCTCATTCCTGTGCCGCAAGGCTGGGAGACGGGGGCGATCGCCGCGCCGGCCTTGGCCGCCATCTTCCTCGCGGGCTTTGGCACGATCAAAAAGGGGCTTTTGAGCCTCGTGCACGGCGTCTTCAACATCACGACCTTGATGGCCGTCGCTGTGGCGGGCGCCGTGCTGCTCGGTAGCTGGGCCGAGGCGGCGATGGTGATGGCCTTGTATGAAATCGGCGAAGCGATCGAGGGCTTGAGCATGACCCGCGCCAAGAAGGCGATTCGGTCTCTCTTGAACGTAGCGCCGACGGACGTCGCGACTTTCGTGGACAACACGTGGGTGAAGGTGCCGATCGCTTCCGTCCCCGCAGGCGCCGTGTACCGCGTGGAACCGGGCGAGCGCGCGGCCTTGGACGGCGTGGTCATCGAGGGCACGGGCTCCATGGATGAATCCATGATCACGGGCGAATCGCTTCCAGTGCAAAAGACGGAAGGGAGCAAGGTGTGGGCGGGGGCGCTTTCCTTGGAGAGCACGCTTGCGATTCGCGCCACGGCCGCCGCCAAGGACTCCATGAGCGCTCGAATCATTCGCGCTGTGGAGGCGGCCGAGCAGAAGAAGGCGCCGCTGCAGCGCTTTGTGGACAAGTTTGCGGCCCGCTACACGCCGACCGTCTTTGCCGTGGCGCTCGCCGCGGGCGTCATCGGGGCGCTTCTCACCGGCGACGTGATGACGTGGGTTTACCGCGCGCTCGTCATCCTCGTCATCGCCTGCCCCTGCGCCATCGTGATTTCGACGCCGGTGACGATCGTGTCGGCCCTGGCGCTGGCGGCTCAACGCGGCATTTTGGTAAAGGGCGGCGTCTATCTGGAGGAAGGCCGCAGCCTCAAGAACGTGTGTCTTGACAAGACGGGCACCATCACCCGCGGCGAGCCGCGGTTCGAGTCGCTGGCGGTGATGGGGCTGGCGGACGAAAAGACGGTGTGGAAGCTGGCGGCTAGCCTTGCGGCAATGAGCTCGCACCCCGTGAGCCGCGCCATCACCGCGGAGGCCGAAGATAGGGGCGTGAAGACGGCGGTTGTGAAGGGCTTCAGGGCGATTCCGGGCTGCGGCACCGAGGGGCGCGTTGAGGGAGCGCTGGTGCGCCTTACGAACCTTCGCTGGCTCACGGAAAAGAATCTGGCAACGCCCGAAGTGAAGGCTGCTTTTGAAAAGGCGCACGAGGCGGGGGAAACCGCCGTGGCGGTGAGCGACCTCTTTGGCGTCTGCGGCGTCTTTGCGGTGGCGGACACTTTAAAGGAGGGCGCGGGGGAAGCCGTGGCCGCGATGAAGCGCGCGGGGCTTGCGCCGTGGCTTTTGACGGGGGACAACCGCCGGGCGGCGGAGGCGATCGGGCTCCGCGTGGGACTGGCGGACGAAAACATCCGGGCGGAGCTTCTCCCGGAGCAGAAGCTCGAAGTCATTGAGAAGCTCGAAGCCGAAGCGCCCACGGCGATGGTGGGCGACGGCATCAACGACGCGCCGGCGCTCTCGCGCGCTCGCATCGGCTTTGCGATGGGCGTGAAGGGCGCCGACAGCGCGATCGAGGCGGCGGACGTGGCGCTCATGGACGACGATGTGGGGAAGATCGCCTGGTTCAAGCGCTTGTCCGAGCTCACCCACCGAACCATGGTGCAGAACATTGCCTTTGCTCTTTTGGTGAAGGCAGCGTTTGCGCTGATGGCGGTCCTGGGGCTTGCCACCATGTGGATGGCGGTCTTTGCGGACACGGGGGTGACGCTTCTCGTCGTCGCCTGGGGCATGCGGCTCATGAAGGCGGGCGCCAAGGTGGACCGTCTTGCCGCCTGACGCGGCGGACGGGAGGCGAAAAAGTCGGCTGGGGTGAAAGCACCTCGCGCCGGCTTTTTCGCTTCCCGGCGCTTGCGCCGGGGCGCGCTGTGCGGGAGAATTCCCGAACTTCATGTTTTCTAATGGGAGCCCGCTCGTGGAACCGCTTTTCATTGCTCAGACCGATCCGTCCGACGGATCCCGCCCTCAGTGCATTCTGCCGGCGTTCGCAAACCGCCACGGCTGCATCACCGGCGCCACCGGCACCGGGAAGACCGTGACCCTGCAGGTGATGGCGGAGAACTTTTCGAGAATCGGCGTGCCGGTCTTCATGGCGGACGTGAAGGGCGATCTCACCGGCATTGCAGAGACGGGGGTGATGACGGAAAAGCTTCGAAAGCGCCTCGAGTCCCACGGCATGCCCGAGCCCGTCTTGGGCGCCTGTCCCGTCACCCTCTGGGACGTCTTTGGCGAACAGGGGACGCCCGTGCGCGCCACCATTGCGAGCATGGGGCCGCTTTTGCTGTCGTCGCTTTTGAAGCTGAACGACACTCAGTGCGGGGTGCTCAACTCCGCCTTCAAGTTTGCTGCCGACAAGGGGATGGACCTCACGGACTTGAAGGACGTGCAGGCGCTTCTCACCTTCATCGGGGAAAATGCGGCGAAGTTCAAGCTCGACTATGGCAACGTCTCGGCGGCGACGATCGGCGCCATTCAGCGCGGCCTGATGCAGCTTCAGGTGCAGGGCGGGGACAAGTTCTTCGGCGAGCCGATGCTGGACATCGCTGACCTCATGCAGACCGTGGACGGGCAGGGCGTTGTCAACATCCTTGCCGCCGACAAGCTCATGCAGAACCCGATGCTCTATTCGACGTTTCTCTTGTGGCTCTTGAATTCGCTCTACAACACGCTGCCTGAAGCGGGTGACCTTGAAAAGCCCAAGTTCGTCTTCTTCTTTGACGAAGCGCATCTTCTTTTTGACAACTGCCCCAAGGCGCTCACCGAAAAGGTGGAGCAGGTCGTGCGCCTTATTCGTTCGAAGGGCGTGGGCGTTTACTTCGTCACGCAGTCGCCGCTTGACATTCCGGACAACATCCTGGGACAGCTCGGCAACCGCGTGCAGCATGCGCTGCGAGCCTTCACGCCCAAGGACCAGAAGGCCGTCAAGAGCGTGGGCGAGACGATGCGTCCGAATCCGAAGTTGAACATCACCCGCACGATTTTGGAACTGGGCGTGGGCGAGGCGCTTGTGAGCTTTCTGGATGAAAAGGGCCGCCCCGGCGTCACGGAGCGCGTGTGGATTGCGTCGCCCGGAAGCCGCATCGGTCCGGTGACGGACGCCGAGCGCGCCGAGCTCATTCGCACGTCGCTCGTGGCGGGCGCCTACGAGAAGGCGGTGGAGCGCGAAAGCGCCTATGAAGCCGTGCAGAAGGTGCGCAGCGCGCAGGAGGAGGCGAGACAGGCCGCCGAGCGCGAAAAGGAGGCGGCCAAGAATAAAAGCGGCTTGGAGGAGTTCATTTTCGGCTCCACCGGCCCCCGCGGCGGTCACAAGGACGGCCTGGTGCAGTCGGTGGCGAAGTCGATAGCACGTGAGCAAACGAAGAAAATCGTGAAGAGTGGTATTTCTTCAATAGCGGGTTCGGTGTTTAAAGATAAATCGTTGATGAAATCGATCTTGGGAATTTTTGGGCTAGGAAAGTAAGAAAATGTCGTCGCCGCAGAAGTCTTTTCTGTGGCGACGGCATTGAAGAACGGAGTAATGGGAGCTTATTCCGATAGATACTGATTGTGGTAACAGACAGCCATCGACAGGATATCAAGGTCTGCAGTTGGAACCTTGATAATTATCGGTAGGTATTTCTCAAATTCAATCCCGACAGCGTCGATGTAGGCAGTGGTCCCAATCACTTTCGCGGTAGACAGTTTTTTCATGCGGTCATGCCCATCGCGGTAGTACAGGTTGTTGGTTGTTACAACAACGGCGCCGAGACCTTGGCTTTCCATACTTTCGACGGGTGTCGTTGCGCCTCCGCTACCTCCTGTGTGCATGTAAACGCCTTTAACAACACGAAAGGAGACTCCAGAGGATTTGCCAGAGCGTACGTAGCGTTTTTTCTGAGTGAAGATGTGAGCTCTATCCCAATGGCAAATAACTTTCTCATTTTTTGACAGCAAGAAAGGTATGGAGCTTCGGACTGATGGATCTTCGTCAGGGAGCTTGCCCTCTTGTAACAAGGGCCTGAGTGCAGCAAAGGTATCAGTGCCGTTTCGAATACTCTCTTCTCCTTCTTTGACGGCCAGATGCTTGAGCAAACTGATCGCTCCTTGATAGAGAAATGCGGCTGCGAAGATTCCTGCGGTGCCCCATTTGATCCAGAACCACAAGTCATCACCACTCATGGAGGAGTGAGTGCTGGAGCTTGTTGTAGCAAGTGCAACGCAAGGCGCAAAAAGCAGAGGAATAAGAATCTTCTTCATGATTCACCGATGTTCGGCTGATGAAATCGTAATTCTAATGTTTTTTGTGTTGCGCCTTGCGCCACTCCCACGGGGCCTGCGGGGCGTTGTCCTGCCACAGGCCCCGCTTCTTTTGGCGGGATTCCTTTTCGGCGGCGCGGTAAAGAGGGCGCTTGGCGGCGGGAAGCTCCCGCTCGTAGGCGCTGTAGAACCACGCAAGTCCCGACTTCAAAAGGGCGAGGCCGCAGTCGGTGCCGTCCGCGGTGACGACGCCCACGAGCCGCCCGTAGCGGTCCTTCTTGTGCGTTTCGACTTGCGCGGTCTTCCCGTAGGCGCAGCGCATCATGGCCTGTCGCGATCGCGCGCCCCACGCCTGCTTCTTTTCCGGGGCGTCGATGCCGGAAACGCGGATGCGAAGGGAGGCGTTCTCTTGGGTGAGAAGCGTCACCGTGTCGCCGTCCGAAACATGAATGATGCGGCCCGTGAGCGTCTGGGCGCTGGCGCTCGCGGCGAGCACGGCGGTGAGGGCGAGGGAGAGGATGAGCGATCGGATCATGGCGCCAAAGCAAAGCGGCTTCGCCCGTGACGGGGAGCCGCTTCTAAAAAGAAAGACCGAGCGTCAGAAGGTGACGTGGTCGGGATCAAGCCCGGAGTAGCAGGACTGCGGCAGGTCGTCCAGCCGCTTCATTTCGTCCTTGGTGAGCGTGAAGCCGAAAAGGTCGGCGTTTTCTCGCTGGCGCTCGGGATTAAGAGACTTCGGCACCGCGGCGACGCCGTGCTGCAGACACCAGCGCAGCGCGACCTGCGCGCCCGTGACGCCGTGGCGGCGGCCGATCTCTTCCAAAAGCGGATGGTGCACGAGGGCGCCGCGCCCCAGAGGCGACCAGGAGCAGACCTGAACGCCGTGCGTGCGGCAGAAGTCCACGGTCGCCATCTGTGTGTAGCCCGGATGGAATTCGAGCTGGTTCACCATGGGCATCACTTCGGCGCGCGCCAGCAGCGGCACCAGATGGTGAATGAGGAAGTTGCTTACGCCGATTGCGCGCACGCGGCCGCGGCGGTAGATTTCCTCCATCGCGCGCCAGGTCCCCGAATTGATGCTCTGCCACGTCATGGCTTCGCCGCGAGCGCAGGGCCAGTGCATGAGAAAGAGGTCAAGGTAGCCGATCTGCAGAACGTCCATGCTTCGTTCGAAGGCGTCCAAGGTCTCCTTGTAGCCGCGGTCGGTGTTCCAGAGCTTGCTCGTCACAAAAAGCTTTTCGCGGGGAATGCCGCAGGTGCGCACGGCTTCGCCCACGCTGCGCTCGTTGCCGTAGATGTGGGCGGTGTCGATGTGGCGGTAGCCGATTTCCACGGCGCTGTGAATCGCGGCGACGAGACCGTCGTCATCGGGCACCTGCCAGGTCCCGAGTCCGATGCAGGGCATCGTGACGCCGTTGGCTAGCTTGAAGCCGCTCGCAATGGTAGGCAAGGGATTGCTCCTGGAAAATAAGAACAAGGAAAGAAATTGGCTCTGGGGGGCGGGCGGATTGTAGCAAAGGCGGTGCCGGCCGCCCGAAAGAGGTAGGCGGCGTTAAGTCGGAACTCATTCTTTCGTAGGACAATCTCCTGAGGAAAAGAGCGGAGGAACGAAAGACTTCTTCTCCGTATAATCAGAATTGAGTCAACAATGACGTTGCGCGAGGCGCTCCCCCCTTTGGGCGAGCCCGGCGCGCCACCAAAGGAAAGCAACATGGTTGTGCAGGATATCGTGAGTTACGGCGCCCCGATCGCCGCGGCCGCCGTTGTCGGAGCAGGGTTTGTCTGGCAGATGATGCGGCGCCGCACGGTGAAGCCTCCGATGCCCTCGGTGGAGCACCGGGATCCCGCGAGCGGCCTTCCCACTGCGAACGCCGCCCCGGGCGAGGGCGCCCAAGCAAAGTCGCAGGCGGTCCTTGACTTTGAAGCCATGGGGCCGGGGCGTCCCACGATGCTTGCCGTCACGGCGATGCGAGGCGACGCCACGGTGGCCGAGGTGTTCATTCAGCGCGCCTTCAAGATTGACCGCGAGTACTGGCGCTCGCTTGACATCGGCTTTCATGAGGCGCGGGGCCTTGACTGCCTCTTTGCCAACGTGAACAAGCTCGCGTGGGTGCCGGGAAGCGCTTTTGAGCGCCACATCTACGCGGTGTCCTTTTCGCCCGTGCTGGAAGAAGCGCTGCGGCAGGGGTTTCACCCGAGAGCGAACGCTGTGGCATCGGACCTGCAGATCTGCGCGATCGACGCTTCTGGCGTGCAGATGGGCGAGCCCATGCTGATGCCTGACAGCTCCTGGGGGCAGCCCGGCCGCGTGCACGCGCTCTGGTGCGCCTTGAATCCTTCGGACAAGAAGCATCCCTTGAAAAAGGAGCTCGACGCGGAGCTCGCGGTTCTGTCCGACCACGTGGGCGGCATCCTGAAGTATGTGTCGGCTCTGGCTGCTCGCAACTGGCAGCTGCGCTACGATGAATTGAAGGAGCTCGCTGACGACTTCTCGCGCATCGGCGCGGAGACGGGGCCCGCCACCGAGCGCACGGCCCGCATCGACGCCTTGGAAAACGTGGTGAACGCCTCCGCTGCGCGCATTGACGCCGACATTGCGGACCGGACGAGCCTGATGCGCACCTTGGAAGACACGGATCATTCGCTTCAATACGTGACGGCCTGCATCGCCGTGCGCGAAGTCATCGTGCGCATCCGCCGCATTCTCTCCATCTTGCGCGTGATGGGGGGCGACACGCTCGCGCATGAACTGCACGGCGCGACTGAAATCGAGCAGGACCTCACGGCGTTTCCGGACGTGAAGCCGGTGCTTGCGAAGGCGCAGCAGATTGCTGACGAAGCCTTGAAGCGCGAAGCCCGCACCATGAACGAGGCGGAGATTCAGTTGGCGGGCGCCGTCTCGCAGCACGCCAAGGAGCTCGCCCAGCTGCACGACGCCTACTTTGATCAGTTGAACGCCGACGTGCGTCGCGTGCAAGCCGAGCTTGACCGCTGGATCATCAACCAGTCGCATCATCAGCGCTACGCGGTGCGCGTTTCCGACGACGGGCACATCGAGGACATGTTTGTGCTTGAGCACTGAGGGCGGTCAGGGCGCTAAAAGGCCGGAGGCGGGGAGCTTCCGGCTTTTTTTTTGCGCCCGCGGCGAACGGGCGCCGACTTGGTGCAAGTTCGTGCGCTCTATTGAGGCAGACGCTGTCTCGCGCGCACCGTTTTAAGGCGCAGCCTTTTCTTTGCGCCGGCCCAGTGATTTCTTTTTTTAGTGAATTTCACTTTTGGCACAGCTTTTGCTTTTTGCGCATCACCCAACAGGGATTCGGATGCTGCAAATGACAGACAACAAAACTACCGCCGCCCCCCTCGAAGCGGCGCCTGCCGTTCTGGCGGTGAACGATCTCACGGTGAAGTTCAAGACGGAGGACGGCTGGGTGACGGCCGTGGACGGGATTTCACTCACGGTGCACGCCGGGGAGACGGTGGCGCTTGTGGGCGAGTCGGGCTCCGGCAAGTCCGTGACGTCGCTCTCCGTGATGCGGCTCGTGGAGCATGGCGGCGGACGCATCGCCGGAGGCTCCATGGAGCTCACGGACCGCGCCGGCAAAAAGCATGACCTCGTGCGGTCAACGCCCGGCGAGCTGCGCGCCATGCGCGGCGCCGACATGGCGATGATCTTTCAGGAGCCGATGACGTCCTTGAACCCCGTCTTCACGGTGGGGGACCAGATCGCGGAAAGCCTCAAGCTGCATCGCAAGCTTGCCGACCGTCAGATTCGAAAGGAAGTCGTGCGGCTATTGAACCTCGTGCGCATTCCGGATCCCGAGTGCGTGGCCTTGCGCTTTCCGCATCAGCTCTCGGGCGGCATGCGCCAGCGCGTGATGATCGCCATGGCCTTGGCGTGCCGGCCGAAGCTGCTGATTGCCGACGAGCCGACGACCGCGCTGGACGTCACGGTGCAGGCGCAGATTCTGGCACTCATTCGAAAGCTTCAGGCGAAGTCCGAGACGGGCGTTCTCTTCATCACGCATGACATGGGGGTTGTCGCAGAAGTCGCCGACCGCGTCTGCGTCATGCGCTACGGGAAAATTGTGGAGGAGGGGCCGTGCGCCGAGGTGTTCGCGCATCCGAAGCACCCCTACACGCGGGCGCTTCTGGCGGCCGTGCCGCGCGTGGGCGCGATGAATGGCACGGACGCGCCGCGGCGCTTCGAGCTGCTGGACCCGGTGACGGGCGAAGCCGTGAAGCCCGAGAGCGACAAGGTGAGCGAGCCCGGGGACGTCATCTTGAGCGTGCGGCACCTTTTCAAGCGCTTTCCCGCAAAGACGAACTTCTTTGGGCTGCTCACGCATCAGGTCTACGCCTGCGAAGACGTGAGCTTTGACTTGCGCCGCGGCGAGACGCTTTCCATCGTGGGCGAGTCGGGCTGCGGCAAGTCAACGACCGGCCGCTCGGTGCTGCGCCTTTTTGACGTGGACCGCGGCAAGGTGATCTTCAACGGCCGCGACATCGCGTCGCTCCCCTCCGGCGAATTGATGGACTGCCGGCGCGACCTGCAGATGATCTTTCAGGATCCGTACGCGTCGCTTGATCCCCGCATGACGGTGGGCTATTCGATTGCAGAGCCCATGCTGCTGCACGGCCTTTGCACCGCCAAGGAGGCGCCCGCGCGCGTTGCCAAACTCTTGGAGGAGGTAGGGCTCTCCCCCGTCGTCGCCAACCGCTACCCGCATGAATTCTCGGGCGGACAGCGCCAGCGGATCTGCATTGCGCGCGCCCTGTCCTTGAACCCCAAGATCCTCGTCGCAGACGAATCGGTCGCGGCCCTTGACGTTTCCATCCGCGCGCAGGTCGTGAACCTCATGCTCGACCTGCAGGAGCGCCTCGGGCTCTCCTACCTCTTCATCTCGCACGACATGGGCGTCGTCGAGCGCATCAGCCACCGCGTGGCGGTGATGTACCTGGGGCAGATCGTTGAAATCGGCTCGCGCCGCGACATTTTTGAGCACCCGGTGCATCCCTACACGAAGAAGCTTCTTGCCTCGGTGCCGATTCCGGACCCGGCGCGAAAGAGACGCACGGCGGAATTGAAGACGGACGAGCTGCCGAGTCCCGTGCGCGCGGTGAACGATCCGCCGCCCGCTGCAGAGCTCGTTGAAGTGTCGCCGGGACACTTCGTCGCCCGCTTCGTTGAGCAGTCCATGCTGTAACCATTTTTTCGTTATTTTCATTTTCACATTCAGGGAGATAAAGAAAATGAATCGTCGCTTTGTTGCCACGGGCGCCTGCGCCCTGTCGCTTGCGTTCTTGATGGGCGCTTCCATGCCCAGCTACGCCGCCAAGGACGTCCGCATCGCGGTCGCCTCCACCTTCACGACCATGGACCCGTATGACGCCAACGACACGCTGTCGCAGAACGTCGTCCGCTCCTTCTATGAAGGCCTTTTCCGCATGGACAAGGACATGAAGTTGAAGAACGTCCTCGCGGAAAGCTATACGGCCTCGGCGGACGGCCTCGTCTACACGATGAAGTTGAAAAAGGGCGTCAAGTTCCATGACGGCTCCGACTTCAACGCCGCCGTCGTGAAGGCGAACTTCGACCGCGTCACGAATCCTGCGAACCACTTGAAGCGCTACGGCCTCTACAAGAACATCGCAAAGACCGAAGTCGTGGACGACTACACCGTGCGCTTCACGCTGCACGAGCCCTTCTCCGCCTTTGTGAACCAGCTCGCGCACCCGTCTGCTGCGATGATTTCTGCGAAGGCTCTTGAAAAGGGCAGCAAGGAAGTGGCCTTTCACCCCGTTGGCACCGGCCCCTTCATCTTTGAAGAGTGGAAGCCCACGGACTTCATGAAGGTGAAGAAGAACCCCAACTACTGGCGCCAGGGCTATCCGAAGGTCGATTCCATCAAGTGGATCCCGGTCGTGGACAACAACACCCGCGCCGCCATGCTGCAGACGGGCGAAGCTGACTTCTGCTTCCCGCTTCCCTACGAGCAGGCGAAGATGCTGGAAGGCAAGGCCGGGATCGACGTCGTCGCTTCGCCCTCCATCGTTCACCGCTGGCTCTCGATGAACATGAACGTGAAGCCCTTTGACAACGTCAAGGTGCGCCAGGCCATCAACTACGCCATCAACAAGAAGGCCTTGATGAAGGTCGCCTACAACGGCTACGCCATTCCCGCCGAAGGCGTGGTGCCGCAGGGCGTTGACTACGCCGTGAAGCTTGGGCCCTGGGAGTACAACCCTGCCAAGGCCAAGCAGCTGCTGAAGGAGGCGGGCTACCCCAACGGCTTTGAAACGACCTTGTGGTCTGCGTACAACCACACGACCGCCCAGAAGTCGATCCAGTTCATCCAGCAGCAGCTCTCGCAGGTGGGCATCAAGGCGAAGGTGCAGGCTTTGGAAGCCGGCCAGCGCGTGGCGCAGGTCGAAAGCATCCAGGACCCCAAGGACGCCAAGGTGCGCATCTACTACATGGGCTGGTCGAGCTCCACGGGTGAAGCCGATTGGGCGCTGCGTCCCTTGTTGGGCACCGAAGCCTGGCCGCCCAAGCTCTTGAACGTCTCCTACTACAGCAACGCCCGCGTGGATCAGCTCTTGAAGGACGCTCTGAACACCACGGACCGCGCAAAGAAGACGGCCTACTACACGGAAGCTCAGAAGATCATCTGGAATGAGGCGCCCTGGGCGTTTCTCGCCACAGAGCAGAACGTGAGCGGCAAGAGCAAGAAGCTCTCCGGCATGTATGTGATGCCGGACGCGGGCTATGACTACGACGAAATTGATCTCAAGAAGTAATTGACCGAGCAGGGCGGCTGAAGCTTTCGGGCTTTGGCCGCCCGCGTGGATTCTCGATATGCTGCGCTATTTCATCAAACGAGTTCTGGGCATGGTGCCGACGCTGCTTTTGGTGGCGGTGTGCGTGTTCCTTTTTGTGCATCTCTTGCCGGGCGATCCCGCAAGGCTTACGGCGGGGCCGGAGGCTGACGACGCTACGGTCGAGCTCGTCCGCGAGGAGCTGGGCTTGAACAAGCCCATGTACGAGCAGTTCGCGAATTTTGTGAAGGGCGCGGTGACCGGGGATCTGGGCATGTCGCTCGCTTCAAAGCGTCCGGTGAGCGTTGAGATCGGCGAGCGCTTCTGGCCCACTTTCTGGCTCACTGTCTGGGCCATGGTGTGGTCAGTGGTCTTTGGTCTTGCGGTGGGGATCATCTCCGCCGTGTGGCGCAACAAGTGGCCGGATCGCCTGGGCATGACGACTGCGGTGTCGGGGATTTCGTTCCCGGCCTTTGCGCTTGGCATGATCCTCATGGAAATCTTCTCCGTGAAGCTCGGCTGGCTTCCCACGGTGGGCGCTGACACGTGGAAGCACTACATTCTTCCCTCCATTACGCTCGGAGCGGCGGTCGCCGCGGTGATGGCGCGATTCACGCGCTCGGCGTTCGTGGAAGTGCTGGGCGACGACTGCATCCGAACGGCGCGCGCCAAGGGCGTGCACGAGACGAGCGTTGTGATGAAGCACGCCTTTAGAAACGCCATGATTCCGGTCGTCACCATGATGGGCCTGCAGTTCGGGTTCCTTCTGGGGGGATCCATTGTGGTGGAGAAGGTCTTCAACTGGCCTGGCATGGGGCGCCTCTTGGTGGACGCCGTCGACATGCGCGACTACCCCGTGATTCAGGGGCTCGTGATGCTCTTTTCCTTTGAATTCATCGTGATCAATCTGGTGGTGGACGTCCTCTACGGCTGGATCAATCCGACCATTCGCTTCAAGTAGAGGGAGGCAGACATGACCGAAGCAGTGAAGGCGGCGGATCCGCGGCTGGCGAACGTGAAGGAGCACATCCGCACGCCCGCCGGCGAATTCTGGCGCAAGTTCAAGAAGCAGCCCGTGGCGATGGCCGCGGCGGCGTTTGTCCTCTTTCTCGTGGTGCTCGCAGTCTTCGGGCCCGCCTGCGTTCCTTACGACGCGGAAAACTATTTTGACTACGACTGCATGAACGAGGGGCCTACGTGGGCGCACTGGTTCGGCGTTGATTCGCTCGGGCGCGACATCTTCAGCCGCATCGTGGTGGGCACCCGCATTTCGCTCTTGGCGGGCTTTGTGTCCGTGGCAGCGGGCGCCGTGGTGGGCACGGCGCTGGGGCTCATCGCGGGCTACTACGAAGGCTGGGCCGACCGCGTCATCATGCGCATCTCGGACGTGCTCTTTGCGTTCCCTGGCATTTTGCTTGCGATTGGCATCGTGGCGATTCTGGGGGGCGGCATGATCAACGTCGTCGCCGCCGTGGCGGTCTTCTCGGTGCCGGCGTTTGCGCGTCTTGTGCGCGGCAACGTCCTCTCCTTGAAGCAGCAGACATACGTCGAGGCGGCGCGAAGCATCGGGGCGTCGGACTTCGTGATTCTGGTGCGGCATATTCTCCCTGGCACGATCTCCGTCATCATGGTCTACCTCTCGATGCGCATCGGGGCGTCGATCATTACGGCGGCGTCGCTTTCCTTCCTGGGGCTCGGCGCCCAGCCGCCGATGCCGGAATGGGGCGCGATGTTAAACGAAGCGCGCTCCGACATGGTGACGGCGCCGCACACGGTGATCTTCCCCGTGATCGCGATTTTCCTCACGGTGCTCGCCTTCAACCTGCTGGGCGACGGGCTTCGAGATGCCTTGGATCCGAAGCTGAGCGCGGACAAGTAGCCGCGTGTTGGAAAGAAAATGCCGCCGGTCCTTTGGGGGATTCGGCGGCTTTTCGTTTTTCGGGCGTCGAATAGTCGTCAGGCCTTCGCGGCGGTGTCGTTGACGACTTTCTTCTGTCGTGCAAGGTGCCGGATGGAGTCGCCCGCAAAGAGCGCCACCGAGCACCAGATGATCACAAAGCCGATGAAAAGCGGCAGCGAAAAGGGCTCCTTGAACCAGAAGGTCGCGATCAGAAAGACGATCGAGGGACTCGTGTACTGGATGATGCCCACGACAGAGTAGGGGATGCGGCGCACGCCGGCTGCAAAAAGCAGAAGCGGAATGCAGGTGATGGGGCCGGCGGCCGCCAGAAGCCACTGCGTCTCCGTTGTGACGGCGGCAAAGGCCAGATTGTTCTGACTGGCAAGGTAGACGAGGTAGCTGAGCGCCAGGGGCGTGAGGATGATGGTCTCAAGCGCAAGCCCCTCAAGGCTTGGCAGTGGAGCCACTTTCCGCACCAGGCCGTAGAGCGCGAAGGTGACGGCAAGCGTAAGGCCTAGCCACGGAGCTTCCCCCGTCTGCCAAGTGATCCAGAGGACGCCCGCCGCGGCGAGCGCCACCGCAGCGTACTGCACGGGGCGAAGGCGCTCCTTTAAAAAGACGGAGCCCAGCGCAATCGACATCAGCGGGTTGATAAAGTAGCCGAGGCTTGCTTCCAGCGTGCGGCCGCTCACGATGGAGTAAACGTAGGTGCCCCAGTTCGCGGCGACAAGAAACGAAGAGCACGTGAAGATGAGAAGCACCTTGGGAGACGTGAAGGCGACTTTCACCCACGCCCAGCGGCGGATCGTGAGAAGAATCAGCGCGACGAACGCGAGCGACCAGACGATGCGGTGCGCGAGGATTTCCGTGGCGCTGATGTCGGCGAGGGCGTGAAAGTAAAGGGGGAAGAGCCCCCAGAGCGCGTAGGCGCCCAAGGTGTAGAGGATGCCGATGGGCATGATGGCTGAAAAAAGAGAAGCAAAGAGGGGGCGGATGTTACCTCGCGCCGTGAGGGCGGCACTGCGGGGACTTCCGTATCAATGCAGGGGAAAACAACGGAAAAATTGATACGAAAGTTTGTAAAAACGTCGATGACTTGACTTTTTCGTCAAAGCGCAGAACACTTGCAGAAAGTGGTTTTCAGAAATGCTTCGGAGTACGAAATGCAGAACATTCATCGCACGGCGGTCGGCATTGACCTGGGGGCAAAGTACACCGGCGTGGTCATCGCTGACACGACGCCGGGCGCCGCGCTGCGGCGGGAAGACTTGACCGCCTTTACGATCGTCATGCCGGATGCGGACAAGATGGTGCTCGCGCAGGCGCAGCGAACGGCGACTCGGCACCGCTTGCGAGGCAAGAAGCGGTTCAACTTGGCGCGCAGGCTGGCGAAGCTTGTCATCGAGGCAAGACTCGCGGCAGAGGGTGTTGTTCTTGAGAAAAATGAACATCGCCGGATGATGGAGGCGGTGAACGGTCTTTTGCGGCGTCGCGGATACTCTCGTGTCGAATCGGAAGTGGATTTGAGTCTTCTGGAGGACGTCGATCCGCAAATTTTTGCTGAGTGCGATGCGATAAAGAGCTTCTTTCCGGAGGTGGCGCGACAGTTGCTTGACCAGTGGGAGGAGCTTACGAACGACATGGGGCGGGTTCGTGACTTGGATCTGGTGCTGCAGGGGTTGACGAAAAAAGACATCAAGGCGGCGCTTCAGGCGCAGGACCTGGACAAGGAGACGCTGAAGCTTGCGACGGACGCCGTTGACGCTGTCAAGGGGGCGGCGCACGACTTGGTGACGCAGCAGCTCATGGGGCACAAGCCGCGCGCCGACTACCTGAAGAACCTCTTTTCGGACCTCCAGCGCGGGGATTCCCGGCTTGCCAAAGTGATTGCCGCCTTTGGCGGCGTGGAGCGCTTTCATCATGTGATTGGCAACATCTCCAACCTTCAGCTTCGCGCCGAGCGCTGGTACTTCAATGCGCCGCACATGGTGAAGGGGGACTGCTGGGAGCCGCAGCGGCTGAAACAGTCGCTGGTTCGCGCCTTCAAGTATTTTCATCCGGCGCAGGAAGGCGATGAGAAGAAGCGGCTGGCGGATCTTGTGCGGGAGCTGGAGGCCTCGGAGGACATTCTGGAGGCGCTTTGCACGATCGATCCGCAGCGGACGATTCCGCCCTATGAGGACCAGAACAACCGCCGCCCGCCCGTGGACCAGACGCTGTACCTGAGTCCGGAGAAGCTGAACGCCCAGCTGGGGGAGGCGTGGATTGGCTGGGCAAAGAGCTTTGCAAAGGCGGATCCGCGGCTCGAGGAGGGGCTCGATGAAATCCTTGCCCTGACAGACCGCGTCTCGCGCATTGCCCGCGACGGAAGGCAGCCGCTTCCGGTGCTGCAATACCGCTTTGCCTACATTCTGCAGCGCGTGCTGGATCGCTCACGGTTGCTGGATCCCTGCGCCATTCGTGCTCAGGCGCATGGCGCGGTGCTCGGGACGGCGAGAAACAAGCTCGAGGAAGTGATCGGCAGCCAGCATGCGGATCGCTTCCTCGCATTTGCGGCGGGCTACTACGATGAAGCAGACTCTGCCAAGGTGGGGCTCTGGATGCCGCAGACGAGCCAGTATCTTGAACGCTCGGATCTGCACCCGCCAATGAAAAAGAAGATCCTCCCGATGCTGGTGGGGAACGTGTTGCAGCAGACGCCCGCCAAAGGCGAGCGCTTCATGGCGGTGGTTTGGGACGCCAAGGTGGGCGGACGCAGCACGGTGCGCTCCGTCTGCGCCGCCATTGAAAAAGTGAGGAAGGACAACGGCGGTGACTTCAATCGCCTCTACCAGCGGGCGCTTTTGCGCAAGAAGCTGGGACAGAAGCTCACGGCGGAAGACAAGGCATTCGTGGCGGTGAGCGAGAAGGTGGAGGCGGCGGCTTTTGTCATCGCAAGGGAGCTGGGGCTCACAGAGAGCGAGAAGGCGAAGTTTGCCAATCCGTACTCGCTGGCGCAGTGCTATACGCTCATCGAGACGGAGCGCGATGGGTTCACGTCGGTGTCGGTCGCGGCGCACCACGAAACGAACTGGCGCATGCAGCTCACGGAGGGCACTGACAAGGACGGCGCCAAGGTGATGTGCGCCAATTGCTCACGACTTCCCGCAGACGCCGCCCGGCCGTTTGACGGCGTCGTGCGACGCGTGATTGATCGCAAGGCATGGGAAATTGCCAAGCGCATGGCGAAGTCGGTGCGTCAGCATGTGAATTTCCAGCAGGGCATGGTGGAAGTCCCGCTCTTTGTGGAGGAGAACCGGTTTGAGTTTTCAGCGTCTCTCGCGGAGCTCAAGCACAATGCTCTGGCTCGCAAAAAGATGCAGGAAAAGTCGTCTGTTCAGACGAAGCGCTGGATGGCCAAGGAAGATCGCATCAAGGCCGCCAGTCGGGGCGTGTGCCCCTATACCGGCAAGGCGATTGGCGTCAACGGGGAAATTGACCACGTCATCCCGCGCAGCCTCACGAAGAAGAGCGTGGGGACGGTCTTCAACGCGGAGCCCAACCTCATTTACGTTTCGCAGGAGGGCAACCAGAAGAAAGGGGATCAGGCCTACCGCTTGCGCGATCTCAGCCCGGCGTATTTGACGGCGGTGTTTCGTTCCGCCTCTCCCGTTGAGGTGGAGCAGACGATAGAAAGGACGGTGGCCGATCTGCAGGCGCATGGCCGGCTTCGGTTCTTTGATTTGCTGTCGGAATCGGAGCAGGACTGTGTCCGGCACGCCCTCTTTTTGGAAGACTTCAGCCCGGCGCGTCTTGCGGTGCTTGAAATGCTGGGAAATCAGCGCAAGGCGCGCGTCAACGGGACGCAGATGTGGCTGGTGCGCTGCCTCGTGCAAAAACTGGGCGAGGAGCTTTCGCCGTGGTGCGAAAAAACGGGCAATCAGCTTCGTTTTTTTGTCTCGGCGGTTTCCCCCGAAGTTTCCATGCGGCTTCGTTCGGCGCTGGGCGAGGTGAATCCGGCGATGAAGAAGCCGGATGTTCAGCCAGCGGCGTCTCACACGCTCGATGCGCTGTGCGCGCTGGCGGTGGGGAGCGACGGCTTCTTTGCCGACGAGCCGGCTCTTGCGGAGGCCGAATCGCTGGCGGCTGTCTATCCCGCAAGCTGCGACATTGTTCAGATACAGCGCAAGCCGCTCGAGGAAAAGTCGCAGTTTGGCGGCGCGCCGCTTTTTAAAGACGGCATCTATGCTGAGCAGTACCTTCCGCTTTTCACGTTGGGCGGAAAGGTTTTTGCTGGGTACGTTTCCAAGCCGGCGGAAGATGGAACGATGCCAGGCGCCGTGGAAGTGACAGGCAAGGAGCCGCAGCAGCTGCTTGAGGTCCTGTCGCCGTATTTTGTGAGGCCGTTTAAAGGTGACGCGGCAAAGAATGAGACGTATCGAATTGATCGGCTGAAGGCGGCGACGTTGCTGGTGGAGGCGGCGCATGCCGTGGTTTCTGAAGAGAAACTCAAGGTGGCGCGCCTTTTGGATGGCTTGACCTTCTGCACCAAGCGATGCACGGTGGTTGGGGCATTCTGGGATTCAGTGAAAAAAGCGCTGGTTGCCGAGGCAGCCGCTTTGAAGGCTGACAAGTTTGATGTGAAGCTTTCATTGGGTGTCGGCCGTCTGTGGTCGCTCAAGGGAAAGCTGACGCTGCCTGTGAAGAAGGAGTGGACGGCGCTTTACGAGGCGGTCAAGAGCGGACTCGGGCCTGATGGACAGGAGCAGCAAGTGCGCGACCTCATCGATCGCAGCTGGAGGCGCCCGGAAAAGCGCAGGCTGCAGCACGTGCCGGTGCATCGCGACCTCAGCCTGCCGGTGATCGACAATCCGTCGGGCGGCTTCCGATTCATGCGTCGAACGCTCGACGGCCGGCCGGTGATTCAGGTTCAGGTGCCCAACAGCAAGCTCCAGGGATTCGCGTCCGAAGGCGGCGTTGTTGACTGGGGGAAGGCGGTGCTTTTCGAGCGGTTCCGCTCTCCCAAGATCACCATGTTCGAGTCGCGGTACTTCTCGGAGACGGAGACGACCTCCATGAATGAATGGCGTCAGATCCTCGATGGCGACGTGGACATTTGGCTGTCGCCTGGGTCGGCGGTTCGCTTCAATGCTCGCATTGAAGCGCCCTTTGAGTCGGTGATCGTCTGGCTGAAGGCGGGAAATCCGGAATTGACCTGCACGTCGTTTTTGGAGCTCCCTGGTGATTTGAGAGTGAAGGATCCCAAGGCGTTCTTCGCAGCGCTTCCACCGGAGGCTCGCGGTGTTCTCAATCAGCCTCGCGCCTATCTCTACTTTGAAGAAGTGGGGGCGAGGGTGCGCTTCTGGTTTACGGTGGCCAGCAACAATGCTGGCATCAAGGAGGCGTACAACCGAGCGGCTTCGACATGCGGCATCTGACAGTATCGTCGTTTGGCGCCGCGCTCGGCGTATCCGGCAGTCGCCTGGTGGTGACGGAAAACGGGCAGAGCTGGGAGACGGCACTCTCGCGTCTTCGCACGATCCGTGTGGAGAAAAAGGGCGTGTCAGTTTCATCCAACCTCATTTTGGAGTGCGCCGCCCGAGGCATCCGGCTCTATTTCGTCGACTGGCGTGGCGTTGGCATTGCGGCGGTGTCGGGGTTGCATCAACATGCGGTGGTGAGCGTGCGCGAGGCGCAGTTTTCCTGCGTGCGCTCCTCCGCAGCGTTGCCGCTGGCAAGAGAGATCATTTTTACGAAGATTCGCAACCAGCGCGCCGTGCTGCTCTACTTCAGCAAGTACTCGTCCAAAGTGTCTCCCGACGTGGGCGCTCGTTTGCGGAAAGCGGCTCAGGAGCTTGAGGCAGCGGCTGATTCACTGGAGCATGAAGTCAAGGCCGGAGGAAAAGACTGGCGCAACACGATGATGGGCATTGAGGGGAGTGCGGCGACGGTTTACTGGCAGGCGCTGCGAGAAACGGGGTTTCTTCCGCCTTCCTTTTGCCAGCGAGAAGGTCGAGGCTCCGTAGAAATCGGAAACGCGGCGCTCAATTACGGCTACGCCATTTTGCAGAGCTACGTGTGGTCGGCGCTCGACAATGCGGGCCTTGAACTTTATGCGGGGCTTCTGCACGCCAAGCGTCCGGGCAAGCCCTCGCTCGTGCTGGACCTCATGGAGGAGTATCGGGCCTGGGTGGTGGATCGCAATGTCATCAAGCTGAGGCGTCGACTGGAGGCGGCGGAACAAAAAGGGTTGACGCCGGAATTGAAAAAACTGATCGTGGACGCGATTGATGAAACCATGGCAACGCCGATTTTGTGGCACAAAAAATCGGTTCGGCTTGAGAACATCCTTCAAAGACAGGCATACCGGCTCGCTGGCGCCATGGTGGAAGGCAAGGCATACCGCGGATTGCGGTTTCGGTGGTGAACCATGGGGATGTACGCGAAGTATCTTGTCTGCTACGACGTTTCGGACAACAAGCGCCGCAAGCGGTTTTCTGATGCGCTGAAGGACTTGGGGCTGGTGCCGATGCAGAAGTCAGTGTTTTACGGCGACCTCAAGGGCGCCGAGGTCGGCGCATTGGCTCGGGCGGCGGTCGAGATTCTCGAAGATTCGGAGGACAAATGCTTTTGGTTTCCGTGTCATCTGGAACCGGAAGTCATTCGTCAGTGTCTGGGGTACGCGGGATGGGACTACAAGGAGCCGGAAGGACATGGAGTCATTTAATCTTCCGGTGTCGGATTTGAGGCAGTACGTTTTCTGTCCTCGAATTCCGTATTTCATGCTGATGAAGGGCCTTTCGGTGAAGGGCGGTGCCTGGCTGAGACAGGGAATTTCCTTTCATGACAAAGCGGCAATGCTTTCCAAGCGTCGCAACTTGGCGCATTACGGACTGCCCGCGGAAGGTTTTCGCTTTGTGGCGGACATTGGCCTCTACGATGAGGAGCTCGGATTGCATGGCGTCTGTGACGGCGCAGTGTATACGGATGGTGGGGCGGTCTTTCCGCTGGAATTCAAGCTGACAGAGGGGGCGCCGTCGGCGGGAGCGAAGCTGCAGCTCGCGGCGTACGCCATGATGCTGGAGCGAAAAGAGAACGCAGAGATTTCGAGAGGCTTTGTTTTGATGGGCAAACGAGGCAGAACGTATGAGGTCTTGTTTGATGAGACGATTCGGCGCGAGGTGACCCGCGTGGCAGTTGCCATCAGGGCATCGCTTGAGACGGCGCTTTTGCCGAGCACGGCTGCGACCGAGCCGCAGTGCTGTCAGTGTGAGTACGCCAACTTTTGCGCTGACAGGCTTTGATGGACGTGGGCAACAAAACGGGGGAGCTCCTTGCGGAATTCCCCGTTTGTCTTTAATCCGGATGTCCGAAGACAGTGGCCGGAACCAATCTTGAATTTAGTTGATTTCAGCTCATCCCAACAGGGTTGGAACGACTTCAGCTAGATTCCCTGAACTAAGATTGCAACGCCGATCATACAGGCTTTTTCGAAAAAATCCAGTGTTTCTGTGCAATTCTGCCTACTTCGAACTTCTTCGTTGTGGGAACAAAGAAAATTCTTTGTAAAACAGTTAGGTTCCTTGAAGGCTGCAATCTTAGTTCAGGGAACCCAGCTACTGAAACGCGTCATAGCCGCACATGACGAAGATTTCGCCCGCTGCAATCTTAGTTCAGGGAACCCAGCTACTGAAACTCAGAGCTGAAATCTTCTAAGACGGCATCGACGTACCGCTGCAATCTTAGTTCAGGGAACCCAGCTACTGAAACGAAGCTACGCTTTATCTACGCGCTTCCTTTTGAGCGCTGCAATCTTAGTTCAGGGAACCCAGCTACTGAAACAAAAAGCACATCTCGGCCAAATTGCGGATACGAGGCTGCAATCTTAGTTCAGGGAACCC
>CAVACW010000020.1:0-31582 GCA_963587345.1 uncultured Oscillospiraceae bacterium | reverse complement strand
GGCAGATTTTGTTTTTTGGGCCGTCTGGTTGTGGGACAATGGCGAAACTTTTTTCAATGCGGGATAACTGATGAAAAATCGATGGGCTTTCCTGGCGGGCGCCGTGCTGGCGATGGCGTCCTGGGGCGCAATGGCGGCGGAAGTGGAGGCGCCCTATCTGGGCTTTGCCATGGGTACCTTGATCCGCGGATCGATCACGGGGGCGGACGAAGCGGCGGCGACGGCCTTGACGCAGCGCTACTCCGACTTGATCAGCGACTATGAGACGCTTTTTACGGTGCATGGCGACGGTCCTATGCAGGAAGTGAACCGGCATCCGGGCGTCTGGCAGAAAACGGACTGCCGCATTGCCTCCCTCATGGCGACGGCGAAGACGATCGCCCGCGAGTCCGACGGCGCGTTTGACCCCACGATCGGCCCCGTGGTGAACGCGTGGAAGATTGGCTTTGGCGGCGACGCCGTGCCGACGGACGAGGCGCTTGACGCCGCCCGCAAGCGGGTTGACTGGCGAAAGATTGAGACGGATGTGACGCCCGACGAGGCCGGGCGCTGCCGCGTGAAGATTGGCGAGGGGCAGAACATTGACCTGGGGGCGATCGCCAAGGGCTGGATCGGCACCGCGCTTGCGGCTGACCTCAAGAAGGCGGGCGCGATTCGCGCCGTGCTGGACTTGGGGGGCAACGTCGTTCTTTTGGGGGACGGTGAAAACGGCCGCCGCTGGCGCATTGGCGTGCAGGATCCGAAGAAGGAGCGCAACGAGATGCTTGCTGTCATTGAAACGGCGGGCGACGTCTCCGTCATTACGTCAGGCGACTACGAGCGTTATCTCTTGAAGGACGGCAAGCGCTACGGCCACATTCTGAGCGGCGCCACGGGACGTCCGGTGCCGCTCGCCTTTAGCTCGGTCACGATCGTGGACGCGGACGGCGCGAAGGCGGACGGCTGGTGCACGGCGCTCTTTGCGATGGGAAAGGCGAAGTCGCTGGCGTTTCTCGCGCGGCGCACGGACATTCAGGCGTTTCTTCTCTCGGGGGACGAAAAGGAAGCCTGGGTGAGCCCGGCGCTCGCCAAGAGCCTTCGATTGACGGATGAATCCATTCGTCTGCATGTCATTGGAAACGAGTGAGAAAGAAAAATGGCTACGGTGATTTATCCCTCGCCTGTGTTCGGGCCCGTGAAGAGCCGGCGTCTGGGGAGAAGCCTCGGCGTCAACCTCCTGCCTGAAGACGGCAAGGTCTGCAGCTTTGACTGCATCTACTGCGAGTGCGGCTTTAACGAAGATTTCCGGCCGAAGTCGCCGC
Source organism: uncultured Oscillospiraceae bacterium (assembly GCA_963587345.1). Classification (GTDB taxonomy): domain Bacteria; phylum Pseudomonadota; class Gammaproteobacteria; order Burkholderiales; family Burkholderiaceae_F; genus Duodenibacillus. Next base: position 30,281 of record CAVACW010000020.1, on the reverse strand, counting down.
TGCCCTCGCGCGAACTTGTCCGAACCGAATTGGAAAAGCGGCTTGCCGCGATGAAGGCGGCGGGCGAGGATCTCGATGCGCTCACCTTCTCCGGCAACGGCGAGCCCACGTCGCATCCGCACTTTGACGAAATCTGCGAAGACGTGAAGGTGCTCCGAGACCGGTACTTTCCGACGGCGAAGGTGTGCCTTTTGACCAACGCCACCCACTTGACGAAGCCTCGCGTCTTTGAGGCGGTGAAGGCCTTGGACAAGGCGTGCCTGAAGCTCGATACGGTGAATCCCGACTACATCCGCTTCGTGGACCGCCCGGGCTGTCCCTATGACGTGGCGACCGTCATCGAGCGCATGAAGGCCTGCGGCGGCCGTTGCATCATCCAGACGATGTTCATGAAGGGAACGTGGCAGGGACAGTCCGTGGACAACACGACGGATGACTACGTGCTCCCCTGGGTGGAGGCGGTGGCGGACATTGCACCCGCGGGCGTGGACATCTACACCGTGGCGCGCGACACGCCCGACAAGGCGCTGAGAAAGGCGAGCCTGGAAGAGCTCGAGCGCATTGCGGAGCTTCTTAGGGCGCGAGGCATCTCGGCCCATACTTACGGGTGATTTTCAGGTGGGGCGGAACTCGCTAAAATCCGCCCCTTCTTTCAACTTTCAAGACTGCTTCGGTTCATCGCACCGTCTGCGGTCGGGAGTAAAGCCATATGCAGCATATGGGCCAAACGGGTTCGGAAGCGAACCGCATCAAGGGCTGGATCTTCGGCCTTCTTTTCATCCTCACCATTCCGCTGAGCAACTGGGTCGTCATGAACGTGGGTCTCGTCTGCCCGGCGAACAGCCCCTGCCTTGTTCCGGTGTGGCCCGGCATCATGGCGCCGTCGGCCGTGCTTCTGGCGGGGCTTGCGCTCGTCCTTCGCGACGGCGTGCATCATTTTCTCGGCACCCGCTGGGCTTTTTACAGCATCATCGCCGGCACGATCCTGTCGGGCTTTGTGAGCGAGCCCAATCTCGTCATTGCGTCCGCTGTCGCCTTCCTCTTTTCGGAAACTGCGGACCTCATCGTCTACACCCCCTTGAGAAAGCGCTTTCCCGCCTGGGCCATCGTGGCTTCGGGCTTTGCGGGATCGGTTGTGGACTCCATGCTCTTTCTGACGCTTGCCTTTGGCAGCCTCGACTACATCGTGGGACAGGTGCTGGGCAAGTTTGAAATGAGCGTTCTTGCGGCCGTCCTCATCGTCATGTGGCGCATGGCGCGCACGGGCTTGCTGCAGGGTGCGCCGGCTCGCTCCTGAGAAAAGCTCTTGTTAAGAGGCGGGTCGTAGAATTTCGACCCGCTCAAAGCAGAAATGGCCGCTTTTGCGGCCGTTTTTGGTTAACATAATCAGTTCCAATCCCACCAGCTGAGGAGAGAAAATATGCCTGCCCCCCGTTCAGAGACGCTGGTCCTTATGGTGAACACCGGTTCGCCCGCTGAACCGACGGCGGACGCCTTGAAGCTCTACCTCTCGGAGTTTCTGGGCGACAAGCGCGTGGTGGAGCTCCCGAAGGTCATTTGGTGGCCGATTCTTCACGGGCTGGTGCTCCCCAAGCGCGCCGAAGCTTCCGCCGAGCGCTATCGCACGGTGTGGACGGAGGAAGGATCGCCTCTCGTGGCCGTCACCCGCCGGTGCGCTGATGCGCTTCAGAAGACGCTGGGCGACGACTACGTCGTGATCTGGGGCATGCGCTACGGCACGAACCGCGTGGCGGACGTGCTCCCCAAGATTCTCAAGGAAGAGGGCTTTCAGCGCCTTGTGGTGCTGCCGATGTTCGCGCAGTACGCCACGCAGACTACGGCGGCGGTTTATGACGTCGTGGACGAGGTCCTCAGGAAGACGGGCTGGACGGGTGACGTCGTTCGCATCGAAAGTTACTACAACCACCCGGACTACATCGAAGCGCTTGCGGAAAACATTCGCCTTCATTGGGATGCCCAGGGCTTTCTCACGGGGAAGGGGCGGCTTCTTTTCAGCTTTCACGGCATTCCGCAGGCAAGCGTGGACAAAGGGTCGCCTTACGAAAAAGAGTGTCGCGAGACGGCTCGCCTCATCGCAGAGCGTCTGGGGCTTCGCGATGAGGCCTGGAGCCTTGCCTTCCAGTCGAAATTCGGCCGCGGCGAGTGGCTGAAGCCCGCGACGGTGGACGTCGCTGAACGGTTCGCGAAGGAAGGCATCCTGCGCCTTGACGTGATTTGTCCGGGGTTTGCCGCGGACTGTCTTGAAACGATTGAAGAGATCGCAACCGATTTGAAGGCGGTGTACCTTACTTCGGGCGGCAAGGAGTTTCGCTATATTCCGGCGTTGAATGACGGCGAGCGTGCGGCGAAGGCGTATGCCGCCATCGTGCGCGGCGCGTTGCAGAAGGCGGGCGCCGAGTAGCGCAAAAAGGGGAGCCGGGCTTGAAAAAGCGGACGGCCGCCCCCACATGACAGATACCTAACTTTTTTTGGCGGAGTTTGACCAAAATGGTCGATATGAACGAACAGAATCTCGCCGGCGCCGACAAGGCGGCCGAAGCATTGAAGGCGGCGGCTCAGGCTGCTGAGGTGGCCGACAAGGCCGAGGGGGAGGCGTGCTGCTGCGGTTGCGGCGCGGAGGGTGCTCCCTGCGCTTGTGAAGAAAAAGCCTGCGGGTGCGAGGGCGGCGAAAAGGCCGAAGCAGCGGCGGCGGAAAGCTTTGCGGATCAGGCGGCGATGATCGAGGCTGCCAACGCTCGCGCGGCGGAAAATTATGACCTCTACGTGCGCGCCGTGGCGGAGATGGAGAACGTTCGCCGCCGTTGTGCCGAAGACGTGCAGAAGGCGCAGAAGTTCAGCATCGAGAAGTTTGCGCAGAACCTGTTGCCGGTGGTGGACAGCCTTGAGAAGGCGATTGAAGTTGCGACCGAAGCCGAAGGTCCCATGAAGGACGGCATTCAGGCGACCTACCGCCAGCTCATGCATGCGCTCGAAGTGAGCGGCATGAAGGCGATCGATCCGAAGAACGAGAAGTTTGATCCCAACACCCAGCAGGCGATCGCCATGGTGCCCGCCAGCGAGGGGCATGAAGCGGGGCACGTTGCGGAAGTCTTCCAGCGCGGCTGGCTCATTTGCGAGCGCGTGCTGCGTCCGGCGATGGTGAGCGTGGTGCAGGGCTGATCGCGTTTCCTCAGGAAAAAAGGCGGCTTGGAGCTTTGGGTTCCGGCCGCTTTTTTCATGGCCGAAACGGAGCGTTCAAAAAATTTTGAACGAAGCAGTTGAAAAAGAAACCCCCGTCCCCATATAGGGGGTATCAGCCGGCGGGCCTTGCAAAAAAGCTCCGGCGGCATCGGGTTTCAACTGTGTGCGGAATGCTTGTCGAGCGTTCTGCCGATGAAGAAGGAAGTTAGACAGATGTCAAAGATTATCGGTATCGACCTGGGTACCACCAATTCGGCCGTTGCCATCATGGAAGGCGACAAGGTTCGCGTGATCGAAAATTCGGAAGGCGCCCGCACGACGCCCTCCATCATCGCCTACCTTGACAAGGGTGAAATCGTTGTCGGCGCTCCCGCCAAGCGCCAGGCCATCACCAATCCCAAGAACACGCTCTTTGCGGTGAAGCGCCTCATCGGCCGTCGTTATGAAGACGCCGAAGTTCAGAAGGACATCTCCCGCGTGCCCTTCTCCATCGTGAAGGCCGACAACGGTGACGCCTGGGTTCAGGTTCAGGGCGACAAGAAGCTCGCGCCGCAGCAGGTGTCTGCTGAAGTGCTCCGCAAGATGAAGAAGACCGCGGAAGACTACCTCGGCGAACCCGTGACGGAAGCCGTGATCACGGTGCCCGCGTACTTTAACGACAGCCAGCGTCAGGCAACGAAGGACGCCGGCCGCATCGCGGGTCTTGACGTGAAGCGCATCATCAACGAACCGACGGCCGCGGCGCTTGCCTTCGGTCTTGACAAGGCCGGCACGGCTGATCGCAAGATCGCGGTGTACGACTTGGGCGGCGGCACGTTCGATATCTCTGTGATCGACATCGCGAACGTGGACGGCGACAAGCAGTTCGAAGTGCTCTCCACGAACGGCGACACGTTCCTGGGCGGCGAAGACTTCGACCATCGCCTGATGACGTACCTGATGGACGAATTCAAGAAGGACACGGGGTGCGATCTCTCGAAGGACGTGCTCGCCCTGCAGCGCCTGAAGGACGCCGCGGAAAAGGCGAAGATCGAGCTCTCCAATCGCCAGGAAACGGAAGTGAACCTTCCCTACATCACGGCGGATGCGACGGGTCCGAAGCACATGAACATCACGATCACGCGCGCCAAGTTCGAAAGCCTCGTCGAGGATCTCGTTCAGCGCACGATCGAGCCGGTGCGCAAGGCTTTGGCGGACGCGAAGGCCTCCGTCTCCGACATCTCCGACGTGATTCTCGTGGGCGGCCAGTCCCGCATGCCCCGCGTGCAGGAAGTGGTGCGCGAATTCTTCGGCAAGGAACCCCGCAAGGACGTGAACCCCGACGAAGCGGTTGCGATCGGCGCCGCCATTCAGGGCTCGGTGCTGACGGGCGACCGTCACGACGTGTTGTTGCTGGACGTCACCCCGCTCACCCTCGGCATTGAAACGCTGGGCGGCGTGATGACGGCGATGATCAAGCGCAACACCACGATCCCGACGAAGCACTCTCAGGTCTTCTCCACGGCGGAAGACAACCAGCCCGCGGTGACGATCAAGGTCTTCCAGGGCGAACACCAGATGGCGGGCTCCAACAAGCTTCTGGGCGAATTCAACCTCGAAGGCATTCCGCCCTCTCCGCGCGGCCTGCCGCAGATCGAAGTCACGTTCGACATCGACGCCAACGGCATCCTGCACGTGAGCGCCAAGGACAAGGCGACCGGCAAGGAAAACCAGATCACCATCAAGGCGAGCTCCGGCTTGAGCGAAGACGAGATCAAGCGCATGGTGGCCGACGCCGAGGCGAACAAGGCCGAGGACCAGCGCCGCTTTGAATTGGCGCAGGCTCGCAACGAGGCCGACGCCGCCGTGGCTCAGGTCCAGAAGACCTTGAAGGATCTGGGCGACAAGGTGGACTCCGCTGACCGCGCCGCTTGCGAATCCGCCATCAAGGACGTCGAGTCCCAGGTGAAGGGCGAAGACAAGGACGCGATCAAGAAGAGCGTCGAAGCCCTGATGCAGGCTGCGCAGAAGATCGGCGAAAAGCTCAATCAGGCGGCGGCTCAGGCCCAGCAGGCTCAGCCGCAGGGCGCTCAGGCGCAGCAGGCTTCTGAAGCCGGCAAGAAGGACGACGACGTCGTCGATGCTGACTACAAGGAAGTGAAGCACTGAGATTGAGCCGGCCCGGCCGGCGGCTCGAGGCGGAAAGCTTCGGGCGGCCGGCATCAGAAGGCTCAGTTCAAAACGGGTCGGAAGACGCTTAGAAAGCCTTCCGGCCTTTGTTTGTTTTTCTACGGACGATTGTCAGAACTATGGCTGATCAGGATTATTACGAGGTACTGGGCGTCGCCCGCGGCGCGAGCGACGACGAGATCAAGAAGGCCTATCGCCGGCTTGCGATGAAGTACCACCCTGACCGCAACAACGGCGACAAGGCGGCGGAGGAGAAGTTCAAGGCGGTGGGCGAGGCCTACGCCGTGTTGTCTGATCCGCAAAAGCGCGCCGCTTATGATCGCTACGGCAAGGCCGGCGTCGATCCGAGCGCAGCAGGCGGCGCCGGCGGCGGCTTCGGCGGGTTCGGAGGCTTTGGCGGTGGCGACTTCAGCAATTTCGGCGACATCTTCAGCGACATCTTCGGCGGCGGCGCTCGTCAGACGCGTCGCGGACCGCGCGTCTATCGCGGCGATGACTTGAGCTATTCGCTCGAAGTGACCTTGGAGCAGGCTGTCCACGGCATGAAGACCGACATTCGCGTGCCGGTGTGGGACGAATGCGACAACTGCCACGGCACGGGCTGCAAGCCCGGCACCTCCAAGAAGACCTGTCCGCACTGCCACGGCACCGGCACGGTCAACATGTCGTCGGGGTTCCTCTCCGTGCAGCAGACCTGCCCCTACTGCAGCGGCACGGGCGAAATCATTTCGGATCCCTGCACAAAGTGCGGCGGCTCCGGCCGCGTGAAGACGACGAAGACGCTCGAAATCAGTGTGCCCGCCGGCATCAACGACGGCCAGCGCATCCGCTTGAGCGGCAAGGGGGCGCCGGGCGTGAACGGCGGCCCTGCGGGCGACTTGTACGTTCAGATCGTGATCAAGCCGCATGACATCTTCCAGCGCGAGGACGACGACCTGCATGCGGACCTGCCGATCAGCTTTACGACGGCGGCTTTGGGGGGCGAAGTCTCCGTTCCCACGATGGATACGGAAACCCGCATCACGATCCCCGAAGGCACGCAGTCCGGAAAGATCTTCCGTCTGCGCGGCAAGGGCGTGCCCAACGTGCACAACAACTCCGTGAAGGGCGACCTCTACGTCCACGTCTACGTGGAGACGCCTGTGAACTTGAGCTCCGAGCAGAAGGACCTTTTGAAGAAGTTCGGCGAGTCGCTCGCAAAGGGCGCGGACAAGCACAGCCCGAAGAGCACCTCCTTTAAGGAAAAGCTCAAGAAGTTCTTCGGCGGCTAGCCAGAACGCCGCTGGTGGCGGATAAAGGGCGCTTTCTCGAAATTTTGGGAAGGCGCTCTTTTTTTGCGCGCATGGAAAAACGCCGCCCGAGCTTCGCGTGGAGCGACGAAGCCCGGGCGGCGTCAAGGAGACACTCGGTGGAAAGGGGTTACGGCACCGTGAGCATCACGGAATTCAACTGCCCCGCGTAGAGGATGAAAAGACGCAGGCACATCATGCCCGCAACGCCCGCGAGCCCCGCCGTCCAGAAGGCCCACGCCGACTTCACGTTTGAGAGGCCCAGCACAAGCGGCACGCCAAACCCGACGCCTACGGCGCCGAGCCAGAATTCCGCGGCCCAGACGCCCGTCGTGAAGGCGCGCACGGCGTCGTGCTGGCCGGCGTACCCAAAGAGCATCGCCATGCCGATCATGAAGAGGAAGGCGACTTCGGCGCTCATCATCGGCCACTCCGCCTTGTGCAGAAGGTGCATCGCGTGCGACTCGCGGCTTTCGCCAAAGAACGCGGCGGCGACGAGCTTGGCGCCCGCCGTGCCCGCCGAGACGCCCGAGGCGACAAACAGCGCCGGGAGCACCGCCGTGTTGATGAGCGGGTAGCGGATGAGGGCGGAAATCAAGAAGCCCGTGTAGGCGCACACGCCGAACGCAAAGATGAGGCCCACCCACGTGAAGATGCCTTCAAAGCGGCCGACGAGCGACGCAAAGAAGTCGATGATCTTGGTGAGGCAGCCAAGGCGTAGCGAGCGCAGCAGCGCGTTGATTTCGTCTTGCATCACGTAGATCGTGAGAAAAGCTGACGTCGGAATGTAGACGAGCAGCATCATCACGCCGATGCTCATGACAGAGGTCGGGTTGTAGAAGACGAGAATGCGCCAGAAAAAGAGCGGGTTCGTGAGGTCGAGCACGAGGCAGACCATCCCGAGAAGAATGGTCCCCAGCGCGATGCAGGACGCGGCTTTAAAAAGGGGCGTCACGCCCGTCTCTCCCACGAGCTTTCGCATCGTGAGGATGACGCCCAGCGCGCCCCCCGAGATGCCTGCCAAAAAGAGGTAAACCGCAATCGGCCACGGCCAGGCCACGCCCTCGGAAAGACCGATGGCAAAATCAATGCTTCCGTCCATGATCAAACTCCGGATTTGGCAACAGGGATGTAGCGCAGGCGGGGCTCCGTGCCGAGCCACGGACGCACGCGCACCGTGTCCTTCACCGCCAGAAGGCGGGAGACGAGGCTCTTCGGGTCCGCCGCGTCGCCGAAGGTGAGGGCGCCGAAGCGGCAGCGCTCAACGCAGCCCGGGAGTTCCCCTGCGGCAAGGTTCTTCTTTTTCATGCAGAAGTCGCAGTTTTCCGCGGTCTTCGTCTCTTCGTTCATGAAGCGCGCGTTGTACGGGCAGGCGGCGATGCAGTACTTGCAGCCGACGCACCGGTCGGGGTTCATGGTGACGATGCCCGTTGCCGGATCCCGGTGGCAGGCGGCCGTGGGGCAGACGCTCACGCAGGGCGACTTCTCGCACTGCTGGCAGGAGACGCGGATGTAGTGGCGCTCTTCCGTGGGGGCGCGCTGCAGGATGACGCGGGAGCGTCCCGGCGGCAGCGCATTGGTTTCATTGCAGGCGCGCTTGCATTCGCCGCAGCCCACGCACTTGTTCTGATCAAAGACGAGCGTGTAGCGGTGAATCGTCTTTTCCGACGTGAGGCTGCAGCCCGCGAGCGGCGCGGCCGCGGCAGCCGCAGCGCCCGTGAGAAGCGCCCGTCGCTGTAAGGTGGTGTCAGTCAATTTGATTCTCCTCGGGGTGAGGCGGGGAAGGCAGGCTTCCCCGTCGTGCAGGAAAAGATCCTCACTTGCCGGCGTAGCCAGCGCGGTCGATGATCTTCTGAGCCTTGGCGATGTAGCCAAGCCCCGTGAGAGCGCGATCCTTCAAAAAGCGCGGTCCGTGAACGCCCCAGGAGCCGTCCTTGCCGATCTGCTCGTAGATTTCACGCGCCTTGTCCAGCATGAGACGGACTTCGGTCTGATCGTCATAGGCAAGGCGAGTGACTTCCAAAAGCTTCGGAAGGCGCTTCAAGCCTGCGCCGATCTCGGCGTAGGCGTCCTTCACGGGCTTTTGCCACTTGGCGATTTCAGCGGCGATCGCCTCGCGGTCGGCGTACTGCAGCCCCTTGTCAAGCGTTGAGGTGACCGGGCTGTGGCAGCCCTGGGCGTCGCCCGAGAGCGTGTGGTCGGCGGGCGTGGCGCGGCCGCAGGACCACATCACGTCCACGAAGGCGTGGCCGTCCTTGTCCACAGCCCAGTTCCAGGGACGCTCGCCATTTTTCGGCGCGGCGTTCTTTAAGAGCGACGCGGCCTTCGGATCCACGTTGATTTTGTAGACGTGGGCGCGGCGCACAGCCTCGTAGTAAGTGGCGCCCGTCTTCTCGCCCAAGAACGTGGCGGCAGACGGAATGTTGGGCATGTGGCAGGCGATGCAGTCAATCTTGCTGTGCGTGTCCGTCTGCGCAAAGACCTCGGCCTGCACCGTGTGGCAGTCGCCGCAGTCTTTGGCCATCTTGGGCGCCGTCACGGGGAGCATCCACGCGGGGTTCTTGATCGACTTTGCGTCATGGCACGTGACGCAGGTCATGCCCTTTTCGTAGTGCTTCGTCATGGCGTGCTGCTCCGTCTTTTCGTTGTAGACGGGGGCGAGCGCCTTTTTGACGGCTTCCGCGTCAGAAGGGAGCTCATGGCGCGCCGGATCGAGGTTCAGGGACTTCACGAAGTCCGCTTTTTCCGGCATGTCAAAGGCAACCGGCGGATACGCGTCGGCGGCGGCCGCGGCGCCTGAGAAGGCGAAGGCGGCAAGCGCGGCGGTGACGCCGGCGCTGAGGTTCTTCATCAATCGAGTCATTTTTCAAATCCTTTCTGAGGTCCGTCCGGGCCGGCTGTTCTGGCGGGCGCCGGGGCGGGACGGACGGGGTTCGCGCTTCGCTTTACGGGTTCTCCGCCATCGTCACGTCAAGGTGCTCGGCGAGAAAGTCGGCGTAGGCGTCGTCCAGGTACTTCGTGGAGTAAAGGAACACCGTGCCGAGCGAACTCTCGGTAAAGCGGATGTCGCTGCTCTCAGGGTCCGCGCTCAGGGCGTCAAGGATCTCCTGAATGGTTTCGGGTTTGAAGTTGAAGGGAATGTCTTCAAAGCTCGCCAAGGGCGTCGGGCGCGGGTAGATCCGGGCGTTCTCGCGCACGGTCTCTCTCACTTGCTCGAGCGGATTGTTCTCGGCGCTTAAAAGACGGGCGTAGGACTGCGAAAGAAGCGGCTTGTAGTGCACGAATTCCTTCTTGTCCCAGGACGTGAGGCGCGCAAGACCGAAGTCGCCCGAGAGCGCCGCATCGAGCACGGCGTTGAAGTACTCCGGCGTGATCTCTCGCTTTTCGTCTTCGCACGGGACTGCCGAGGCTTTGGCTTCGGCGACCTTGGCTTCGAGGTCGCCGTCGAGCAGCGACCGCAAGAGCTCGCGGCGCGTGAGAATCTTGCGCTGCGCGCGGGTCGTGGGCGGAAGCGCCTCTTCCTTTTTTCCCTTCACGCGGATGGGAACGGGAAGGTTGGGGGAGGCTTCGAGCTTCGCGCGGAAGTACTCGTCCGTGCTGCGGGAGATTTCCGCGCGCAGGCTCTCTTCGGTGGGAGCCTCTGCCGCCGCGGCCTTTTCGGCAAAGCGCGCTTCGAGCGTCTCCATGGGCGTAAGCGCCACGGCGTCGCTGTCGGCAGCGATGAGATCGATCAAAAGGAGCACGTCAGCGCGAAAGCGCGACAGGCGGGCTTCATCGAGCGATTCGGTCATGGTTCACACTCCTTTTCGCTTCTTTTAGGGAAGGAGCCCTTCTTTCTTCATCGTGTCGGCGACGTAGCCCAGGCCGAACTCGTCGTAGGCGGCGCGCGTGGCGGCCCCCGTCTTCACGTCAAACTTCATGACGTCGTAGAAGAGGTCGAAGCTCTTTTCCATGTCGGCGCGGTCCATGACAATCGTCCCCTTCGTGAAGGGCTTGCGGCCCTTGGCGTCGTGGTAGATCCATTCGGGGCAGCGGTCGTGCTCGTGGCGCATGTCCTTCACCTTCATCTGGCGCTGCGTGTAGGCGCGCTCAAGAAGGAAGGCGCGAAGGCCCGCCTTGTCCAATTCGTCCTGCGTCGTCGCCTTGCCCGTGACGGCCTGATAGAGCTTGCTCTCCATCTCGACGTCGCCCACGTACCCGTCCTCCTTGTTGGGGGAGGTGTACCAGGGCGCGGACCAGGAGCAAAGGCCCAGCATGTCGTGCAGTTCCTTGCGGGCAATGATCCAGCGCAGGCGGATCATCTTGTAGCGGTTCGTGGGCTTGTAGTCGCCGATCGCATCGACGGCGTCTTCGCTGCCCCAGAACTTCTTGGCGATCTGCTTTTGCAGCGCCAGGGGCAGCCCCGAGCGCGTGAAGTTCACGCCGCCGTGGCACATCGGGTCGCGGTTGTACATGCAATTCAAGATGCAGCCCGCCTGGCCGTCGTCCTCGTTGGCGTGGTGCTTCGGGTGCGAGAGGCTCCAGTAGGCCGTGCCGTGGTCATTGCGCCAGTCGTCTTCGCTCAAGCCAAAGTGGTTCAGCATCGCGACGCACCCTTCGCCGAGCCAGTAGCCGAGCTCGCCCTTGCGGTAGGCGATGCGCGGGAGCAGGTCGTGCAGGATGATGGGATCGCAGTCTTCGATCTTCTGCCAGTCAAAGGAGGCGTATTCCTTTTCCGGGAGCACCTTCTTCCAGATGCCCTTCGTGTAGAAGATGCCCCAGTCGCGGTGCAGCTGGCCGTAGTTGCACCAGATGCCGAGATCATCGAGGATCTGAATGCCCACGAGCGAAGCCGGACGGCTGCGGGGATCCGTCTTGGAGCCCGCGATCTTGGGGAAGAAGCGGCGGCCGAAGTAAAGCGACATGCAGGTCTGCTCCGTGATGGGATCGACCTTGTACTTGGCGGCCGTCTCGTCGTCGCGCATCACCGAGTAGCAGCGGATGGGGCAGCCGTAGCAGCCGTTGTTGCGCACGACGTACTTCCAGGTCTGGGGGCCGAGGTAGTGGTCGGCCGCGCACGTGCGGTAGGCGATGCGGTTCAGGCTGCGCATGTCGGACGTGAGCGTAATGGGCGGGTTGGCCGCGCCCCAGACGCGCCCGGGCATGCCTGACCAGCGGCTGCCCGGCGCCGAGTACTCAAAGAGCGGGTTGGGGAACTTCGGCACCACGGTCTGCGTGACGGCCCCGAGAAGTGCGCGGTTGCGGTCGCAGAGCGCCTCCCAGTCCTTCGGATTGGCATGAATGTGGATCGTCTCGTCGCCAAACGCGACGAGCGCCTTGAGGTTCTTGGCGCCGAAGACGCCGCCCACGCCGCCGGCGCTGTGGCTCTTCATGCAGAGAAGAATCGACATCGGCACCTTGTTTTCACCGGCCTGTCCGATGACGGCGACGCTCGCTTCAGGCGTGGTGTCCGCCAGAAGCTGCTCCGTGGAGCGGCGGGTGCCCTGCCCCCAGATGAAGGAAGCGTCGCGCAGCTCCACCTTGTCGTTGTGGATATAGAGGTAGACCGGGGTCTTTGAAGCGCCTTCAATGATGATGAAGTCCCAGCCGGCGTACTTGAGCTTGTGCGCGAAGTCGCCGCCCATGTGCGCCGAGCAGATCATCGGCACAGGCCAGGTGGTGGGGAAGATCGTCGTGACGGCGGTGCGGCCCGAGCAGACGGCGGCGGTGCCCGAGAGGGGGCCCGGCGCGATCACGATCTTGTTGGCTTCGTCAAAGGGCTTCGTGTCGGGCGGCACTTCGTCCCAGAAGACCTTGTAGCCGAGCCCCGTGCCGCCGATGAAGTCTGCAAAGCGCGGGAAAGTGGGTTCGGGCGTGATCTTGCCCGTGGTGAGGTTGACGCGAAGGCCGCGCCCCGTGTAACCGTAGCGTTTTTCGGTTTGCATGATGTGTTCTCGTCAAAAAGGAAATCAGCTGTGACAGGCGGCGCACTGGCTGCGGTTTTCTTCCGGCAGGTAGCCGTGGACCGGGGACTTGGGCGCTTCGCGCGTTCTGTCCTTCCAGCTCACAAAGCGCAGGGCCTGCGCAGGGCACTCTTTGACGCACTTCGGGTTGCCGTGGCAGAGATGGCACTTGCTCGCCTTCTTCTCTTCCTCGTCAAAAGTCATCATGCCCCAGGGGCAGGCCTTCTGGCAGAGGCGGCAGCCGGTGCAGCGCTCGGCGATGACGACGCGGGCGCCCGTCTTGGGATCGGGCTGGATCGCGCCCTGAGGACAGGCGTTGGCGCAGGGGACGGGGTGCTGGCACTGCCGGCAGGTGTCCTGCGGCACAGCGCCGTTGCCCCAGACGCCGTTCACGGGCGGGAGTCGTCCGGCGCCTTCGCCGCCAAACGGAATGTTGCGGCCGATCTTGATGCGGGCAAGCTTCGGCGACGACTTTCCTTCGTTGAAGTCGGTGCAGGCGAGCTCGCAGCGCTGGCAGTTCACGCACAGGTTGGGGTCGCCCAGAATGAGACCGCCAGCGGTCTCCAGAATGATGTACGGACGGTTGCCGCCCGCGGCGCGGGCTTCGGCCATCATGCCGACGACGGCAGAGGCGCTCGCGGCTTTCAGAAAGCCGCGGCGCGTGAGGTCGCTCGGGAGGTCGAAACTTTCGAGAAGTTCCTTGACGCCCATGATCTCTCTCCTTTTGTAGGGTCTTGGAGGCGAAGGGCCTCTCGAAGTCGAGCGCCGGGATTGTTTTTCGTCAGGGGGCGCGTCAGCCTTTCGAGCGGCCGGTTGTTGTAGGTCTTTTTTCGCGGGGGTGAGAAGCGAAAAAAGGCGGCAGAACGAAGAGTCCTGCATGGCACGGTGAAATTCTTCGGGAAGAACTACTCGAGTAATTTCGGATGGGGTCAAGAAACCGTGAAAAAGACGGACGTTGCGGCGCGCTTCCCGCCACAATGACGCTGTGACTTTTTGAGCCTGAATTGGGGCGTTGAAGGCGGTCGGAATCAGGGGTGATCCGGGCGCTCCTTCATGGCCCGGCCTCTCTATGCGTTATTTCGTACTGAAACCCTTTGACCTGCCTGCTTGTTGGATGCGCCCCCGCATCATTCGCGTGACGCCTGAGGCGGCGCTGGGGCTCGTTCTCGCGCGTGACGTCGTGAGCCGCACGGACATCCCGCGCTTTGCATTTGCAAGGCGCGACGGCTGGGCGGTTCGCGCGAGCGACGCGCCGCAGGCAAGACGGCCCCTTGCGGTCGCGGTGGAAAACGGCGCCGCGCCGCCGCGGCTTGCGCCCGGGGATGCCGTCTGGATCAACACCGGAGGCATCATTCCAGAAGGGGCGGACGCGGTCATTTCGTCCGTCAACACGCTCGATCCCGCGGCCTGTTGCGCGCCGGCTCTGGCAGGCGACAACATTCAGGCCCGCGGCAGCGACTGGAAGGCGGGCGACGTGGTGCTTGCGGCGGGAAAGCGCATCGGCGCTCGAGAGCAGGCCCTGCTTCTTGAAGCCGATGTTTCGGAAGTGGAGGGCTTTGCCAAGCCCGTCGTGGGCGTCATTTCCACGGGCAACGAAATTGCCGCGCCCGGAGGCGTCAAGGGACTCTATCAAAAGCGCACGAGCAACGCCGTCTACATCACGGCGCTCATGAAGCGCATCGGCATTGAGGACGTTTTCTGGCGTACCGTGAAGGACGACTGCGCCTCGATTGCCGCCTGCGTGGCGGCCTTGTCGCGCGCCTGCGACGTCATCATCACGATCGGCGGCACGGGGCGCGGCTCCTGCGACTTCACGCGCGCAGCGGTGCTCTCGGCGGGCGGGCGGCTTATTGAGCAGCCGCTTTTGCAAGGCAAGGCCCCGCCCTTTGTGATGGCAAAGGTGGGGGAGGCGTCCTTGATCGGCTTGCCGGGGAATCCTCTGGGCTCCATGATGATTGCGCAGCGCGTGCTCCTCAAGATGCTCAAGGACGCGTTTTCCCTGCCGGAGACGCCCGCCGTGACGTGCGAGGCGCTCTTGACGGAAGCGATTGACGACGGCATTACGGGCGAACTTTGCGTTTCGCTCTACGAGGTGGACGGCGTCTGGCAGGCCGAGCCCGTGCTGAAGTCGTCGGGGCGCAGCCGCATTTTTGAACTCGCGGACGGCATTGTTAAACTCAACGGCAGAGGATTCGGCGTCGGAGACGCCGTGAAAGCGGAATTTTTTGCCAATTGAGGTGACTTTCATGCGCTGGAGGACGGGGCTTTGGACTGTCGTCAGCTTGCTTGCCGTCATGCCGGCGTACGCCGCGTGGCCTGCGGCTAGCCAGCCGCCGCCCCCGGCGGGGACGAAGTCCGACGCCGTGAGCGCGGCGTCCCTTCTCGCGGCAACCGATCAGCCGCTTCACATCGGCATCATCACCCTTCCCAATACGCTGGAATCGAAGCGCGCCATCAATGAAACCATGCTGCATTTGCAGCAGGTCTTCGCGCCGAAGCCGGTGGTCTCGGAGGTGATGACCACCGAAGTGCTCGAAGCCGGCATTCGCGCCGGGACGATCGACGCCTTTGTGGCAAGCCCCGGTTACTACGCCCGCATGGCGCAGTACGGCGCCATCAGCGTGGCGACGATGATTTCAAACCACGCGCCGGACCCCAACAACGGCACGGCCTGCGTGTTTCTGGTGCGCAACAATGATCTGATCGGCGATGAGATCACCAGTCTTGCTGACTTGCAGGGCAAGCGGCTCACAGCCTCGTTTCCCACGGCCTTCATGGGGTATCGCACCGGTCTGGCAGAGATTGCGCACGCGGGGTTTGATCCGGAGAACTTCTTTTCTGAGACGTTGTTTTACGGCACGGCGAGCAACGAAGGCGTGACGGCGCGCCTCGATGCCGGGGAGGCGGACGTTGCTTTCGTGACAAGCTGCTGGCTCGAGTCGCTGCCCGAGGCGGAGCAAAGCCGCTACCGCGTCGTGAGTCCTCGAATCGATGCCTTGAAATGCGTTCACTCCACACGCACCTACCCCAACATCATGTTTGCCGTGACGCAGGGGGCGTATCCCGGTGCGGCGCATCTGATTGCGAAGACGCTCCTTTCAATGGAAAAGCTCTCGGGCGGCTACCACTGGGGGCTCGCGACCGACATGCGCTCGGTGGACAGGGCCTATCGGGAGCTAAAGCTCGAGAACTACGCCTATCTGCGGGACTGGAGCGTGAAGCGCTGGCTGCAGGCGCATTGGCACTGGGTGTTCATCGCCCTCATGGCGGTTCTGGGGCTGGCGTGGCACAGCTGGCGCGTGGGAGTTTTGGTAAAACGGCGCACGGCGGAGCTGGTGACGACGATGGAGGAGCGCAACCGCGCGCAGCAGAAGGCCGACGAACTGCGCGAGCGCACGGAGCGCCTTCAGAAGGCGACGATCGTGGGGCAGTTGTCCAACATGATCGCCCACGAGCTCGCGCAGCCCTTGACGGCGCTCAAGAACTACTGCGCCGGGCAGAAGTCGCTCTTGGAGCGTCCGGAGCTGGATCGAGCCATGCTCAAGATGAGCTTGGGGTGCATGGAGAAGGTGATCGCGCGCACGGTGGCGATCGTGGACAAGGTTCGTTCCTACAACAAGGGCGGCATGAAGCGCGGCACGGGCGTCGATCTGGAGACAGCGCTGCATACGGTGGCAACGGGCCTCAACCCAGGACTGCGAAGCCGGGTGCACATCACGGTGACGGGCCTGAGCCACGTCTGGGTGACGGGGGATCCGCTTGAAATTGAGCTCCTCTTCACGAACCTTCTCAAAAACGCCTCAGAAGCGGCGGCGGAGACGCCGGAGGCGCTCGTGCGCGTTGCCATGCGGCGCGAGGGCGAGCACATCGTCGCCACGATAGAAAATTCCGGACCGGCGCTGACGGACGAGACCATCGTGAAGATGCAGACGCCCTTTACGACCACGAAGGCTTCGGGCCATGGGCTCGGAGTGTCGATTGCGATGGCTTTGGCGGAAGCTTCGGGCGGGCACCTCGCGTTCCGCCGCCGGGAAGCGGGCGGGCTCATTGCCGAAGTGATGCTCATGGAATATCAAGGAAACGGAGAGACGGATGACTGAGGACATCAGAAAGAAAGTGCTTGTGCGCATCGTGGACGATGACCCCGACGTGCGGGACTCCACGAGCTTTCTCTTGCAGTGCCGCGGTTGGAAGGCGGCGGTCTACGACAGCGCGGAGGAGTTTCTTCGGGCGGACGTGTCGGGACTGCCCGGGTGCCTGCTTTTGGACATTCGCATGCCCGGCATGTCGGGGGTGGAGCTGCAGCGGCACATGAAGGAGCACCGGATCCGGCTTCCGATCGTCTTCATGACGGGGCACGCCGACGTGGACACGGCGGTGGAGACCTTGAAGCTTGGGGCGCTCGACTTTCTGCAAAAGCCCGTGGACGCTGACGTGATGGAGAAGGCGGTGGAAAACGCGTCGGGGATCAGCCTGGCGCAGGTGCTGGGACGGCTGCTCCCTGCGGAAGTGAATCGAATTTTCGAAGAAATGAGCGAGCGGGAGAAGTCGGTGACGCAGCTTCTCTTGGCGGGCGTCGTCAACAAGGAGATCGCCGAGCGTTTTGCCGTGAGCGAGCGCACGGTGCAGGGACACCGCAACAACATCTACCACAAGCTGCGGGTGCACAATCTGCAGGAATTGCAGGCGCAGGTTCAAGGCGCGGATCTAGGCCTCCTGCAAGAAAAATGAGGCCGGGCGCGAAGCGGACTTCGGCCCGGCCTGAAGTGTGGCTGAGGCTCTTTCGTCAGAAGAAAAGCGGCAGCATCAGCTTCAAGATCCACGGCGCGATGAAGGCCGTGAGAAGCCCCGTGAGCCCCATCGCAAGTCCAGAGAAAGCGCCCGTGTCGCGGCTCATCTGAAAGGCCGTTGCCGTGCCCACGCCGTGGGCCGCGAGGCCGATCGCAAAGCCGCGGGTGGCTTCGTTCTTTTCACGCAGCACGGCAAAAAGCGGCCGGCACAGAAGCGCCCCCGTGACGCCCGTGATTACGACGAGCGCGGCGGTGAGGGCCGGAATGCCGCCCAAGTGTTCGCTGATGCCCACCGCAATGGGGACGGTGACGCTCTTGGGGGCGAGCGACACCACGGTTTCACGTGAGGCGCCCAGCAGGGCCGCAATGCCGACCGTGGAGACGATGGCCACCACGGCCCCCACGGCAAGACCGCAGGTAAGCGGAATCCAGAGCTTCGCGAGGCGCAGGCGTTGCTCGTACAAGGGCACCGCGAGCGCCACCGTCGCGGGCCCCAGCAGGAAGTTGATATGCTGGCCGCCCTGCATGTAGGTGGCGTAGTCCGTGTGCGTCGCAAGAAGCGCCGCCACGATGAGCACGATCGAAGTGAGAAGCGGCGTGAAGATCGTCTTGTAGCCGCTCTTTTTGTAGAGCCACATGCCGATCGCATACGCAACGAGCGTTACCGCAAGCCAGAGCGAGGGCTGCGTGCGCAGGTTCTCCCACACCGGCGTGAAGGACGAAGCGAGAAAGCTCGTGAGAGCGTGCAAGGTTTCCATGGCGTCACCCCTCAATGTGCATCAGCTTCATCACCCAGCGGATGGTGAGCGCCGTCGCCGCCATGGCGAGAATGGAAGAGATGACGATGGCGGCCGCGATCGGCAGCCATTCGGCGGCAAGCCTTGCGCCGTGCTGCATGATGCCTACGCCCGCGGGCACGAAGAGAAGCGCGAAGTGCGCGAGCAGCACGTTGACGACGGGAAGGGTCTTCTGAAGAAGATTGTCCTTCACCATCAGCGCAAAAAGAAAGAAGACCATGCCCATCACGGGACCTGGTACGGGAAGGCCGAAGAGCGCGGTGACCGCGCTGCCAGCAAGCTGGAAAGCGAGCAAGAGAGCAATGGTGAGAACCATGGCTTTGATACCTGAAGCAAAAAAAGCGCCGCCCAAGCGGCGAAAGAGGCGGATTCTTGCACCGAAAACGGGCGGCGGATTAGAGGAGGTGGGGCGCCCGGCATGCCTTTCGTCAAAAGTTGGTTGTTTTGTGAAGGCGCTGCCGAAACAAAAGCGCCCGGCAGCAAGCCGGGCGTTCTTAAAGGAAGCGAGGAGGACTACTTCTTCGTGAAGCCCTGTGCTTCATCCAGCGTCAGACAGTGGCGCGCATAGCGGCGCACGTCTTCGTAGTCCGTGAAGTCCGCCACGGTGTTGGGGTTTGTGGGGCCGTCGGTGATCTTCATGATGATCTGAATCATGAGGGTCTCAAACCAGTTCCAGTTGGGGTAGTCCACCTTGCCTGCGATGCATTTCAAGTCGCGAGGCTTCCAGGGGGAGTTCTTCACGAATTTCTGCAGGTAGCGGTTGCCTTCGGGCGTTGCCTTGATCGGGGTGCGCGCCACGACCGACACGTTGAAGAAGCTGTTGGGCTTTTCTTCCAGGCGGTTTTTGAACGCGGAGGCAAACTCCCAGACGATGCGGTTGTAGACGCCGTAGACGATGGGCGAGCCCACGATCACGATGTCGTACTTGTCCCAGTTCACGCCTTCGCGCACGGCTTCCATCATGGTGATGACGTCGCAGCGGTGCCCTTCGGCCTCAATCGTTTCAGCGATGGTGCGGGCGATGCGGGCGGTGTGGCCGGCGTGGCTGTAGTAGGCGAGAAGAACGTTCTTCAACATCGGGCTCCCAGAATGGACAACAGAGCGCTCCGAGAACGAGGCGCAAGTTTGAATATTCTAAAGGCGCGGCGGGCCGTCCGTGAAGAAAATCGGCGCTTTTGGCGGAAATTTTCCTCAAAACGACGGGCTCGGTAGGCGAAAGACCGCAAAAAAGTGGGCAGGGACGTGAAGAAAGGGCCCAAAACTCTGAAAAAACCCTTTAAAATTAAAAATTCAGTTTGCCCGAGGGAGACATTTTCCGCGGGAGAAGCACTCAAGAGCCGGTTTCTGCGCCCCAAAGAAGCGTGAGAGGCGGCGCAAAACCTGATACTGGCGGAACGGTTTCAAAGGGGAAGCCGCAGCCGCACCAACCGAAGATTTATGGCAAAAGAAGACCTTATTGAAATGGCCGGCCAGGTTCTCGAAGTCCTGCCCGACGCCCGTTATCGCGTGAAGCTTGAAAACGGCCACGAGCTCATTGCGTACACCAACGGCAAGATGCGCAAGCACCACATCCGCATTTTGGCGGGTGACAAGGTGTCTCTCGAACTCTCGCCCTATGACCTCACGAAGGGCCGCATCACGTTCCGTCACATCGAGGGACGTCCGGCGGCTGCTCCCGCGCAGGGCCAGCAGAACCGTCGCCGCTGATTTCCTTTCAGCGGCTTGACCCCGAAAAAGGCCTGTCTGGCGTTGCTGCCGGCGGCCTTTTTTCTTTATTGACCACGGATTTTCCCTCCGCCATGCCCGGTCCCGGATTCTTGAGCGCCGAAGAGGCGCTGCGTTACTTTGATGAACTCACGCAGCCGCGCGCCGAGCCTCGGTCGCTTGGCGTCGCCGAGCTCCTGCGCCGCATCACGGCGATGCTCTCGCCGCAGTTTTCTGGCGTCACTGTCCGCGGCGAAATTCATTCCATCACGCGCTCGGCGGCGGGGCACATTTACTTTGACTTGAAAGACGAGCGAGAAGAGGCGCATTTGAGCTGTGCCCTCTTTCGCGGAAACGCCGCGCGCCTTGCGTTTGCGCCTCGGCAGGGCGACAAGGTGGAGGTGACGGGGGAGGCGAGCATCTACGCGCCCCGAGGTCAGTTGAATTTCGTCGTTCGCACGATGAAGAAGGCGGGCGAGGGAGACCTCTACGCGCGCTTTGCCGCCTTGAAGGCAAAGCTCTTGGCGGAGGGGCTTTTTGACGCCTCGGTGAAGCGGCCCATTCCGCGCTTTCCGAAGACGATCGGCATTGTGACGAGTCCGCAGGCGGCGGCGCTGCGAGACGTCGTGCGCACGATTCGCGGCGCAGGCGTCGGGGTGAACGTCATTCTTTATCCCGCGGGCGTGCAGGGGGAGGCGGCCGAAGGCGAACTCCTTGAAGCGCTTGAAAAGGCGGAGGCGGCGCAGGCCTGCGACGTGATTCTTCTCGTGAGAGGCGGCGGGTCGCTCGCGGACTTGTGGACTTTCAATTCGGAACGGCTCGCGCGGGCGCTGCGCGCCATGACGATCCCGGTCATTTCCGGCGTGGGGCATGAAACCGACACGACGATTGCGGACCTTGCGGCGGACTTTCGGGCGGCGACGCCCACGGCGGCCGCGACGCAGGCGATGGCGGGGTGGCATTTGGCGAAGACGACGGTGCCCGAGTGCGAGCGGCGGCTTCGAGGCTTGATGCGCGGCGTGATGGCCGTAAACGAGCTGCGACTCAACCGCACGGCGGCCTTTGGCCGGCTCTTTGAGCGCGCGGTGGAGACGTGGGAGCGGCGCGTGGATGCCGCGGCCACATCGATTGCGCATCTGCCGCAGCGCGTCTTGTCTGTGAAGGCGATGCAGCTCGAACGCCTCGCAGGGCGATTGAGAGCGGCTGCGCCCGACGCAAAGCAGGCTTCAGAACGAATCACGGCCTTGACCAGCCGGCTGGCGGCAGCAGCGCGTCGCTCGGTGACGGCGCAGGCTTCCGGCGTGGAAAGTCTGGCGCTGCGCTTGGTGCAGGTGAAGCCTGAGCTCTCGAGCGCCCGAGAGCGCGTGGCGGGCGCCGAGCGGCTTCTGGCGCGCCTCGCGCGCGGCGAAGTGGCGTTGAAGCGTGAGCAGACGGACGCCTTGAAAAAACGCTTGAAGTCGCTGGCGCCGGACGCCGTGCTTTCGCGCGGCTATGCGCTGGCGCTCGACGATCATGGGCGCGTTGTGACGGACGCCGCTCGCATGAAGGCGGGGGACGCGCTCACAGTGCGATTGAAGACGGGCGCCGTGGGCGCCCGTGTGGAAAGCATTCAGAAGTGACGGACTGACCGGATCAGCAAGGTGATTTGGCCAGTCCTCAGGCGTTAAAACGAGTAGCGCACGCCGAGGTTGAAGCGGTAGCTCGTGTCGACCTTGCCGCCGTTCGCGGCTTCCAAGTCGGCGTAGACGTGCACGTTCTTAGCGACGTTGGCATTGACGCCGAGGCCGTATTCGTACCACGTGCCGCCGAGGGACTCGGTGATGGTGCGGTTGGCGCTTCCCTTGCTGTAGTTGAAGGTGGCGTCGCCCTCCCAGTCATGCAGAACGGAGGCGCGGACGTAGCAGTTCCCGAGCTCGGCGCTCGCAAGGCCTACAACGAGGCCGGCGCGGCCGATGAGGGCGTCAGCGGCATCCTGCTTCACGGTGAGCCCCGTGGACGTCTCATAGGTGGCGTCATAGACGTGGCCCGCCATGATTTCTGCCTGCGGCTCGATGAAGAAGGCGTTGCCAAAGGGCGCCACGCGCCAGCCCGCTTCCGCCGAGAAAGAGACGGCGTTGGTGTGGTAGCTCGCCGAAGAGAGGTCGCCGGAATCCAGACGAATGTCAAAGCCGTTCTTCAGTCGGCCCACTTTGGCGGTGATGTCAAGGAAGGCGCCGTTTTCGGCAACCCAGGAGCCGTAGCCCGTGAACGCGAAGAGATGGCTGTCGCCGTCGCCCTGCTTGAAGTCGCTGTCGCCCTTCGTGTACGAGAAGGCGCCGCCCAGCCAGACGCCGTCAAAGACCTGACGGTCGTAGCCGAACTGGAAGGCCGTGTACTTGTTCGTGACATGCTGCTCGCCGAACTTTGCCTTGCCGTTGTAGATGCGGGCCCAGAGGCCGTTGGCGTCCGCGCGGCTGTTGCGCAGCTCGCCCAGGCGCTTGTTCATGTCGTTGATTTCGTTGCGCCAGATGTGAAGGCCTACGGCGGTCGTTTCCGCGATGCCGTTCGTGTTGGCGTTGGCCGTCGTTTGGACGTTGGTGACCGTGCCGTCG
Source organism: uncultured Oscillospiraceae bacterium (assembly GCA_963587345.1). Lineage (GTDB taxonomy): Bacteria > Pseudomonadota > Gammaproteobacteria > Burkholderiales > Burkholderiaceae_F > Duodenibacillus. The sequence continues at coordinate 7,798 of CAVACW010000020.1, read as the reverse complement.
TCGCTTACGACGCCGGTGGCGGCGTCATAGATATCGTTGGCTTCCTGTGTGACGACGACGCCAGAGACACCCGTCTTGTCCGTGGTCTTTTCCTTGACTACGTTGCTCAGAAGAGACAAGTCTTGAGCGGCGTTGCCGGTGTTGTTGTCGCCCTCACCCACGACGCTGATGGCAGTTCCCTTGCGGTTGTCTGCTTCCGGGACGTAAACGTTGGCGCTCGCTGCATCCTCCACGCGAATAGTGACGTTTGAAGCGGTAAGGGTGGCTTTGGTAGGGACGCCATCACTTTTCAATGCAGAGCTCAGGTCAACTGTGGCTCCTTCGGACAGCTTGAAGACCGGGGTGCCTGAATACGCGATCTTCTGTTGGGTTCCGAGGGGACCAGTCTTGCTGTCGTAATAAAGACTGGTAGCAAAGGTGGCATTCTTTTCGAGAGATACTTCGCCAATTTCGTAGGTCGCCGTGTGCGAGTCTGGATTGGCGCTGCACCATGGTTGCATGCTGATTTTTTGATTTTCCTTGACGACTATGTTCTTAATGGAGACTTTTCCGCTGTTGTTTACCTGTACTTTGGCTTTGGTGCCTGAAACAATGAGCGTGTCAATGGAGGCGGAGGCGGAGTCGTTGACCTCTATACGAGAATCGCCTTTGTCCCCTTGGTCAGGGCCGTTGAGTTCCACTGTTCGAAAATGAATGTCAGTGCCGCCGATCACTATGCCGGTTTTAACGCCATTCGCATTGTGTACAAAGACTTTTTCAATGTCCTCAGCCTGAGCGGCGTTGGTAAATTCAAGGCCTGTCATCACGGAGGTGCCCTCAATAGTGAGGAGTGGCGTGTGAAGGCGTAGGGAATCATCTAGTTTGCGAGCAAAGCCTGCCCCCTTGTAGGTGACCTGATTAGCGGTGATACTTCCTCCAAGTTTAAGTTGATTTTGAGTGTCGGCAACACTGATTTCGATTTTGTCAGCATTTGAAATTGTGCCGGTATTTGTGAATGTTCCACCTGTGTTGGTGATATTGAATCCCTTAGCATCCAGAGTGTCCGCGTTGCTGAAGTCGGTGCCAGACCAGTCAGCGGCGAGAGGGCTGGTGACGTTAGTGGCGGAAGCGATGGGGGTGAGAAGTGCGCAGATGGCGGCGGCGATGAGCGTGCGTTGGAAGGTCATGATGAGGCTGTCCTGACAAAGACTGAACAGCGCAACGAGCTTCAAGAGAAAACAATCGAGAAGGTAAGTCAAGCTGTTCAGATCATCAATAAAACTACGTCGATTGTTGATTTATTATCAATGATCTCAGATCAATCGTACCCCCCCCGCGAACTTATGTCAAGACTTTGTGTGTACCAAAGTTCAGTACGCTCAAAACAGGAAATGAGGATGCTGTCTGTGCGAAGGCAAGGCAGACGGGCTATGACGCTGATAAGCCTCTGCTAAGGCCTTCGCCGCTATCATGAGCGGCATCAATCGGGGACTCATTCCTCGGCAAGGAGACTTTATGGAAAACGGATTCATTCTGCCGCCGCTTCCCTACGCGGAAGATGCGCTCGCGCCCGCCATGAGCGCGGAGACGATTGCGTACCACTACGGCAAGCACCACGCCAACTACGTCAACACGCTCAACAAGCTCATCGAGGGGACGGAGTTTGAGACGAAGCCCATGAAGTACCTCATCATGAAGGGCGACGGCGCAATCTTCAACAACGCGGCGCAGGTTTACAACCACAACTACTTCTGGAAGTGCCTCACGCCCAACGGGGGCGGCGAGCCCGAAGGCAATCTTGCGGCTGCCATCAACGCGAAGTGGGGCTCCTTTGCGGAATTTCGCGCGGCTTTCACGAAGGCGGCGCTGGGGCAGTTTGGGAGCGGCTGGGCGTGGCTCGCAAAGACCGTGGAAGGCGACTTGGAGATTCTCGCGACGTCCAACGCCGACAATCCCATCGCCCACGGCATGAAGCCGATGCTCGCGCTGGACGTTTGGGAGCACGCTTATTACCTTGACCACCGCAACAACCGGGCGGCCTTCGTGGAGACGTTCTTTGAGAAGCTCGTCAACTGGAAGTGGGTGGAGGCCCGCTTTGACGGAGCGCCCTGCGGCTGCGGCATGCGCGCCGATCTCAAGGGATGCGGCTGCCATCATCACTGATCGAGTCTGACGCACGAAAACAGGCGGTCTCTTCGGGGATCGCCTGTTTTGTTGCCGGCTGTCTTGAGAATAAAGAAAACCCCGCCGGGCCGGGGCCTGACGGGGCTTTGCGCGAAGAATCCTCGCGAGGGAGGATTCTTCAGCGTCGCCGATTACTGAGCAGCGCGGGTGCCGATCACTTCGATCACGGCGCGGCGGTTCGGGGCGAGGCAGTCGATGAGTTCAGCCTTCGTCTTGATGTCGCCGGACTTGCTGGGGTTGGCGCATTCAACGACAGCTTCGGCGGAGCCGCGGCCTTCGGTCTGAACGCGGTCAGCGGCGATGCCCTTCGTGCCGAGGTAATCCTTCACAGCCTGAGCGCGGGCTTCGGAAAGCTTCTGGTTGTAGCCTTCAGAGCCGAGGCGGTCAGCGTAGCCGGTGGCGAGGATGACTTCGATGTCAACGCCAGCGAGCTGGGAGACGAGGTCGTCGAGGGCGATCTGGCCTTCGGCGGAGAGGTTGTCGCTGTCGAACGCAAAGAGCGTGTCAGCAGAGAGCGTCACCTTGGCGGACTTCACTTCAGCCACGGGAGCAGCCTTCGGAGCGCAAGCGCCGGCGGAAAGGATGTCCTTGTCGCAGGTGCAGCCAGCGCCTTCAACGCCGGCCTGTTCAGCGAGGGCGGGCGTCCAGAAGCCGGTGCGCCAGCAGAGGCCGAAGGGGTTCATCACGGTGGCGTTCGTGGAGTTCTGCACGTAGGGGGTGACAGGAGCCGCCATGGCAACGCCAGAGGCCGCAACGAGAGCCGCAGCGATGATGCTGCACTTCAGAGAAGTCTTCATAGTTATTTCTTCCTTAAAAACAGGGGCACTGATGTTAGCGTCCTCTTTCCCGGCCTCAGGCCTGAAACGCAGAGCTTCGGCCGGTTCCGAAAAAAGGCGATGTTCCGCAAGGGCGCAGTGCGACGCTTGCTTGCGGGACAAACAATTTGAACTGATGCCATTTTGCACCAAAAATCAGCGAAGGGAAAGTAGAGCGCTTGGTTTTTTTGATCGTCCGCAGAAGGATTAACGCTTCATGCATCCCCATGGCGAAAGGAAGGAGCGCGTCGGCGGCGACCTTGCGACGGCTGTTTTCTGGCTGAAAGAAAGCTAAAATAAGCCGCTTTGCAGAATTAAACGGGCGCTTTTTCGAGCGCCGCAGCGTTAACGACGACAGGAACTCATGATGGATCAAGACAACAAAGATGATGTGAACGCCGACACGAACGGAGAGGCCGCCAACGGGGCCGAAGCGTCCGAGGCGCTGGGCGACATCAATGCCGGCGAATCCAACGGCATGCCCATTTCCTATTCGCTTGAGACGCTGCCTGTTGCGCTTGAAAAGGAGATGAAGCAGGCCTACCTCGACTACGCCATGAGCGTGATCGTGGGCCGCGCGCTCCCCGACGTCCGAGACGGCTTCAAGCCGGTGCATCGCCGCGTGCTCTTTGCGATGTACCAGATGAACAACACGTTCAACAACCCCACGAAGAAGTGTGCGCGTGTGGTGGGCGACGTGCTCGGCAAATACCATCCGCACGGCGACTCCGCGGCGTATCAGACGCTCGTTCGTCTCGCGCAGGACTTCTCGATGCGCTATCCGCTCGTTGCAGGCCAGGGCAACTTCGGCTCCATCGACGGCGACGGCGCGGCCGCCATGCGTTACACGGAGTGCCGCTTGGCGAAGATCGCGGACGCGATGCTGGACGGCCTGGACGAAGAGACGGTGGACTTCATCCCCAACTTCGACAACTCCGAGCACGAGCCTGTGGTGCTCCCCGCAAAGCTCCCGAACCTTCTCGTGAACGGCTCCGCCGGCATCGCCGTGGGCATGGCGACGAACATTCCGCCGCACAACCTGAAGGAAACGGTGGAAGCCTGCCGCCATCTGCTGCACCATCCCGACGCGACGATCGAGGAGCTCATCGCGAAGATGCCGGCGCCCGACTTCCCGACGGGGGGCATCATCTTCGGCCTGAAGGGCGTGCACGAGGGCTACCGCACCGGCCGCGGCCGCGTGGTGATTCGCTCCCATACGCACTACGAGGAGACGAAGACCGGCCGTCAGGTGCTCGTGGTGGACGACATCCCGTATCAGGTGAACAAGAAGGTGCTCGTCGAGTCGATCGCGCGACTCATGCACGAAAAGAAGATCGAGGGCATCTCTGAAATTCGCGACGAGTCCACCGACAAGGTGCGCATTGTGATGGAGCTCAAGGCGGGGGCCTTCGGCGAAGTGATTCTGAACCAGCTCTACAAGCTCACGATGATGCAGACGTCGTTCGGCATGAACATGGTGGCGCTTGTGGACGGTCAGCCACGTCTTCTTAATCTGCGCCAGATCATCGAATACTTCCTGCGCCATCGCCGTGAAGTGGTGAACCGCCGCACGATCTTCCGCTTGAAGAAGAACCGCGACCGCGGCCACCTCCTGGAAGGCCAGGCCGTGGCGTTGTCCAACATCGACGAATTCATTGCCGTCATCAAGAATGCGCCCACGCCCGCCATCGCCAAGCAGCAGCTCATGGCGCGCGGCTGGGATTCTCCTCTGGTGAAGTCCCTTTTGACGAACGTGGGCGACCCGAAGCTCTACATGCCCACCGACATCCCCGCCGGGTGCGGGCTGGATGCCGAAGGGCTCTACCACTTGTCCGAGCCGCAGACGGACGCGATTTTGCGCATGGCGCTGCAAAAGCTCACGGGGCTCGAGCAGGACAAGCTCTATGACGAATACCGCGAAGTGCACGCGACGATCGCCGACTTGCTCGACATTCTTGCCAAGCCCGAGCGCGTCAAGGCGATCATGGACGAAGAGCTTGCCGAGCTCGTGACGGCCTACGGTGACGAGCGCCGCAGCGAAATCGACAATTCGACTGATCCCAACTTTAATCCGCTTGACTTCATCGCCAACGAAAACGTCGTGGTGACGCTCTCGCGCGAAGGCTACGTGAAGCGCCTGGCGTTGACGGAATATCAGGAGCAGCGTCGCGGCGGATACGGCAAGCGCGCTGCCAAGATGAAGGAAGGCGACGTGATCGAGCAGGTCTTCGTCGCGAACACTCATGGGAAGGTCCTCTTCTTTAGCAACCTGGGCCGCGTCTATGCGCTTGACGTCTACCTCATCCCGGAAGGCGCCCGCAACGCGAAGGGCAAGGCGATCGTGAACCTTCTGCCCTTGCAGGAAGGCGAGAAGATTTCAATCGCGCTTCCGGTGACTGCCTTCGAAGACAATCACTACATCTTCATGGCAACCGAAAACGGCGTCGTGAAGAAGACGCCGCTTTCGGAATTTGCTCAGGTGCTGAAAGCGGGCAAGCTCGCGATCCGTCTTGATGAGGGCGACCGTCTCATTGGCGTGGCGATCACGGACGGCCAGCACGACGTCATGCTTTTTTCGGATGCGGGCAAGGCCATTCGCTTTGAAGAAGGCTGCGTGCGCAGCATGGGCCGCGGGGCCCGAGGCATCGGCGGCATGCGGCTTGAAGAAGGCCAGAAGGTGATTGCGATGCTGGTGGCGGAAGACGACAGCCAGCTGGTGCTCACCGCTTGCGAAAACGGCTACGGCAAGTGCACGCCGATCGCGGAGTACACGCGCCACGGCCGCAATGCCAAGGGCATAATTGCCATCGCGACCTCCGAGCGCAACGGCCGCGTGATCGGCGCGACGCTGGTGCGTCCGGATGACTCCGTGATGCTCCTGTCGCTCGCGGGCAACATCGTGAGAACGCCGGTGAACAGCATCCGCGTCAGCAGCCGCGGCTCGCAGGGCGTGACGCTCATGGACGTGCGCGGCGAGGATCGTCTCATTCACATCGTGCGCGTGGCGGACGATGATGTGGATGAAACGACGGCGGAAGCGCCGGCCGATGCAGCGACGGTTGCGACGGAGGCGCCGGCGGCTGAAGCGCCGGTGATGGACGTTCCGGCCGAAGACGACGCGCCGTCGGAGGAATAGTTCCTCCTGAAAGGGAAAACCGCCGCGGGCCAGAGTGCTTCGGCGGTTTTTTCAGAGGTGAGTAGAATTGCTCGGAAATAACTGAGTCGGTTAAAACCGAGCAACATATGACAAAGTCTTTTGTTGGTCGTCGGGAAGAGTTGAAGGCGCTTGCTTCATTCTTCAATCGCGAGGATGAAAATCTGGCGGTGGTCTACGGACGGCGGCGTGTCGGAAAAAGCGAGCTCATTTGCCGCGCGGCGCAGGATCGTCCTGAAAAGACGATCTATTACGCCTGCCGTCAGACGTCGGAAGCCGACAACGTTACGGCGCTGTCGCTGCTAGCGGCGGATTCGCTGGGCAAGCCCGTGCCGGCTTTCGTCCGGTTGCAGGACATTCTCTCGTTTCTGATTCAGGAGGCGCAAAGCGCGCCCGTTCTCTTGCTGCTCGATGAGTTTCCGTACTTGCGTCAAGTGACGCCGGGCGCCGACAGCATCGTGCAGACGCTGATGGATGCAGCCAAGAATTGCTCGCGGTTGAAGCTGGTGCTCTGCGGCTCCTTTGTGGAGACCATGCGTTCGCTGCTCGAGATGAAGAACCCGCTTTACGGCCGCGCCGGACTGGTGCTTCACTTGAAGCCGATGGACTACTGGGAGTCGGCGCTTTTTTATCCAGCGTATTCGCCCGAAGACAAGGTGCGGATCTTCAGCGTCTTCGGCGGCATCCCCTACTACAACCGGCTGGTGGACGACCAGTGCTCGGTGAAAGAGAATTTGGTGGAGCTCATTGCGGCGCCTGGAGCGCGTCTTGAGAGTGAAGTGCCGCTCTTTTTGCGCACCGAGATGAGCAAGATCAACAACGCCAACGAAGTCTTTGCGGTGCTGGCGGAAGGCGTGAGCAAGTTTTCCCAGATCCTCACGAAGTCGCATGTGACGAGCAGTCCGGCGTTGGCCGACACGCTTGAAAAACTCATCGGCATGGGGCTTGTGGCGAAGGTGGCGCCGATCAACGAGGCGGAGAACAAGCGGCGCACGGGCTATCGCATCGCCGACGAGCTGGCGCTTTTCTACTACCGATATCTTTTCCGCTACGAATCCCAGCGCAGCGTCATGGCGCCTGCGGCGTTCTTTGATCGCTTCATCGCGCGCGACTTTGAAGAGCGGTTTGTGCCGACGGCCTTCGAAGGCGTCTGCCGGCAGTACCTGACGCGGCTCAACCGCCGCGGGCTGGTGGATCCGCCGTTTGAGAACATCGGCCGCTATTGGTACGACCTGCCTGAAGAGCATCGCAACGGAAAGTTTGACATCGTGACGCAGGATGCGAAGGGATACACGGCCTATGAGGCAAAATTCCGATCAGCTCCGCTGACGCTCTCCCTCATGGCGCACGAAGTGGAGCAGGTGAAGGCGTCGCCGCTCTCGGCCTACCGTTATGGCTTCATTTCGCGTTCGGGCTTTGCCGAGCGCCCCGACAGAGAGGATCTGCTTCTGATCGACATTGCTGAACTTTACAAGGAAGACTTGGCGTCAACCACCCCTGCCTAAAGGCAGAGGCTTGTGAAAGCAAGCCTTGATTGACTAGCCCCAGTGAGGAGAAATCTGAACTACGTTGGTTGGGAATGCATAGGCACCGTGGGATGTCAATCCTAGTCCCACGCTCTGCGGTCCGTGATTAAAAGCACTGAGAGGCAGGTGCGGTGTTGCGG